>CAYYJK010000389.1:0-2616 GCA_964472185.1 uncultured Prosthecobacter sp.
CCGAACAGGCAACCCCGGCTGGGCGTGGAGGTGATCTGGGCGCTGGCGCCGTGGGCGAAGAAGCCGGTGCCGCTGAGGCTGCCGGCGCCGGCGCCCAGCTCACCTCCACGCCCAGCCAGGGTTACCTGTTCGGCCACTGGCGGGAGAACAGCGTGCAGATGGGCAGCGAGGCGGTGCTCATCCTCAGCGTCACCGGGCCGCGCATCCTGCAGGCGGTCTTCGTCGAGGCCAATCCGGTTCACGAGGTGGTCACCGCGACCCAGCCGCCCGGCCTCGGAGTCACCACCGGCGACGGCACCTTCACCAACGGCCAGTCCGCCGCCTTCTCCGCAAGCGCCAGCATCGAGAACGGCGACACCGAGTACGTGTTCGATCACTGGAAGCTCAACGGCGTCTTCTTCGGCCAGCAGCGCCAGTTCAGCAAGACCTTCAACACCCTCGACGCGCCGGCGATGAGCTTCACCGCCCACTACACCAGCCGTTCGCTCAAGCCGGTCGTCACCCAGGTCGTCAGCAACTACGCCAGTCCGGTGCGCGCCGCCGCCGACGTGCGTTTCACGCTGACCTTCGACCGGCCGATGAATCCCGCCGTGCTGCCCGTGCTGGCCCTGGCGAGCGCGAACGCTCCGACCCCGGCGGTGCTGCCGGCCGGCGGCACCTGGCTCTCCGCCACCCAGTTCCGCAGCTCGGCCGCCGCCTTCGGTCCCGGCAACGGCGGCGCCTACAGCCTCGCCGCCAGCGCCGCCGCGGACAGCCAGGGCCGCGTCATGGCCGCCGGTTCGGTCTTCGCCTTCGACGTCGACGTCAGCCCGCCCCCCAACCCGCTGCCCGCGCTCGGCGCCACGACGGTGAACAGCGCGACGATCCAATGGAGCGGCTATGCGGCACCGGCCGATCTCAACGCCTTCCGCGTGTACCTGCAAAGCGCGGACTTCAACTCCACCGCCGGTCTGACCGCCGTCGGCGGCCTCGGCGCCGCCCCGCGCAGCTACACCTTCACCGGCCTGCAGCCGGACACCGCCTACTACGCCGCGGTCGCCGCCGTCGACGCCGCCGGCAACTCGGACGCCGCGGTCACCGCGGTGCCGATCCAGCTGACCAGCACGCTGCCGCCGCCGGTGGCCCTGATTCTGAGCGCGCCCACGCCGCAGAGCGCTCGCCTCGACTGGAGCGCCTACGACACCGCCGCCCTGATCGGCTTTCAGGGCTGGCGTGTCTACGTCGAGGAAGAGCCGTTCACCGACGTCAGCATCCTGACGCCAGCGGTGCAGCTGGCCGCCGCGATCAAGACCCATGACCTCGAAGGCCTCGACCGCAGCAAGACCTACCACATCGCCGTGGTCGGCTTCAACCGGCTCGGCGAATTCAACCCCGCCGTGACGCCCCGGGTCTGGAGCGATCCGCTGGCGGGGCAGATCACCACCGACCTCACCCTCGGCGCCGTCGATGCTGACCAGACGCTCGACGTCCTGCAGCCCATGGTGGTGAAGCCGGGCGCCACCCTCACCATCCGGCCGGGCACGACCCTGCGCTTCGCCGCCGGCACCGGTTTGACCATCGAGGGCGATCTCGTCGCCGAAGGCACGCCACTGAGGCCGATCCACCTCACCTCCGCCGCTATAGCGCCCGCCAAGGGCGACTGGCACGGCGTCGTGCTCAGCGGCCCCGGCTCAGGCACCCGCCTCGGCCATCTGTGGGTCAGCTACGGACGCGGCCTGCAGGTGGCCGGCGGCCGCCCGCAACTCGGACCGCTCTTCTGCGTCCGCAACGAGGGCCAGGGTCTGGGCGCGAGCGGCAGCGCCCAGCTCGAGGTGGCCGGCAGCTTCTTTGCCTTCAACGACCGCGGGGTCCGTGCCGCCAACAGCGCCCTGGTCAACGTCACCAACTCGGTCGTCCGCACCAACAGCCTGCACGACGCGGAGCTCGTGGCCGGTGCGGGCGCCGTGCTCGACATGCCGGGCAACTGGTGGGGCAGCAGCCAGCCCGCCGACATCGCCGCCCGCGTCGCCGGCGCGGTCAACACCGGATCGCCGCTGACGGGCGAACCCGTGCTCGCTGCCGGTTTCGCGGCCGCCGGCGGCCTCACCAGCACCGGCGTGCGCGACCTGCCGCTGCAGCTCGCCTCCGCCAATGCCGTCGCCTTCCGCCTCAGCGAGGACTCGCTCTTCCCCGGCGTGCTCTGGCAGGACATTTTCCCCGCCGGCGAAACCGCCACCTACAGCCCGCAGCCCTTTGCCGCCAGCCACAGGCTCTCCCCCGGCGCGGGCCTGAAGACGGTGTTCGTGCAGTTCCGCAGCCTCACCGGCCAGACCAGCGCGGCCTTGCCGGTCAACGTGACCCTGATCACTGCGGGTCCGGCGATTCAGGCCTTCAGTCTGACCGATGGCCAGGTCATCAGCCGGCCGCTGCAAGTGACCGGCAGCGCCACGGCCGCGCTCGGTCTGGAATGGCTGCGCTTTTATGCCGGCGACCAGCTGCTCGCCAGTTCCGCGGCGGGCAGCCTGAACTTCCGCTGGGACGTGCGCGCTCTGCCCGCCGGACCGGTGCGCGCCCGCCTGCTGGCCCGCGACCGCGCCGGCAACGAGTCCGCCCGCGAAGTCAACGTCCGGCTTGACC
>CAYYJK010000389.1:2626-3094 GCA_964472185.1 uncultured Prosthecobacter sp.
GCGACTCCGGGCCGCCGGCCGCGGTGGTGCTCGAAGAACCGCCGGTGTACGACGCCTTCCGCGGCCTCGTGCTGCGCTGGGGCTTCGCGCCGGCCGGCGAACGCCCGGTCAAGTACCGCGTCCTCTGGCACAGCGCCCCCTTCACCGAGGCCGCCCAAGCGAGCGGTCAGAGCGCTCTGCTCGATGTGCAGACCTTCACGCTCACCGGGGCGGCCGATGGCAACCTGCATCTCGCCGTCGTCGGCTACGACGCCGCCGGCAATGCCAGCCCGCTGTCCAACCTCATCGCCTACCGCCTCGACCGCACTGCGCCAGCCTTCCAGATCAGCTACGACAAGGGCATGCCGGCCGGCCCCGGCCCGCTCGCCCTCGTGCTCGAAGCCAATGAACCGCTGGCGGCCACACCGCTGCTGACGATCAAGCCCAACGGACTCAACACGCCGATCTCGGTGCCGTTGAACAAGACCA
>CAYYJK010000390.1:0-3052 GCA_964472185.1 uncultured Prosthecobacter sp.
GCCAAGCCGGCGCCGGCGAAGAAGGCGCCCGCGCCTGCCGCCAAGCCGGCTCCGGCCGTGAAGGCCGCTGCGCCCGCCAAACCGGCCCCCGCTCCGGCGAAAAAGGCCGCCCCGGCGCCGAAAAAGCCCGCCGCGAACCAGCCCAAGATCACCAACGTGCGCCGCACCCGCTCGATCGAGGACGAGGGCATCACCCTTGAAGTGGCGCCGAAAAAGCCGGTCCTGCCGGCCGCCTTCCTGAAGAAGCAGCGCGCCCGCCTGGTCGAGCTGCGCGACGCCTACCTCAGCTCCGCCGAGGGCGTGGCCAGCGAAAGCCTGCGCAACAGCGAGGGCAATGAATCCGCCTTCGGCATGCACCAGGCCGACGCCGGCAGCGACGCCTACGACCGCGACTTTGCGCTCAGCCTGCTCGCCAAGGAGCAGGACGCCATCTACGAGATCAACGAAGCCCTCAAGCGCATCGACCAGGGCACCTACGGCATCTGCGAGATGTCGGGCGACCTGATCCCCGAGGAGCGCCTGGAGGCGCTGCCCTTCACCCGGTTCACCGTCGCTTGCCAGGAGCGCATCGAGCGCGAGCAGCGCGGCGGCCGCTGGAACCGCCCGGTCCGCTCCCTGTTCGGCCTGGATGAGGCCGCCGACGACAGCGACGACGAGCGCGACGAGGACGAAACCCCGGGCTCCAGCAGCAATAACAACGAGTCGCTTGACTTCGGAAAAGAGTAACCTAGACTTCCGCCCCAATTTTTATGGCACGCGAAATCATCATCCTCGAATGCACGGAAGCCAAGGCGGAGGGCAAGCCCACGTCCCGCTACGTCAGCACTCGCAACAAAAAGAGCCCTCGCACCCCGGGCCGTCTGGAGAAGGTGAAGTTCAATCCCTTCCTCAAGCGCCGTACCCTGCACCGCGAGATCCGCTAACCCGCTGCCGCACCCGTCATGCAACCGAAGACCACTGAACGCCTCATTGCCCTGCGCAAGTCCAACCGCCGCATGCCGCGCCGCCGGATGGACATCCCCGTGGAGAAGCTGAACTACAGCAACCCGGAGCTCCTGGCCCGCTTCCTCACCGAAACCGGCAAGCTGATTCCCCGCCGCGTGACCGGGCTGCCGGCCTGGCTGCACCGCAAGGTCACCCGCGAGGTCAAGCGCGCCCGCGCCGTCAACCTGCTCCCCTGATCCGGAGCCGGCTCCGTGCCTGAATTTTTCCCACTGCTGCCTGCCGCGGCAGTGGGAAATTTTGTTTACCCTATGAACGCCCCCCTCAAGGACACCCAGAACGAGCGCGACGACCGCCGTCTCCCGATCGACCGGGTGGGTGTCAAAAACCTGCGCTTCCCCCTGTGTATCCGCGACCGCGACCAGGCCGAGCAGCACACGGTCGCCGTGGTCGCCATGGCGGTGGATCTGCCCCACCAGTACAAGGGCACCCACATGAGCCGCTTCGTCGAGGTGCTGCACGCACACGGCCGCGAGCTGACCGTGGCCGGAGTCGCCGCCATGCCGCGCGAACTGCTGGCCCGCCTGCACGCGCGCAAAGCCCATGTCGAGATCCGCTTCCCCTACTTCCGCGCCAAGCAGGCGCCCGTGACCAAAGCCGTGGGCCTGCTCGACTACGGCGTGGTGTTCGAGGTGAACGCCGAGGGTGAAGCGATCGACTACGTCCTCACCGTCGAAGTGCCGGTGGCCACGCTCTGCCCGTGCTCCAAGGCGATCAGCGAGCGCGGCGCGCACAACCAGCGCGGGCAGGTGACGTTTTCCGTGCGCTTCCGCGAGCCGGTCTGGATCGAAGACCTGATCGAGCTGGTCGAAGCCAGCGCCAGCAGCGAACTGTTCAGCGTGCTCAAGCGCCCCGACGAGAAGTTCGTGACCGAGGCGGCCTACGACAACCCGGTGTTCGTCGAGGACCTGGTGCGCACGGTCGCCCAGAAGGCCTCCCGGCACCCGCAGATCCGCTGGTTCCGGGTCGAGGCGGAGAACTTCGAATCGATCCACAATCACAACGCCTGGGCGGTGATTGAGGGCGGTCCGGACGGCGACTGAGGGCGGCGGCGGCGGATGTACGCCCAAAAGTACCGCCCCCCCGCAAAAAAGTATCAGAAGGCCGAACGCGGCCGCAGCGGCCTGAAATCGGGGCTGGCCGGCCGGCGGCGGGCATTGCGCGGCGCGCTTGGTATTCTCCCTGCTTGCCAAGAGGCTTAAAAAGGACAAAATGCCGCCCCCCTTCGCCCAAACGGCTGTCGTTCGGGTACCGGGGGGGATTTTCCGCCCCATGAAATACCCCTTCTACGACCAGAACATCCCCAATGAAGGCACGCTCCACCGCATGGACCTGGAGCGCGATGCCTGCGGCGTCGGCTTTGTAGCGAACATTCATGGAAAACGCAGCCGGGAGATCCTCGACATGGCCATCTGCGGCGTCTGCAGCGTGCAGCACCGCGGCGCCGTCGATGCCGACCGGGTGACCGGTGACGGCGCCGGCGTGCTGACCCAGATTCCGCACAAGGTGCTGCTGCCCGAAGTGGAGAAGCTGGGGCACAAGCTCGAGCACCCGATGGACCTCGCGGTCGGGGTGTTCTTCCTGCCGCACGACCAGACCGAGCGCCTGAAGATCCAACTGGTCGCCGAGGGCATCCTGCGCAACCGCAGCATCAAGGTACTGGGCTGGCGCGACGTGCCGGTCAATCCGAACGAGCTGGGCGACAAGGCCCGCCGGACGATGCCCTTCATCCAGCACCTGCTGGCCGAACGGCCCGCGGAGATGGACGACAACGCCTTCGAGCGCGAACTGTACCTGGTGCGCCGCGAGCTGCGCGCCAAGAGCAAGGAGGCCAAGCTGGCCGACTTCTATATCGCCTCGTTCTCGCACCGCACCATCGTCTACAAGGCGCTGCTGCTGCCGTCCTCGCTTGAGAAGTTCTACACCGACCTGCAGAGCGACGACTACGAGACCTCGCTGGCGCTCTTCCACCAGCGCTTTTCGACCAACACCTTTCCGACCTGGGCGCTCAGCCATCCCTTCCGGATGCTGGCCCACAACGGCGAAATCA
>CAYYJK010000391.1:0-3032 GCA_964472185.1 uncultured Prosthecobacter sp.
GACCGCCTGGGCCGCGCCTACAACCTGCTCGAAGAAGGCCAGCCGCTGACCGAACTGTTCGGTTGAGGCGGCGCCGAGCTCCCACCCCGCCATGCCGACCCCGCCGCGCCTCCTGCTTCCTGCCAGCCTGCTGCTCGCCCTCGGTGGCGCCCTCCGAACCCCCTGCCCGGCTGCGGAACGGCCAGCGGTCACCTCCCCGCGGCAGACGAGCGGCGACCTCGCCGTGCAGCCGGCCTGGGAGGAAAACCTGACCGTCACCGTCGGCCCGCCGGGACAGGCGGCGGACCTGACCGGCCAGGACCAGCGGGCGATCCAGGCCGCCGTGGACCTGGTGGCGCGCCTGGGCGGCGGCACGGTACGGGTGCTGGCCGGCACCTACCGGCTGCGCAACGCCGTCCGCCTGCAGAGCGGCGTGCATCTGGTCGGCGACGGCGATCAGACCCTGCTGGTCAAGGAACCCTCGGCCACCACGCCGCTGCGGCTGGACAGCGACTGGTACGACCAGGAGATCACCCTGCAGGACGCCGACGGTTTCCGCGTCGGCGACGGCGTCTGCCTGCGCGCCCAGGATGCCAAAACCGGCCGGCAGACCGTGCTCAAGCGCACCCTGGTGGCGCGCAGCGGCAACCGCTTCAAGCTCGACACCCCGCTGCGCGAGAACCTCTGGCAGATGCACCAGGCGACCTGCTCGACCCTGTTCCCGCTGCTCAGCGGCGATCACATCGAGGACGTGCGCATCGAACGCCTCGTGCTCGACGGCAACCGCGCCCACAACGCCGAACTCGACGGCAACCACGCCGGCTGCATCTTCCTCCAGGACTGCAACCGCATCGCGATCCGCGGCGTCACCGCCCGCAACTACCACGGCGACGGCATCAGCTGGCAGATCTGCCACGATGTGGTCGTCGAGGACTGCGTCAGCGAGAACAACGCCAACCTCGGCCTGCACCCCGGCTCGGGCTCGCAGCGGCCGGTCATCCGCAACAACCGGCTGAGCGGCAACGACATCGGCCTGTTCTTCTGCTGGGGGGTCAAGTACGGCCTGGCCGAGAACAACCGCATCGACGGCAACCGCGTCGGCATCTCCATCGGCCACCGCGACACCGACAACCTCATCACCGGCAACACTGTCCTCGGCAGCCGCGTCGCCGGCCTGCTGTTCCGGCCGGAACGCGGCCCGGACTTCGCCGGCCACCGCAACCTCGTCGAGCACAACCACTTCATCGACAACGCCGCCGAGGGCGGCGCCGTGATCGACATCCAGGGCGGCACGGAAGCCGTCACCATCCGCGCCAACCGCTTCAGCGACAGCCGGTCCGGCCGGGCCCGCGTCGCCGTCAAGCGCGGCCCCGAAACCCGCCGCATCCTGGTTCAGGACAACCGCCTGCAGGGCGGCGTCACCGACTCCTGAACGCCCGACCGCACCCGAACCGCTCCCATGAAAGCCTGGCCCCTCCTCCCGCTCCTCGCCCTCCTGCCGCTCCAGGCCGAAGACTGGCCCCAGTTCAAAGGCGGCAACGGCCGCGGCGTCGCCACCGGCAAACCCGTGCCAGCCACCTTCTCGACCGAGGTCAACCTCGCCTGGAAAACGCGGCTCGGCGACGGCGTCGGCTCGCCCGTCGTCCACAGCGGCCGGGTGTTCGCCACGGCCATGGCGGCGGAGCAGAAGCTCGCAGTCTTCGGCCTGGACGCCGCCAGCGGCCGGCCGCTGTGGCGCCGCGAGTTCGCCACCGGCCCGCTGCCGCGCATCACCCCGCCCAACAGCCACGCCTCCTCGACCCCGGCCACCGACGGCGAGCGCGTCTACGTCCACTTCAGCACGCTCGGGCTGCTGGCTCTGGACGCCGCCAGCGGCGAGGAGGTCTGGCGCCACCCGCTGCCCAAACCCGCCTACCTGATGGACTGGGGCGCGGCCTCCTCGCCGATCGTGCACGCCGGTCTGGTGATCTTCTGCCAGGACGACGACATGGCGCCGTTCCTGATCGCGGTGGATGCCAAGACCGGCCGGGAACGCTGGAAGACCCTGCGCAAGGACATGCTCGCCGGCTACGCCCTGCCCGTGCTCTGCGAAGCCGGCGGGCGCACCGACCTGGTGGTCGCCGGCAGCGGCAAGCTCAAGGGTTACGATCCGGCCACCGGCCGCGAACTCTGGACCTGCAACACCCTGCTGCGCACGATCATGACCTCGCCGGCGGTCCACGACGGCGTCATCTACCTCGCGGTGCAGAGCTACGGCGACGCCACCCGCACCCTCAAGCACGCCCTGCTCGAATGGCTCGACACCAACCAGGACGGCATCCTCGCCCGCGACGAGACCCCGAAGGAGTTTCACGAGCGGTTTGACGCCTCCGACAAGAATCGCGACCGGGTCATCGGGCCCGACGAGATCGACACCGCCTTCCAGAACCCGGACAACATGGCGGCCGGCGGCAACATCATCCAGGCCGTGCGCGGCGGCGGCAGCGGCGACGTCACTAAAACCCACGTGCTCTGGAATCACGACCACAAGACGCCCTCCAACCTGTCCTCGCCGCTCTTCTACAACCAGCGGCTGTACCTGGTGAAAAGCGGCGGCATGTCGAGCTGCTACGACACCCGCGACGGCAAGGTGCTCTGGGAACGCAGCCGCATCGGCAATTTCGGCGACTACTTCGCCTCGCCCGTCGCCGCCGGCGGCAAGGTCTTCATCGCCGGCAAGAACGGCTTCATCGTGGTCCTCGAGGACGGTCCGGAGCTCAAGGTGCTGGGCAAAAACGACCTGGGCGAGGAGATCATCGCCACGCCGGCCATCGCCGACGGACGCCTGTTTGTGCGCACCCGCGAGCACCTGCTCTGTGTGGCCGACGGCGCCCGCGCCGCGAAGCTCGCGGCCGCCCGTGCCCCGACGTCCGCCCCGGCGGAGATCGGCGGCCTGCCACCGCCCACTGGCGAGGGCGTTTGGAACGGCTACACCGGCGATGCCATGGGCCAGGAAGCCTGGAGCGAGGCCGAACTGCTGCAGCGGGTCGAGCAGGTGCACCGGCTCGGCTACC
>CAYYJK010000392.1:0-3017 GCA_964472185.1 uncultured Prosthecobacter sp.
GGGTCGGCGGGCGGGAGAACGGGGCTCATTCGGGCACGGACTGGCGCAGCACCCAGGTGTCCTTGGAGCCGCCGCCCTGGGAGCTGTTGACCACCAGGGAGCCTTTGCGCAGGGCGACGCGGGTCAGCCCGCCCGGCGTCACGACGATCTTCTCGCCGTACAGGATGTAGGGGCGCAGGTCGATGTGGCGGCCTTCGAAGCGGTCGCCGGTCCAGGTCGGATGGCGGCTCAGCGAGATCGGCGGCTGGGCGATGAAGTTGCGCGGGTTGTCCTCGATCATCCGCCGGAAGTTTTCGATCTCCTCCTTGGCGGCCCAGGGGCCCATGAGCATGCCGTAACCGCCGGCCTCGTTGGCGGACTTCACCACCAGTTTGGACAGGTTGTCGAGGATGTACGCGCAGTCCGCCGGCTCCGACGCCAGGTAGGTGTCCACGTTCGGCAGGATGGGGTCCTCGCCGAGGTAGTATTTGATCATCCGCGGCACGAAGTAGTAGACCACTTTGTCGTCGGCTACGCCGGTGCCGATGCTGTTGGCCAGGCTGACGTTGCCGGCCCGGTAGGCGTTGACCAGGCCGGGAACGCCGAGCAGCGAATCGGGCCGGAACACCGACGGGTCGAGGAAGTCATCGTCGATGCGCCGGTAGATCACGTCGACCTTGGCCAGGCCGGCGGTCGTGCGCATGAACACCTTGAAGTCGCGCACGACCAGGTCGCGCCCCTCGACGATCGGAATGCCCATCTGGCGGGCGAGGAAGGCGTGCTCAAAGTAGGCGCTGTTGTACACGCCGGGCGTGAGCAGCACGCAGTTCGGGGCGTCGCCGCCGTCGAAGTTGGCGGGCGCGCAGTACTGCATGACCTTGAGCAGCTCGGCCGGGTAGTTGCCGACGGGGCGGATGCCGCTGGCCTGGAACAGTTCCGGGAAGGTGCGCTTGAGTGCGGAGCGGTTTTCCAGCATGTAGCTGGCGCCGGAGGGGCAGCGCAGGTTGTCTTCCAGCACCAGGTAGCGGCCGTCCTTGTCGCGGATCAGGTCGGAACCGCAGATGTGCACGTAGATGTCGCGCGGCACCGAGAAATGCATGAACTCGCGCCGGAAGTGCCGGGCGCTGAGCACATACTGGGGCGGGATGACGCGGTCGCGCAGGATCTTCTGCTCGTGGTAGATGTCGTGCAGGAACAGGTTCAGCGCCGTCAGCCGCTGCACCAGGCCGCGTTCGATGACGTCCCATTCCTCCGCGGAGATCACCCGCGGCACGCAATCGAACGGGAAGATGCGCTCGGTGCCCTGGGCGTCGCTGTACACCGTGAAGGTGACGCCGCCGCGCATGAAGGCCGCCTCCACCGCCGCCTGCTTGCCGCGGAATTCTTCGGGGGTGACCGGGTTGAGGGCCTCCGCCACGCAGCGGTAATGCGGACGCGTCCGCCCGTTGCCGGCGAACATTTCATCGTAGAAATTCTCCGGCTGATAATCGTCGAATAGCATGGTGGTTGGTGCCTGGTTGGCTGACCAACTGCTTAAGCAGGTCTGGGGCCAAGTTTGGCGCCGGCTCACCGGCCGGGGAAGGCAAAAGACCCGGCACTGCGGATCAGCCGGGTTCGGACCGGCTCAGGCTGCGCTGGGTCTCCTGCAGGGCGCGGTGGATGTCGATGATTTCGCGCTGGATGTCGGCGGCGTCCCCCGGGCTCAGTTTCGGCTGCTTGAGCTGGGTTTGCAGGCGCTCTTTGTGCGCCTGCAGCCGGGCGATTTCCAGGGCCTGCAGGGCGTGGCGCGCCTCCTCCATGCCACCGGGCGGCACGGGCAGGTGCAGCAGCTGGGTCAGGGCCGCCTCCTCATCGCGCTCCAGGCTGCTCAGAAACAGGCTCAGGGCGCTCGGATCGGCGGGATCAAACTGGCCCTGCCAGACGCGGCCGAGCAGCTCCATGCCGGCGAGTTCGTTGAGCACCTTCTCCTGGCCCGACTGGCGCAGCCAGTGCAGGACCTGGGCGTCCACCAGAGCCAGCCGGCAGAGCAGCAGGGCGTTGCGGTCCTGGCTGGCCAGCAGGCGCTGGCCGGCGGTCTCCGCGGGCTTGGCCGCCTCCCGGGCCGGCCCGGACCGGGGTTCCGGCTTCTGCAGCATCTTGCGCAGGGTCGCCTCCGGCATGCCCAGGCGGACCGCGACGCGCTGGACGGCGGTTTCCCGCGCCACCGGACTGTCGAGCAGGCGGATGTTGGCGAGCATCTCCTCGGCGAAGCGCACCCGCTCGCGCATTTCGTCGAGGTTGCGCCGGGTGCCCGCGACTTCGACCTGGTAATCGACGAAGTCCCGCGCCTCCTGCAGCAGCCGGGCGAACGCCTCGCGCCCCTGCTTGCGCAGCAGCGAGTCGGGATCCTCCCCCGGCGGCAGGCTGGCGACCTTGACGATGAGGCCGGTGGGGGCGAGTTCGCGGAAGGTGCGCTCGGCGGCCTTGTAGCCGGCGTTGTCGGAGTCGTAGCAGAGCACCACTTCGTCGGCCTGGCGCTTCAGGGCGCGCGCGTGGAACTCGGTGAAGGCCGTGCCCAGCGGCGCGACGACGTTCTGAAAACCGGCCTCGTAGAGCATGATGAGGTCGATCTGGCCCTCGCAGACCACCGCCTGGCTGGCTTTGGAGATGGGCCGCCGGGTCTTGTCGAAACCGAAGAAGACCTTGCTCTTGTTGAACACGCAGGTCTCCGGCGAGTTGAGGTACTTGGCGGACTTGGCGTCGGCCTCAAGCACCCGGCCGCTGAAGGCGATGACTTCGCCGTTGTCGTTGCGGATCGGGAACATCAGGCGGTGGCGGAAGCGCGGGTAGGCGTCGCCGCGCTCCTCGCTCAGCGCCAGCAGGCCGGCCTCGAGCAGCAGCGGCTGGCTGAACTTGTGCTGCGCGGCCCACTGGCGGATCATCGGCGCGGACGGCGGGGCATAGCCCATCTGCCAGCTCTTGGCGATGTCGGCGTTGATGCCGCGGCCCTTGAGGTACTGGCGGGCGGCGTCGGCCATGGGGTGCTTCATCAGCAGCTG
>CAYYJK010000393.1:0-3013 GCA_964472185.1 uncultured Prosthecobacter sp.
GTGGGGAGGGAAATTGAAGCGCAGTAGTTCGGCCTCGCGGGGCTGGGAGTCAAGGGCGGGAAACGCCTCCGGGCGGCTGTTGGGCGCCCCGAAAAGATGCCGTTGCGTCCGTTCCTCCTGCCGGGCAACATCGCGGCATGATTTCCTCCCGTCCGGCTCGCCTCCTTTTTGGCCTCGTTTTTCTCGCGGCCGGCCTGCTGCATGCGGCCGAACCGGCCGGCACCTGGCAGGCTCCGGCCGGCGACGGCCGGGCCTGGAAGCACGACGCCACCGGGCTGGCCTTCCCCCAGCAGCTGGGCACCTACCGGCTGGGCGGCGTCTTTGAATACCGGGCCGGCGGGGTGCTGGTCCGCTACGAGAACCTCGAGGAGCGCGCCCGCGCCGACGTTTTCCTGTTCAAGGCCGGCGCCGCGCTGCCGACGGTGGAGGACAAGCACCGCCGGATCCTGGCCGAGATGGACGCCGTCGTGAACGACTTCGAAGGCATGGTCCGCCAGGGGCGCTACAAGAACCTCCAGCTCGGCGAGCTGGCGGGGGGGGAGCTCGAGCTCTGGCAGCAGAACGCCATCCCCATCGCCACGCGCACCCTCACCGCCACCCGACTCGGCGTTTCCAGCGAAGGGGCCGTCGAGGCCGTGATCCAGCAGTGGGTCGGCATCACCGTGTTTGCCGAGCATGTGGTGACCATCCGGCACATGCGCCCGGCGGACACCGGCGAGGCCGGGCAGGGCGCCATGAAGACCCTGGTCGGACTCATTTTCCAGCTCATCAAGGACCCGGCCCTGCGCGCGCACATCCAGCAGCTGCTCGACGCTTACCTGGCCAAGCCCTTCTCCGCGGACGGCGAGCAGGCGGCCGCGGCGGTGCTCGCCTACCTGAAGCAGACGCCCTATTTTCCCATCAACATCCCCGAAAAGCCGGTGGCCGAGTGGCTGGAGCATTTCAAGGCCGTGGCTCCGGGCACGCAGGACACCCTGCTGCGCGCGTTCATGCTCGGCAGCGCCAAGGCGGCCTTTGCCGATGCCGACGCCGAGGCCTGCCTCAAGGAGGGGGCGCGGCACTTCGCCCTCATTTACCGGCAGTCGGTCAAGGAGCACCCCCGGCTCAGCCGGCCCGACATCGAGTCCTTTGTCGCCGCGGCAGAAAAAGGTCTGGGCGCCTCTTGGTTGAAAGACTTCTCCGACTCGGCCAGATAACTGGACTTCCATGAAACGGATCGCTTTTCTCCTGGCCGTCACCGGCCTGCCCCTCGCCGCCGCCGCGGCTCCGCTCGACAGCGCTATTGCCGAGATCCGTGCGGTGGCGCGGGAAGGGCAGGGCAACGAGCAGGCCACGGCCGCCTGGCAGACCCTGGCCCAGGCCAGCCCCGACCAGCTGCCCCTGCTGCTGGCCGGCATGAACGGCGCCAACCCGCTCGCGGAAAACTGGCTGCGCGCGGCGGTCAGCGCCCTGGCCGACCGGGCGGCCGCCGCCGGCAAGCTGCCGGTCCAGGCGCTGGAAACCTTCCTCCAGGACACCAAGAACAGCGCGGCGGCGCGCGTCACCGCCTTTGACCTGATCCAGCGGGCCGATGCGGAGCGTGCGGAGAAAATCACGCCGGCGCTGCTGGACGACCCCAGCAGCGAACTGCGCCGCCATCCGGTGGCGCGGCTGCTGGACGCGGGCGACGAGGCGCTCGCCCAGGGCAAGAAGGAGGCGGCGGTGGCCGCCTGGCAGCAGGCGATGAACAGCGCCCGCGACGAGGACCAGATCAAGAGCCTGGCCAAGAAGCTCAAGGACCAGGGGCAGCCGGTCGACCTGCCCCGCCACTTCGGCTTCCTGATGAACTGGAAGCTCATCGCCCCCTTCACCAACGTCGATCGCAAGGGCTATGACACCGCCTTCCCGCCGGAGCAGGAGATCAAGCTCGACGCCGTTTACCCCGGCAAGGGCGGCGAGGCGAAGTGGATCGACTTCACCAGCAAGGACGAATACGGGCAGATCGACTTCAACAAGCCCTTCTCGATGCTCAAGGAGGTGACCGGCTACGCCTACACGGAATTCGAGTCCGCCGAGGCGCGCGAGGCGCAGATCCGCCTGGGCTGCAAGAACGGCTGGAAAGTCTGGCTCAACGGCGAGCTGATCTTTGCCCGCGACGAGTACCACCGCGGCGCCAAGCTCGACCAGTACAAGCTGCCGGTGCAGCTCAAGAAGGGCAAAAACCGGATCCTGGTGAAATGCTGCCAGAACGAGCAGACCGAGCAGTGGACCGTCGAGTGGCAGTTCCAGCTGCGAATCTGCGACGCCACCGGCACGGCCATCCTCGCCGCGAAGTGAACGCCCTTGAACCCGATCCGGAGATTTTCGCCATGAAAGCCCTTGCCGTTCTCTTGCTTGCCTGCACCGCCCTGCCGTCGGTGCGCGCCGCCGACTGGCCGCAGTTCCGCGGTCCCAACGCCTCGGCGGTTTCGTCCGAGGCGGCCCCCGGGCCGAAAGTCGGAGTGGCCTGGAGCGCCGACCTGCCCGGCCGCGGCCTGAGCAGCCCGATCATCGTCGGCGACCGCGTCTTCCTGACCTGCGCCAGCGGCCCGGACCAGTCGAACCTGCACGTTTTCTGCTTCAGCGCCGCGGACGGCCGCAAGCTCTGGGAGCGGGTCATGAAGGCGACCGGACGCACCATGGCTCACAACAAGACCAGCGTCGCCGCGCCGACCCCGTGCAGCGACGGCCGGCGCGTCTTCGCCCTCTATTCCTCGAACGACCTGTTCGCGTTCGACCTTGACGGCAACCTGCTCTGGCTGCGCGGCCTCACCTACGACTACTCGAACGCCAGCAACAGCCTGGGCATGTCCTCCTCGCCGGTGGTGGCGGGCGACACCCTGGTCGTGCAGAGCGAGAACGACAGCGAATCGCTGGCGGTGGGCCTCGACGCGGCCACCGGCCGGAATCGCTGGAAGCTGGAGCGGCCCAAGGCTGCCAACTGGACCAGCGCCGTGGTGTTCAAGGACGTCGTCGCCCTGCAGTCGAGCAAGGG
>CAYYJK010000394.1:0-3004 GCA_964472185.1 uncultured Prosthecobacter sp.
ACGAGGGCCTCAGCGCCCTCACCTCCGGCCGCCTGCACCGCCTCGCCCGCACCCTTGCCGGCCTGCAGGCCGCCCGCACCGCCTGGCAGCAGACCGGCGGGAGCCACTGAGCCGGAATCACGGGCTCTTCAGCCGGCCCCGGCCTGCAATGCGCGCCGCAGACGGGCGAGCGCCGGCCCGGGCTGTTTCAGGGCATGCTCCCAGATGCGCACGACGCTCCAGCCGGCGGCGCGCAGTTCGCGCGTCACCCGCCGGTCGCGGGCGCGGTTGCGCAGGATCTTGTCGCGCCAGAACGCGGCGTTCTGCTGCGGCCATGTGGCATGGCGCGGACAGCCGTGCCAGAAGCAGCCGTCGACGAACACGCAGACCCGCTCGCGCCGGAAGACGAAATCCGGGCGGCCCGGCAGCTTCTGCCCGCGCCGCCAGCCCGTCAGCCCCTGCGCCCGCAGCAGCCGAACCAGCACCAGCTCCGTGCCCCGGTTGCCCCGCGACCGGATGCGGGCCATCACCTCGCTGCGCTTCTCGGGGGTGAAGATGTCGGACATGGTTTCCAGTGTGGTCGAGCAAACTCACCTGCCGGCTTCGAAACGATGGAGTGCGAAGCCGGTCACTATGGCAAGCGGCACATTCGCTTTTTCCAAAATTCCTGACAGGATCCTGGCATGGCTGCTGGCAGGCGATGGACGCGCGAAGAGTTGCTCGTTGCACTCAACCTTTATCACAAACTGACCTTCGGACAGCTGCATGCCCGGCAGCCCGCGATCCTGGCCGTGGCGGAAAAATTGAAACGGGGGGCCAACAGCCTGGCACTGAAGCTCTGCAATTTTGCCTCCCTCGATCCGGCCTTGAAGGTGCGCGGCATCAAGGGGTTGCAGGGAGCCAGCAGTTTGGATCGCGAGGCCTGGAAACAGTTCCATGAAACGCTGGACGAATCCGTCCCCGCCAGCGAAGAGGCGCTGCGGCGGCTGTTCGAACTGGATGAAAACCGCGAGCTGGAAGTGGTGCCCAAGGAAGGCATCCGCATTCGGCGGCGTCCGGACCAGGGCGCAACGGAAACCACCGCACAGGTCAAGCAGCGCCGCGGTCAGGACTATTTCCGGGACGCCGTGATCAACAATTTCGGCGGCCGCTGCGGCGTGACCCGGCTCGAGCTGCGCGAACTGCTCATCGCTTCGCACATCTTGCCTTGGGGCACGCATCCCGAGGAAAGGCTGAACGTGCGCAACGGTCTCTGCCTGTCGCGGCTGCACGATGCGGCCTTTGACCGCGGTCTCATCGCATTTGATGACGAGAGGAAGATGATCCTTTCTTCAAGGCTGAAAGAGGCGCTGCCTCAGACGGCGATCCGGGACAATTTCGGCGCCTACGAAGGGCAGCCGCTGCAGCTTCCAGACGACGCCGCACTGCCCGACAACCAGTTTTTGACCTTCCACCGAACCCGCATTTTCAAGACGTAGCTTTGGCACATTCGCGGTCGCCCAGGCCAGCCACCCAGCCGGGCCGATGCTCAACCGACCTTCAGTGACGCATGCAGTTGGGCAGATTGCAGGCCACTCGCACTGCCGCTGCCAAGAACAACGATCCAGCCGGATGAACCCTCTCCTGAAGGAGACACGGAACCGGCAGGCGCGATCGCCGTTTCTTCGCTCGACCCAGGTGATGCGAAACTCCCCTCGCCCCTTTCGTGAAGGAGGCGTCGTTGGGAGAGAGCCTCCCGACGACGCGCCCCCGGCTCAGCCCTGCTTAGACTTGTCCTGCTCCTGCCGGGCGATCTCGTCGAGGGTGAGGGCGTCATCGACACAGGCTTGGGCGTCCATCGTGCCGCTCTTTTTCATGCGCAGGGCACGCACCTTGCGCGCCATGACCACGCCGGTCGCCGCCACGCCGCTCCGGCAGAAGTCGACGCCGCCGCTGAGGCTCTTGTCCATGTGCAGGGCGGCGGCCGTGGCGATGGCGTCCTGGTTGGCGGCCAGGAACAGGAACTCCCAGCCCTTCGCCTCGCGGTGCTCGCGGATGAGGTCGCCGATGCGGCCGGCGGTGAACTCCCGCGAGGCGTTCTCGAAGCCGTCGGTGAAGATGGCGAAGATCACCTTGCCGGGCTGGTCGGCCGCGGCGACGCCGGCGAGGCGCCGGTCGAAGTCGAGGATGGTGCGGCCGATGGCGTCGAGCAGGGCGGTGCTGCCGCGCGGTTCGTAGGTGGCGGCGGTGAGCTGCGACACCTCCTGCACGGGCAAGGCGGCGACGGGGACTTCGTAGGCGTCGTCGAACTGCACCAGGGTGAGGCGGGCGTCGCCGGGCACGTCGAGCTGGACGCGAAGGAAGTCGTTGAAGGCGGTGACGGCGGCTTCGCGCAGCGGTTCCATGGAGCCGGAGCGGTCGAGCAGGTAGGCGATTTCGGTGAGGTGGATGTTCATGGCCCGCCAGCTTTTCCCAGGGGGTGGGACATTGGCGGGTGGAGGGGTCAAAAATTCCGAATTCGTTGCCGCCGGCCGGGTCAAAAACCTCCGGGTCCCCCCGCCAATGTCCCGCCGGGCCTCTCCAAACCGGCGGCTCCGGCGCCTGCGGAACCCTGTCCCCAACCGGGGTGGATCGCCCTTCGCACCGCGCTTGGACGCACGCCGGGCGCAGCTGACGCGTTTGTGCCGCCGGATCGGGAAACCCGGCCGAACGGCGGTCCTTCGGACTGAGAGCCACCCGTCAGCCAGCGCAGCAGCCGCCGCGCGACCGAGTGCCCGGCCTGAGGCCAAAAGGGCATTTTTTGATCATCGAGACAAAATCTCAAAAAGCCGATTGACCTTCCCGCAAGTGAGATTTATTCGCAACACCATTGTTGCGACTGAAACTCACTTACACCAAACCTGCATGACACCCGAATCCCCCCGCTCCGCTCCGTCCGCCCTGGCCTGGACCGCCCTGCTCGGCGCCGCCGGCAGCCTGTCCGCCCAGACCGCCGCCCCCGCCGCGAAACCCGTCCCGAAAAAATAGGGCCCGGATATTCTCCCCT
>CAYYJK010000395.1:0-2961 GCA_964472185.1 uncultured Prosthecobacter sp.
GCGGAGTCGCTGCGGCGCTGGCCGAGCTTGGTGATGCGGGTGTAGCCGCCGGCGCGGTCCTTGGAGGCCACGGCGATCTCTTCGAACAGCTTCTTCACCACGTCCTTGTGGCGCAGTTCGGCAACCGCGGTGCGGCGGGCGTGCAGATCGCCGCGCTTGCCGAGGGTGACCATCTTTTCCGCCAGCGGACGGACCGCCTTGGCCTTGGCCAGGGTGGTGCGGATGCGGCGGTGCTCCACGAGGGCGCAAACCAGATTGGCCAGGAGGGCCTTCCGGTGGGAGGCGTCACGCTGGAGTTTGGGGACTTTTCTTCCGTGTTTCATGTCGTCGTTGTCTCTGTTGAATCAGTCGGGGATTATTCTTCGTCGTCGGCGTCCGGCAGGTGGCTGTCCACCAGCTTGGAGAAGTCCATGGCGTCGGCTTCGTCCTCGTCGTCGCTGATCATGCTGCTGCGGGCGAGCAGGGAGCTGCCGCCGGCGCTGGGTTCAAGCAGCGAGGCGTCGAACTTCATGCCGAGGGACAGGCCGAGTTCGGCCAGCTTTTCCTTGATCTCGGTGAGCGACTTCTTGCCGAAGTTGCGGTAGCGCAGCATCTCGGCCTCGGTCTTCATGGCCAGCTGGCCGACGGAGGTGATGTTGGCGTTGTTGAGGCAGTTGGCGGCGCGGACCGACAGCTCGATCTCGTTGACGCTCATGTTGAGCAGCTTGCGCAGCTCGCTGTTCTCCTCGGTCTGGGCCTCCGGAGCGGCCTCGAACTCGATCGCCTTGTCGTCGTAGTTGACGAACACGTCGAGGTGGTGGCGCAGGATGGCGGCGGACTGCAGGAGGGCGTCGCTGGGGGCGATGCGGCCGTCGGTCCAGATGTCGAGCACCAGCTTGTCGTAGTCGGTGTTCTGGCCGACGCGGGTGTTTTCGACCGCGTACTTCACGCGGGTGACCGGGCTGTAGATCGAGTCGATCGGGATGACGCCGATCGGGGTGTCGGGGCGCTTGTTTTCCTCCCAGGTGGAGAAGCCGCGGCCGACGCGGACCTCGAACTCGCACTCGAACTTGGCCTTGCGGTCCAGGGTGCAGATGATCTGGTCCTTGTTGATCACCTCGTAGTGGTTGTCTTCCTTGATGTCGCCGGCGGTGACGGCGCCTTCCTTGTCGACGTTGATGGAGAGCAGGCGCGGTTCCTTGCTCTCGCTGTGGTGCTTGAAGCGGACCTTCTTGAGGTTAAGGACGATCTGGACGACGTCTTCGAGCACGCCGGGCAGGGTGCTGAATTCATGCTCCGCGCCGCGGATCTTGACCGAGGTGATGGCCGCGCCTTCCAGCGAGGAAAGCAGCACGCGGCGCAGGGAGTTCCCGATGGTGTGGCCGTAGCCCTTGTCGAAGGGCTCGGCGGAGAACTGGGCGTAGGTGTCGGTGGCGGTGGCCTCGTTGCGGACGAGGCGATTCGGCATTTCGAATCGGGCTAGGCGGACTGGCATGGTGGGTGTGGGTATGACCGGGTTACCTCCAGAGCGAGCGTCCGGGCTTTCCGGGGGAAAGGCGGACCTGGAGACCGACGGTGATGAACTGAGCGGCTCGCAAGGGGTGCGGACAATGGGCGGCAGACTCCAAAATGCAAGGGGGTTTTTCACGGCCGGGGCGCCCTGAGGTGAAAGTCCGCCGGCGGGCGCGGCGTTCCAGCCCGCCATGAAGCGGTTTCCGACTTTTCTCCCCCTGATCGCCTGCACCGCCGCCCTGGCCGACTGGCCGCAGTGGCGGGGGCCGAACCGCGACGGCGTGTCCACGGACACCACCCCGATCGCCGAGGCGTTTCCGGAGGCCGGGCTGCGCAAGGTCTGGGAGAGCGCCAGCATTCCCAGCGACCATTACGGCGGTCACGGCAGCCCGGTGGTGGCCGGCGAGCAGGTCTTTTTGTCCGTGGTCTGGCACGAGCGCGTGCCTTCCGAGCAGCGCGAGATCGACACCGAGGTCATGCAGCAGCTCAATTACCGAGGCACCTCCCCCGAGCTGGCGGCCAAGCTTGAGGCCGCCCGGCTGAGCCTGCCGGCGATGCGCGGGGCCCGGCTCGACGCCTGGATCGCCGAATGGCGCAAGGCCAACCTGACCGCCAAGGAGGAGATCAGCCTGGGCGGCTGGGTGGCGTCGCGGTTCAAGGCCGGGAAAACCGCTTTTCCGCTGGCCGAGCTCGACAAGGTGGCCAAGCGCCAAAACCGGCCCTTTGCCAGCGCCGAGGCCTTCCGCCAGTGGATGCGCGACGAACAGCTGTCGGCCGCCCTGCAGGACAAGCTGCTCGCCGCGGTGCCGAACACCGTCAAGGTGGCGAAGGACGTCGTGGTCTGCCTCGATCTGACCACGGGCCGGGAGCTGTGGAAGTTCGAGGCCGAGGGCAAGCCGACCGGCCGCAGCTCCAGCAGCACGGCGGCGGTGGTCGACGAGCGGGTCTACGCGGCCTGCAGCACCCACCTCTACTGCCTGGCGCAGCGGGACGGCCGGCTGCTCTGGAAGGCGCCGCTGCCCGCCCAGGGGCCGGCGGCTTCGCCGCTGGTGGTCGGCGACCGGGTCTTCATGGCGGCGGGACGCGCCCAGGCCTTCTCGACGGCCGACGGCAAGCTGCTGTGGGAGCAGCCGGAGGCGCGCGGCAACACCGGCAGTCCGGTGCTCTGGGAACCGGCCGGCGGATCGCCGGTGCTGGTGATCGTCGGCAACAGCGCCCTGCACGGCCTGGCGCCGGAGGACGGCAAGCCGCTTTGGAACCTCGAAGGCGGCGGCCAGTCGACACCGGTGGCGCAGGGCGACTGGCTGGTGACCTACAGCGGCGTCAAGAATGTCGGCCTGCGCGCCTATCAGTTCCAGAAGCAGGGGCCGCCCAAGCCCGCCTGGTCGCACTACTGGGAGACCCTGCGCTACAGTGGCAGCCCCATCCTGAACGAGGGCCACGTTTACCTGACCTGCGGCGGCCGGCATC
>CAYYJK010000396.1:0-2959 GCA_964472185.1 uncultured Prosthecobacter sp.
GGCACGCGCGTGCCGCCCTCCCAGGAGGTGCCCTTGCCCTCGCGGAACGGGCCGGCGGAACCGGCATGGTCACCGTAGCTGAGCCAGGGGCCGTTGTCCGAAGTGAAGATCACCCAGGTGTTGTCGCGCAGACCGTGCCGGTCCAGAGCCTCCAGCACCTGGCCGACGGACCAGTCCACCTCCAGCATCACGTCCGCAAACAGCCCCCGGCCGGATTTGCCCTGGAAGGCCTTGCCCGCGAACAGCGGCACATGCACCATGCTGTGCGCCAAGTACAGGAAGAACGGGCGCTCCTTGCTGCGCTCGATGAAACTCACGGCGCGCCGGGTGTAGTCGCCGGTGAGCCGGGCCTGGTCCTGCGGCGTGACGTCGTCATCAATGATCCGCTCGTTCTCGAACAGCGGCAGCTTCGGATACGCCCCCGGCTTGGCCTCGGGATGGAAGGGCCACATGTCGTTGGAGTAGGGCAGGCCGTAAAACTCGTCGAACCCGTGCCGCGTCGGCAGGAAGGGCGGCTGATGGCCCAGGTGCCACTTGCCGACCGCGGCGGTGGCGTAGCCGCGGGCCTTGACCAGTTCCGCCAGCGTGGTCTCCTGCGAATGCAGGCCATGCGCAGCCTGGGGCCCGAGGGCACCGTGGATGCCGATGCGGTTCGGATAGCAGCCGGTGAGCAGCGCCGCTCGCGAAGCGGAGCAGACGGCCTGGGCGACGTGGAAATTGGTGAACCGCCGCCCTTCCCTGGCCAGGCGGTCGATGTTCGGAGTCGCGTAGTCGCGCGCGCCAAAGCTGCCGACGTCGGCATAGCCCATGTCGTCCATGAAGATCAGCACCACGTTGGGCGGCGCCGCCGACAGGCCGGCGGAGGAGGCAAGAACCAGGCAGCAGAGGAGCAGGAAGCGCATTCGCCCATCAACGCCCCCGCCCCCGGACATGTGTCATCCGGGACAAAAATTCGCGTGATCGGAGCGGCGAAGCGCCGTACTGGCTGGAGCCTCCCGTCGCCCTTCATGAAAGCTCCGCTCGCCCTTGCCCTGCTCATCCTCGCCGCGCCGCCCGCACGCGCTGACACGCCGCCGTTGCGGCACGTCGTCTTCGGTTCCTGCCTGGACAAGACCGAACATCCGATGCTCGACCGCACGCTGACCCTGCCCATGGACCTGTTCCTCTACATGGGCGACAACATCTACGCCGACACCACGGACATGGCCAAGATGCGCGCCAAGTACCAGGCCCTGCGCAGCAGCCGCTTCCACCAGGGCGTGAAGGCCCGCGCCCCCATCCTGGCCACCTGGGACGACCACGACTACGGCCTCAACGACGGCGGCGCCGACTACCCGATGCGCCGGGAATCCCAGCGCGAGTTCCTCGACTGGCTGGAACTGCCTGCGGACGCGCCGCTGCGCCGGCAGGAAGGCGTCTACCAGGCACGCAGCTTCGGTCCCGCCGGACAGCGCACGCAGGTGATCCTGCTCGACACCCGCTACTTCCGCAGCCCGCTCAAGCGGGTTCCCAAGGACCGGGCCACGCCGGGCGGCAGCGCTGTGCCCACCGACGACACCAGCACCACCCTGCTCGGCGAAAGCCAGTGGCGCTGGCTGGAGGCGCAGCTGCGCGAACCCGCCGAACTGCGGCTCATCGTGTCGAGCATCCAGTTCGCCGCGGCAGCCAGCGGCAGCGAGAGCTGGGCCAATTTCCCCCACGAGCAGAAGCGCCTGGTCGAGATGATCCGCCGCACCGGAGCCAAAGGCGTGCTGGTCCTGAGCGGCGACCGCCACTGGTGCGAGATGTCGGCGCTGACCCGCGACGTCCCCTACCCGCTCTACGACTTCACCGCCAGTTCGATGACCCAGGTGCACAAGCGCGGCACACCGACCGAGAACGCCCACCGCGTGCTGCCGCAGACCTTCCACCTGCCCAATGTCGGCACGCTGGACATCGACTGGCAGGCCGCCGATCCGGTGCTGCGCCTGCGCATCCTCGACGAAACCGGCGCCACCCGCCTGGAAAAGAGCCTGCGCCTCGGCGAACTCCAGCCGTGATCCGGACCGCACTTGCGCGCCCGGCCGCCCTTCTTCACACTGTCCCCCACCCACCCAAACATCATGAGCCAGACCATCGCCTTTGTCGGAGTCGGACGCATGGGAGCCAACATGGCCCGGCGTCTCAAGGATTGCGGTTACACCGTCAGCGCCGTCCATGACAGCCACCGCCCGCTGGCGGAGCAGCTCGCCGCCGAACTCGGCTGCGCCGTCCCGGCGACCCTCGCCGAGGTGACCGCCGCCGCCGACATCATCTTCACGGTCGTCACCGACGACGCGGCCATGCGCGCCATCTTCCTGGGCAAGGGCGACAGCCTGCTGCAGGGCGCCGCCGGCAAGGTTTTCATCAACTGCGCCACGGTCTCGCCCGCCATCCACCGCGAAGTGCATGCGGCGGCGCAGGCCGCCGGCGCGCACAGCCTTGAGGCCAGCATGGCTTCGAGCATCAGCCACGCCCGCGAGGGCAAGCTCTACCTCATGCTCGCCGGGGACGAAGCGGTCTACCGCCAGGTGCTGCCGATCCTCGAGCAGATGAGCGTCAACCGCCGCTACATCGGCGGCCCGGGCCGCGCCGCGGAGGTCAAGGCCCTGGTCAACATGGTGATGAACATCAACACCGCCGGCCTCGCCGAGGGCCTTGGCCTTGCCGCCGCGCTCGGTCACGACCTCGACCTGATCCGCGAGGTGTTCAGCCAGACCGGCGCCAACAGCCGCGTGCTGGAAACCGACGGCGCCGACATGGTGGCGCGCGAGCACGACTGCTGGTTCTCCGCCGAACACGCCGCCAAGGACAGCGGCATCGCCGCCGGCATGGCCGAGGGCGCCGGGCTGAACCTGCCGCTCAACAACGCCACCGTGGCGCAGTACCGCAGGATGGTCGAACTCGGCCTCGGCGGCCTCGACAAGTCCGGCATCGCCGA
>CAYYJK010000397.1:0-1036 GCA_964472185.1 uncultured Prosthecobacter sp.
GCACTGTAGGCGGCGGGCGAGACCGTGTAGCTGACATCGTCGCTTGTGCCGAGCACCAGGTCCGGTCCGGCTTCGCGCAGCTGGTAATTTGCCGCGGCGGTGACGGTGGCTGCCAGCATGTCCTCGTTGAAGGCGAGCGTGAAGCTGTTGAGGAAGGCGAGCGTCGAGCCGCCCTCGTTCGGCAGGCTGGTGCCGGTGATCTGCGGTGGCAGGGCATCGGTCAGGGACAGATTGAGCTGGTAGATGCAGTGCAGGTTGCGGTTGCCGGCATCCTCGGTGAGGCGCAGGTAATACTGGCCTTCCGCGCCGCCGGTGACGGTGTGGGCCACGTGCAGGCCGCCGGGCTCCGACACCGCCACGACATTGCCGCCGGCATCGAGCAGGCGCAGCAGGCCGGAGGTGAAGCTGCTGTTCTGGGGGCGGTTCAGGGTGACGTTGATCTGCGTGCCTCCCGCCAGGTTGCCGAGGCGCCAGTAGTCGCCGGCGCTGTCGTTGCCGGCCAGGTGGCCGAACAGCTTCGCCGAACGCGAGGCGGCGCCGGTGCTGTTGTTGTCCTCCGACTCAATCTGCGTCTGGGCATCGACCGTGCTGACGCGGAAGCGGTACTCGGCGGTGCTGTAGTGGTACGGGGCGACGCGCAGGTAGTAGCGGCCGTCATGCGGCAGCAAGTAGGGCAGGGTGTAAACGTAGCCGTTGTAGGCGACGCTGGAGGAGCTGAGCAGGTGCGTGCCGCGGTGGTCGTAAAGGTTGAAGTCAAAGCCGCTGCTGGCCGGGGCGCCGGGGCTTTCCGCCGCGACAATCAGCCGTTCGCCGCCGCGGGCGGAGAACTGGTAGTGGTCCTGGTCGCCCGAGGTGTCGAGCTGGCCGCGGCCGTAGCCGTGGCGCAGCCCGGCGACGAGGCTGTCGGCGGCGAGCTGGAAGCCACCCTGGCCCTTGTAAACCCGCACCTGCGCCTGGTCCTGCGAGAGGGCGATGAGGTCGCGGCTGCCGTCCGGCACACCGAGAAACTCGTAGTCGGCGGAGCAAATGGCAGAAA
>CAYYJK010000397.1:1046-2027 GCA_964472185.1 uncultured Prosthecobacter sp.
AAGCACCTGACTGAGTTCCGTCCAAAGCACCGGGCCGTTGAAGTTGAGCACGGGAGCCGCCTTGTTCTGACGGACGACCAGGGCGCCCCAGCGCGGGGCCAGCAGATCCGGATAGCCGTCGCCGTTGAGATCGCCGACGCGCAGGTGGTACTGAGTGCGGTAGCCGTCCAGGAACCAGCTCTGAGGCGGCTGGAAACTGCCGTCACCGTTGCCGGCGAGCAGGTTGACTCGGTCGTAGTAATCGTAGCAGACCATCAGATCGGCATGGAAGTCGCCGTTGAAATCGGCGGCCGTGATACCGGTCGGGTTGCCGCGATCGGTGGCCAGGCGCAACGGATCGCCAAAGCTGCCGGCCCCCGTGGCCGGGAAGACGAGCACCTCGTTGCCGTCGTAGTTGACCGCAGCGATGTCGGAGCGGCCGTTGCCGTCGAAATCCGCCACCGCCAGGTGATAGGGCCGCCAGCCCGGCGTCAGTGCTTCGCCGACAAAGCGCTGGCTGAAGGCGCCGAGGCCATCGCCCAGGAAGACGCTCAGGCACCGGCCGTTGGCGCCGGTGTTGTGGTTGGTGACCGCGAAGTCCGGGTTGCCGTCACCGTTGAAATCGCCCGCGGCCGCGCTCAGCGGACCGTCGCCCGCCGCCAGGGTGGCCTGCAGGACGAGCGTGCCGTCGCCCGCATTGCGGAAGACGCTGACGTTGTCGGAATTCAGGTTGGGCACCACCACGTCCTGGCGACCGTCCTTGTCGAAGTCGATCAGGGCCATGTAATGCGGCGCATCGCCGGCAGGGTAGGTGACCGCCGCGCCAAAGGTGCCGTCGCCAGCGCCGAGACGGGTGACGATGTTGTCGGAGTCGCGGTTGCTGACCACCCAGTCCTGTTTGCCGTCGCCATTGAGATCGAGCAGCAGCAGGCTGATCGGCGCGCTGCCGCCGGTGGCGAAGCCCGGCTGGATCGCGTACGAGCCGTCGAAGGCGCCCGGCGC
>CAYYJK010000397.1:2037-2953 GCA_964472185.1 uncultured Prosthecobacter sp.
TCGCGGTCTTCGGTGACGTAACCCGGCACGCCTTCGACGGTGAAACGGCGCACGTGGGCCGCATCGAGCGGGCGCTCGAACAGGTCCTGCAGGCCGGTGCCGGCCGTGAAGCGGTACGAACCGGCCTGCAGCGGGCCGTCGACAATGCGAATCGTGTTGGACAGGCCGCTCGTGTAGCTGGCGGGTGCCAGCGTGTACAGCACGTCGTCGCCATCGTCGAACAGGCCGTTGGGGCCGGCGCTGCGCAGTTCGTAGTTGGCCGGATCGCGGACGCTGCTGGCGCGCATGTCCTCGCTGAAGCCGAGGGTGAACACCGGCGGCGGGAAGGTCACCACCGACTCTTCTGCGGGCAGCGAGTTGGAGGTGATGAGCGGCGGCGTCACGTCCTCGACCGTCAGGGCCAGCTGATACAGGGCGGTGGTGGCGCGCTGGTTGCTGTGCACGCGCAGGCGGTAGGAGGCGGCATCGCCGGCACCCAGGGTGAACTGCAGCGGCCCGGTTCCCGGCGCCGCCAAGGCCATCTGCTGGCCATCGGACTTGAACAGGGTCAGGTAGGGTTGGGCGGCCAGGGCCGGATTCACCGGCGCGGCCAGCGCATCCGGTCCCGCGGCGGCGCTGGCGGCCGCCTGGGCATCGCTGTAGGCGCCATCCCAGACGCGAAACTCGCTGTAAGCGCCGTTGAGGTTGGCATCCTGCGCCCACTGCGAGCGGCCCAGCCAGTTGTTGATGTCGTCGATGGCGGTGAGCTGATTGGCGGTGTCGAAGGTGCCCAGGGCGACACCGTTGCGATAGCAGCGCAGGGTGCCGCCGGCGGCACCGCGCGATTCGTAGGCGACCGCGAAGTGGAAAAGTTCACCCGCCTGATAGGGCACCGAGAAATCGAGCCCGCTTTCGCCGCGCCCATCCTGAATCGCCA
>CAYYJK010000398.1:0-2948 GCA_964472185.1 uncultured Prosthecobacter sp.
AGCAGCGATTCCTCGGTCAGCGAGATGTGCGAGTCGGCGTAAATCGCCAGGGTGAGCAGATCAAAAAGGGCTTCGCGATGCGCTTGCTTCATGATTCAGTCTGCCAGAGCCTGCCTCTGCGATCAAGTTTTCCCACCCCGCCGCGCCATGAAGACCCTGCTTTTCCTGCTGCTCCTGCCGGTTCTCGCCGCCGCCCAACCCGCCTGGGACCTGGCGCGGCTGTCCCAGGCGCCGGCCACGCATCCCTCGGAAACCATCCGCCCCGCCTACCCGGAGATCCGCGCGCTGTTCTTCGACGGCCTGCCCTACCAGGGCAAGCCGACCCGCGTCTTCGCCTGGCTCGGCCTGCCCAAGGGCGCCACGCCAGCGCACAAGGTGCCGGGCATGGTGCTCGTGCACGGCGGCGGCGGCACCGCCTTCCAGAGCTGGGTGAAGCTCTGGGTCGACCGCGGCTACGCCGCCATCGCCATGGACACCTGCGGCGCCCTGCCGGAGCCCGCCAACGCCAAGCCGCGGCCGCGCCACCCGCACGGCGGCCCGCCGGGCTGGGGCGGCTTTGACCAGATGCAGAACCCGCCCGAAGACCAGTGGACCTACCATGCCGTCGCCGACGCCATCCTCGCCCACTCGCTGCTGCGCGCGCAGCCGGAGGTGGACGCGGGCCGCACCGGCCTGACCGGCATTTCCTGGGGCGGCTACCTGACCTGCATCATCGCCGGCGTCGACGACCGTTTCCGCTTCGCCGCGCCGGTGTACGGCTGCGGTCACTACCTGGAAACCACCTTTGCCGAGCGCGTGCGCGCCACCGGCGACGACCAGGGCGAGCGCTGGATGCAGTGGTGGGATCCCTCGCACTACCTGCCGAGGGTCAAGGTGCCGATGCTCTGGGTCAACGGCAGCAACGACTTCGCCTACTGGCTGCCGGCCTGGCAGAAGAGCTACCGCCTCATCCCGGCGGGCCATCGCACCCTGGCGGCGCGCCTGCGCATGCCGCACGGCCACGGCGCCGCCGGCGAGGCGCCGCCGGAGATCGCGGTGTTCGCCAACCACCTGCTCAAGGACGGCGAGCCGCTGGCCGCCATCACCGGCCAGCAGCGCCACGCGCGCACCGTGACGGTGACCTTCCAGAGTCCGCGGCCGATTCTGCGCGCCGAACTCAACGTCACCGCCGATGCCGCCAGCCCCTGGCCCAAGCGCGAATGGAAGGCCCTGCCCGCGGACCTGGCCGAGGGCCGCGCCAGCGCCGACCTGCCCGAAGACGCCAAGTTCTACTACCTCAACCTGTTCGACGACCGCGGCTGCGTGGTCAGCAGCGAGCACGCCGCCATCGAGCCCTGAAGGCCGGGCCCGTGCCGGGCTTTTGACATCCCCGCTTGACCTGCGGCCCGGGTCTCGGGACCATCCGTGCCCATGTCCGACGCCAGCACCACGCCGATGATGAAGCAGTACCTCGCCATTCGGCGGGAGCTGCCCGAGGACGTGCTGCTGTTCTTCCGCCTGGGCGACTTCTACGAGCTGTTTTTCGAGGACGCCAAGACCGCCTCGCCGATCCTCAACGTCGCCCTCACCAAGCGCAACGGCATCCCCATGTGCGGCGTGCCGCACCACGCCTCGCAGGGCTACATCGCCCGCCTGATCAAGGCCGGCAAGCGCGTCGCCATCGCCGAGCAGACCACCGACCCGCAGCCCGGCAAGATCGTCGAGCGCGCCATCTCGCAGATCCTCAGCGCCGGCACCGTCAGCGACCTCAACCTGCTCGAGGCCGGCCGATCCAACTACCTCGCCGCCGTGTTCCGCGACGGCAAGAAGTTCGGCCTCGCCTACGTCGACCACACCACCGGCGAGTTCGAGGTCGCCGAGTTCCGCGCCGCCGCGGAGCTGGCCGACGAACTGGAGCGCCTGCAGGCCAGCGAGCTGCTGGTCAGCGACGACCAGGACGACCTGCTGGAGGCGCTCGGCCGGCCGGCCTGCGCCCTGCGCGTCGAAAGCTACCTGTTCCTGCTCGACCAAGCCGAGCACTGCCTGACCCAGCATTTCCAGGTCCAGTCGCTCGACGGCTTCGGCTGCCAGGGCCTGGGCGCCGCCGTCGCCGCCGCCGGCGCCGTCCTGCAGTACCTGCAGTTCCAGCTGCGCCGCAGCGTCGACCACATCCGCAAACTGCGCGTCTCGGCGACCGGCGACGCCGTGCTCATCGACGCCGCCAGCCAGAGCCACCTGGAGCTGGTCAGCGCCCGCGGCGGCGCCCAGCACACCCTGATCAGCGCGCTCGACCGCACCTGCACGCCGATGGGCGCGCGCCGTCTGCGCCACTGGGTGCTGCACCCGCTGCGCGACCTCGGCCAGCTCGGCCGCCGTCAGGACCTGATCGCCGCACTGCTGGCCGAGCCCGTCCTGCTCGGCCAGCTGCGCAGCCTGCTCAAGGAGGTGCGCGACATCGAGCGCACCAGCAGCCGCCTCAGCCAGGGCAGCGGCAACGCGCGCGACCTGCTCATGCTCGCCACCTCTCTGGAGGTCGTGCCGGGCCTGCGCACCGCCCTGGAATGCGGCATCGAGGGCGCCCTCGCCGGCGAGATCCTCGCCCGTCTGCACGACCTGTCGGCGCTCGCCGCCGAAATCCAGGCCGCGCTGGTCGAGGAGCCGCCGATGCAGATCAAGGAGGGCGGCCTGTTCCGGCCGGGATTCCACGCCGAGCTCGACGAGCTGCGCAGCGCCTCCACCCTCGGCCGCCAGTGGATCGCCGACCTGCAGAACCGCGAGATCGAACGCACCGGCATCAAGAGCCTGAAGATCAAGTACAACGCCGTCTTCGGCTACTTCATCGAGATCACCAAGGCCAACCTCGACGCCGTACCCGCGGACTACCACCGCAAGCAGACCACGGTCAACGGCGAACGCTACATCACCGACGAGCTCAAGCGCATGGAGGACAAGATCCTCGGCGCCGAGGA
>CAYYJK010000399.1:0-2948 GCA_964472185.1 uncultured Prosthecobacter sp.
ACCCCCAGCCGGACCCCTTGCCATGCCCATCTACGCCTTCGAATGCAGCGCCTGCGGACACGCCTTCGACCGGCTGCAGAAGCTTTCCGACGCCGACCCCACCGACTGCCCGGCCTGCGGCGCGCCCCAGGTGCGGCGCCAGGTGACCGCGCCCAGCTTCCGCCTGGCCGGCGGCGGCTGGTACGAAACCGACTTCAAGAAAGACGGCGACAAGAAGCGCAACCTCGCCGACGGCGGCAGCACCGACGCCAAGCCCAAGGCCGAGCCGGCCGCCAAGCCCGCCGACCCCAAGCCCGCCGGCTGACGGCTTGCCGCATCCGCGCGGCCCGAGTTAGCTTCGGGGCATGAAGACCCCGAAGCTCGCCCTCCCGCTGCTCCTTTCCTCGCTCTGGCTCTCCGCCTGTGCCGGCGGCGGCGAAACCGCGCCGGCGGCCATCGCGCCCGCCGACGCTTTCCTGGCCCGCATCGCCGAGCACTGCGGCCAGGCCTTCGCCGGCCGGGTGCTGGTGGACGAACCCGCGCAGCCCGACAACAACGCCTTCGCCGGCAAGGCCCTGGTGATGCATGTGCGCGAATGCACGCCGGGCGAGTTGCATATCCCCTTTCACGTGGGCAACGACCATTCTCGTACCTGGGTGCTCACGCGCACCGCAGGTGGCTTGCGCCTGAAGCACGACCACCGCCACGCCGACGGCAGCCCTGACGCCGTGACGATGTACGGCGGCGACACACTCGACCCGGGCACGCCCACCCGGCAGGCCTTTCCGGTGGACGCCGAATCGGTGGCGATGTTCGGCCGCGAGGGCATGAAGGCCTCGGTGAGCAACACCTGGGCCGTGGAAATCGAGCCCGGCGAGCGCTTCCTTTACGAGCTCTCGCGGCCCGGCGGCCGGCTGTTCCAGGTCGAATTCGACCTCAGCCGGCCGGTGGACCTGCCCCCGCCGCCCTGGGGCAGCGAGGGCGGGGCGCGCTGATTGGGCGACTCAGCGCGACTAAGTATGACGTCGCATGATTCGAGCGTCTTTGGCTCAGAGCAAGCCATGAAAGCTCAATTGCCCTAAGGGCCGCGCTAAGGCCTAGGGCTGGGGGAATCCTTGTCGTTCCAACCATCCCCGGCAGGCACCGACACCGAAGCGGTTGGGTTGCCCACAATGCAAGTGAGGTCTCAGCCCATGAGATCAGTGCGAGTTTTCATTGCGGTCATGTCCCCAAGTCGCAATGCCGTGATCGCATGAGCGCTTCTGCAACATCGACCCTCGCCCGCTCCTATCGGGTGCGCCTGCGCCCGACGCCGGCCCAGGCAGCGTTGCTGCGGCGGATCTTTGGCGCCCGGCGCAGCGTGTGGAACTGGGCCCTCGCCGAACAGGTGGCGGCCGATGCCCGGGGCGAGAAGCGCCCGGGACTCAAGGCGCTATCAGTCGCCTTCACGCTGCGCCGCAACACCGACGAAACCGCTTGGCTCAGCGAACTGCCTCGGGAGCCCTTCAACCAGACCCTGCGTGACCTCGAGGCGGCGTGGTCCCGCTTCTTGTCGGGCCAGAACCGCCGGCCCACCCGCAAGCGCTTCGGCACGGTCAATTCGGCCCGGTTCACCCTCGACCAGCGGCGGGTGAACCTGGTGACGATCACCGGCAAGACCGGCCGGGTTCAACTCGACGGCCTGGGCAAGGTCCACTTCCGGGTGACCGAGGCGATGTCGGGGCGGCTGCGGTCGGTGACGGTCTCCCTCGATGCCGGTGGGCGCTGGTTCGCCAGCTTCAGCGCAGACGGCGTGCCGGTGCCGGTGGCGACGCCCGCCCCGCGAACCGCGGTCGGGATCGACCTTGGCCTGAGGGATACGGCCGTGCTGAGCGACGGCACGCGGGTTTCTGCGGCGAGGTCGTTGGCGACTAAGCAAGGGCGCCTACGGCGCTACCAGCGCTCCTACGCCCGTGGCCGGGATGCCCAGCTCCGGGCGATGGGTCTGGACCCCAAGCGGCCGATCCCCAAAGGCACAAAGATCCCGACCTCGAACCGGATGCAGCGCCGGAAGGCGCAGATCGGCCGGCTGCACGCGCAGGTGGCCGATGCCCGGCGTGACCACCAGCACCAGCTGACCGCCCGGGCGGTGGCCTTGGCCGAGGTCATTTGCCTGGAGGACCTGGCGGTGAAGGGCATGGGTCAGGCGCTGAACCGGAGCTTCCGCCGCAGCGTGGCGGACGCGGGCTTGGGCGAGATCCGCCGGCAGCTGACCTACAAGGCTGTTTGGCAGGGCCGCACTGTCAGCGTGGTCGATCGGTTCTACCCGAGCAGCAAGACCTGCAGCGCCTGTGGGGATATCAACGCTGGCTTGACGCTGCGGGACCGGCACTGGACCTGCGCCGGCTGCGGAGCGGAGCACGACCGGGATGCGAACGCGGCACGAAACATCGAACACGAGGGGCTCAGGCGCCTCGCCGAGGAAACCTGTCCGGAAGGGCCTACCCCGAGGAGCGGGGGACGTGAAGCGCGTGGAGCGGACGCGAGCGCCGGCGACAAGTCATCGTCGCCGGGACAGCCGACCGCGAGGAAACGCGAACTGAGCCATCGCGGCGCCAAGCGCCGCCCCCCTGCCAAGGCGGAACAAGACGTTACGCCGTCCGCAGGGGAGGGCTGAGACTCCGACCCTTCCACGTCGGCGACGATCATTCCGGCACCTAGGTGCTCATACGCCCTGCGGACGGCCTGTGTACGCGGGCTTCGTCCCCCGCAGGTACCGACTCACCGTATTGCGCGACAGTCCAAGCTCCCGCGCGATCTCCCGCGCACCCTTGCCCTGACAGGCCATCAACATGATCTCCACCGCTCCCTCCTGGTTCAACATCCAGGCGACCACCGAAAGGTCGCCATGCTCGCCCGGGGGGTCAGTTTTTCAACGGCGCTGACAGCGAACCTGCCTCTGTCGCCCTTGGGCGGGGGGGGCGCCTAGC
>CAYYJK010000400.1:0-2944 GCA_964472185.1 uncultured Prosthecobacter sp.
GAGACCGCGGCGTTCGCGCAACGTGGCCGGCGTCTGCACCCGGCTCATGAGCCGGACGCTGGACTCCTGCAGCACGCGCACGCCCTCGAGCTGGCCGCCGCCGAGAAGCATGCGGGCAAAACGCGCCAGGTCGGCGGCGGTGGTGAACAGGCCGGCATGACCGGCGACACCGCCCATGCGCCGCGCCGTCGGATCGTGCACCACGCCGCGCAGCAGCGTTCCGGCCTCGTCCGCTTCCGTCGGCGCCACCCGCGCCTGCCAGTCCGACGGCGGCCGGAAGCGCGTCGAGGTCATCTGCAGCGGCGCAAACAGATGCTTTGCGGCAAAAACGTCGAGCGGCTCGCCACCGATGCGCCGGACGATTTCGCCGAGCAGGATGAAGTTGAGGTCGCTGTAGCGGAAGCGGCTGTCCGGCGCCGTCTCCGGCAGGCTGTGCAGGGCGCGCCGGACGGCGTCCTCGCTGTCCGTGACCGGCGGCTCCTTGGGCAGGCCGGGTTTCAGTCCGGAGGTATGGGTGAGCAGGTGGCGCAGACGGATGCGGTCGCGGCCGTCGCCGGCGAACTCGGGCAGGTAGCGGCGCACCGGCGCTTCGAGCTCCAGCCGGCCCTGCTCGACCAGCTGCAGGATCGCCGGCGTGGTGGCCACCACCTTGGTCAGCGAAGCGGCGTCAAAGACCGTGTCGAGCGTCATGGCCTCGCGCGCGGGCCGCAGGGCGCGCGCGCCCTGGACCCAGGTCTGCGACTGACCCCGGTGCTCCAGCCAGAGCACCGCGCCCGGTGGCTGGCCCTTGGCCACCGCGGTTTCAAGCACGCGCCCGACCTCGCGCAGCCGCTCCGGATTCAGCGTGCCGGCGGCGAGGGCGGCGGGCAGCAGCAGGAGCGAAAGGATGAATCGGTGCGGCATGGCGCCAGCAAAGAGGACAGGCGGCCGCGAGTCAATCTTGCGGGCGCGCCCGGAACCCCGATGATGCGGCATGCGCTACGACGCCCACAACCACCTGCAGGACAAGCGTCTGCGGTCCTGGCGGGCTCAGGGCCTGGCGGCGCTGCCCGCCGCAGGCCTGGCCGAGGCCGTGGTCAACGGCACCCGTGAAGCCGACTGGCCGGCGGTGGCGGCGCTGGCCCGCGCACACGCCTGGGTGCGGCCCGCCTTCGGCCTGCATCCCTGGTTCGTGCGCGAACGCAGCCCCGACTGGCTCGCGACTTTGCGCGCGCAGCTGCTGGCCTTCCCCGGCGCGGCGGTAGGCGAGATCGGCCTGGACCGCTGGATTGAGAACCCGGACCTGGAGGCGCAGGAAGCCTGCCTGCGCGCCCAGCTCGCCCTCGCCGTCGAACTCGACCGCCCGGCCTGCCTGCACTGCCTGCGCGCCTGGGGCTGGCTTGGAGAGGTGCTGCACTCCTGCCCGCTGCCGCGCCGCGGCTTCCTGCTGCATTCCTATGCCGGCCCCGCCGAAATGGTGCCGCAGTTCGCTGCACTCGGCGCCTACTTCTCCCTGTCCCCCTACTTCGCCCATCCGCGCAAGGCGGCCCAGCTGGAGGTGTTCTGCGCCGTGCCCGCCAACCGGCTGCTGGCCGAGACCGATGCGCCGGACATGCGGCCGCCCGAGGCCGGCAATCCGCACCCGTTGAGCGCCGACGGCGAACCGATCAACGATCCGGCCAACCTGAGCGTGAGCTACGCCCTGCTGGCGCGGCTGCGCGGCCTGGAACCGGCGGCGCTGGAGGCGCTGATCGCCGCCAACCACCAACGGCTGTTTCACTGAGCCGGCAGCAGCGCGCGCAGCGTCTCGGCCGCGAGGGCGAAGCCGAAGCTGCCGGTGACGAAGGTGGCCGCACCAAAGCCGGCGGCGCAGTCCAGGCGCAGTCCGCTCTCGCCCCCGGCCTCGCGTTCCAGCCCGCAGGAGCCGTCGCCGCGGGGATACACCGGCCGCTCGGCGGAAAACACGCAGGGCACGCCCCAGTGCATCGGCCGGCCGTCCGGGCTTTTGGCAAAACCGTGGTCCGTGCGCAGGCAGCGCCGCACCTGCTGCAGCAGCGGATCCGCGCCGACCTGGCCGAGGTCGGCCACGCGCACCTGGGTCGGATCGCGCCGGCCGCCGGCGCTGCCGGAGACGAGAACCGGCCGGCCCAGGGCGAGACCGCGGGCGATGATCAGCGCCTTGATGCGCGTGCTGTCGACGGCATCGACCACCGCGTCGTGGCGGCCGTCCAGGAGGCGTTCGGCGTTGCCGGCAAGCAGGAACTCCGGCACCGCCTGCACCCGGCACTCCGGATTGATCTCGGCGACGCGGCGCGCCAGCACGTCCACCTTCGGCTGACCCAGGCTGTGCGCCAGGGCGGGCAGCTGGCGGTTGGTGTTGGTGATGCAGACGTCGTCCATGTCGATCAGGGTCAGCGCGCCGACACCGCTGCGCGCCAGCGCCTCGACCACCCAGGAGCCGACGCCGCCGACGCCGACCACCGCCACATGCGCGGCGTGCAGGCGGGCCAGGGCGGCGGTGCCGTACAGCCGGCCCATGCCGCCGAAACGCTGGAGATAGGCTTCGGTCATGCCCTATCCGATAGCCGCAAACCGGCGCCGGGAAGGCAAAAAATGCGGACCCGGCATTCTTTGCCTTTCGCCGCCAGCGATTGCGCGATGTATTGCCGGCCATGCCCGACTTCACGCTCACCTTTCTCGGCACCGGCACCTCGGTCGGCATCCCGATGATCGGCTGCGACTGCGAGACCTGCCGCAGCCCGGACCCGCGCGACCAGCGCCTGCGCTCCTCGGTCTGGCTGCAGGCGCCAGAGATGAGCTGGGTGGTCGACACCGGCCCCGACTTCCGCAGCCAGTGCCTGCGCGCCGGCATCCGCCACCTCGATGCGGCGCTGTTCACCCATCCGCACATGGACCACGTCACCGGCTTCGACGAGCTGCGCCGGTTCACCATCCCGGCCGACGA
>CAYYJK010000401.1:0-2931 GCA_964472185.1 uncultured Prosthecobacter sp.
CCGTCGTGCGGCTTGCCAAAGCTCGGGTAGTGCGCGCCGCGGATCAGCTGGTAAATCGGCGCGCTGTGGCAGTCGGCGCTGTACAGGTTGCCGTAGCGGTCCCAGGCCAGGCCGAAGGGATTCACCTGGCCGCGCGTCCAGACCTCGACCTTCGAACCGTCGGGCCGGAAGCGGAAGACGTTGCCGCTGTGCAGCTCCACGGTGCTGCCGTCGGGATTGCGGAAGCTGCTGGTGTTGTTGAAGCCGTGCGTCGCGTACACCCAGCCGTCGAGGCCGAGCCGCAGGCTGCTGCACATGCCGTGCGTGTCCTTTTCGTAGCCGAGCGGCCCGAACAGCACTTCCCGGACGTCCGCCTTGTCGTCGCCGTCGGTGTCGGCGAAGTACCAGAGGTTGGGGATGCTCCAGGCGATGCAGCCGGCCTGGTGCCCGGGCTTGTGCCAGGGCAGCACGCCGGTCGGGATGTTGAGGCCGTCGGCAAAGTCGGTGACCTTGTCGGCACGGCCGTCACCGTCGGTGTCTTCAAGAATCTTGATGGCGTCGCGGCTGCCCTTCACGCGCGTGCCCTGCGCGTCGGACCAGCGCTCCCTGGCCGCGGCGCAGGGATACTCGGCGGTCGAACTCACCCACAGGCGCCCGCGCCGGTCGAAGGCGAGGTTGACCGGCTTCTGGATCATCGGCTCGCTGGCGAACAGCTGCACCTCGAAGCCGTCCGAGACGCGCAGCGCCGCGCGCTCCTGCGCCGGCGTCAGCGCCCCGGTCTCGCGCACGAGGCGCGTGTCCGCGGCAAACGCGGCGGTGCTCAGGGCAAGGAGAAGCAGCAGGCGCACAGGCATGGGCCGGGTATACCACAAACCCTCGGACGCTTGTCACGCCTTTTGCCGCCGGCGCCTGGCGCTGGAGACCTCACTTCGCCTTTGGATTGCGCAGGTAGTACAGGTGGCCGTCTTCGGCGCCGCCGACGAAGTCGGGCACGCCGTCGGCGTTGAAGTCGACCACGGTCGGACTGACGTCATGGCCTTCGATGTTGGCGTCGGAAAGCAGGCCGTGGTCGGCGAAGTGCCAGCGGCCGTCGGCGCGGCGGGTCTGGCGGAGGAAGTTGGCGTTGGCGGAGTTGAGCAGGATGTCGAGCTGGCCGTCGCCGTCCCAGTCGGTCAGGCAGAGCTTGCGGCGGCCGCTCTTGCCGGCGATGCCGGCATTCAGGCGCAGGGGCTCGCCCGGCGTCATCGTCACCGGATTGCGCACCTTGAGGTGGGCCAGAGCCTTGCCGAGCAGGCCCGGCGCCTGCGCATCGGCGCAGAGCACGCGCTGCGGGTGCTTGAGGACGAGCCGGCCGTCCACCTTGGCGCGTTCGAAGAAGGCCAGGTAACCTTCCTGGTCGAGCATGACCAGATCGACCAGGCCGTCGCGGTTCCAGTCGATGGCCGCCGGCGTGGTGCGCCACTGGGTCAGCAGGGCCTTGCCCTGGGGCGTCATCCAGCCGTAGGCCAGCCGCGGCTGCTCGCCGTTCCACTCGACCTCGATGGGCTGCGCGGCGGCCAGCTTCGGCGCGCTGCGCGTGCCGACGTTGCGGTACCACACCACCTTGCCGAGGATGGAGTTGAGCACGAGGTCGGGCAGGCCGTCGTGGTCCCAGTCGGCCACGGTCTGCGTGGTGTAGCCCCACTTGGCCTCGCAGGGCCCCTGGATGGAGCCGTTCGGGCCGGCCATCGGCCGGATCGGTTTGCCGGCGGCTTGCAGACGCTTCGGCGCCGCCCACTTGGGCTGTTCGACGCCCTTGCCGCTGAGGTTTTCGAAGAAGGCGACGTAACCCGCGGTGTTGCCGCAGATCAGGTCCTCGTCGCCGTCGCCATCCCAGTCAAAGCCCACCGGCGTGACCAGGGCGCCGAATTTCAGCCGATCCGCCTCCTGCTGGAAATAGCGGGGTTCGGCAAACACCGGCGCCTTCTTGTCGTCGTGCCTGCCAGTGTTTTCGACGAAGGCGACGCGGCCGTCCTCGTCGCCGACGATCAGGTCGACATCGCCGTCCTTGTCCCAGTCGATCGCCGTCGGCGTGATCATCTCCAGGTCCATCGTCAGGTAGCGGCCGGTGTCGGCCTTGAGACGCACGCCCAGGGCGTACTTCGGCTTTGTGCGCGAGCCGGTGTTCTGGAAGTAGGTGAAGCCGTCGAGGAACTCGCCGCAGAGCAGGTCGAGGTCGCCGTCGCCGTCGAAGTCGGCGAAGTTGGGCGAGGGCCAGCCGAAGGTTTCCACGGGGCGGTCCGTGGCCATCACCTTCTTCGGCTTGTCATAAACCGGCCGGTCATTGCTGCCGGTGTTGCGCAGCAGGTAGACGTAGCCGCGCAGCGGGCCGTTCATCCAGCGGCCGTTCTCGTCGTAGGCGTTGTCCCAGCCGTATTCCGTCCAGTCGCCGACGCCGACGATCAGATCCTGGTTGCCGTCGCCGTCGTAGTCCGCCATGCGCCACATGTTGGCGCGCACCTTGTTCATGTGGACGTTGGCGGGCGGCCCCAACTTCTCGGCCTTCTCGATGCCGGTTTTGAGAAAGTCCGGATGGCGGTTGCCCGGCGTCAGCACCACGGGTTTGCCGTCGACGTCGCTGACCTGGACGTTGTGCACCGACTTGCTGAAACGCACGCCCGGCTTGAACACCGGCATCTTGACCTTGGCGGTGTCGCCGCTGGCGTTCTCGAAGAAGTAGATGCCGTTGTAGGGCTGGTCCGGGCAGCTCACGACGAGGTCGAGGTCGCCGTCGCCGTCGAAGTCCATCGGCAGCGGCCAGGCCCAGAGGCCCACGCCCAGATCGACGACCAAGCCGGGGTGGTTGTACTTCAGCGGCTGCAGGGTGGCCGCTTCCGCGGCGGCGGGCTGGGCGGCGCCGGCGGCGAGCGCCAGGAGGCAGAGAGGGAGAAGCTTCATGGGGTCGGTGGGGGG
>CAYYJK010000402.1:0-1578 GCA_964472185.1 uncultured Prosthecobacter sp.
GTCGTGCGCAGGCGCAGGCCGCGCGCCACCTCGTTGACGACGATGCCCTGCCGTCCCGCCGCCTGGCGCACGCGCGCCTCGGTCTCGGCGCTGATCCGGTAGGCCGCCGCCTTGCCGCTGAGCACGCGCGACACCGTCGACACCGACAGGCCGGTGCTGGCGGCGAGGGCCTTGAGGCCTTCATGGGCGAGGAGGGACATGGGCGCCGGCATCGAACACGCGAACCGCCCCGGCGGTCAAGCCGCAAAGGCGGGGCTTCCGGCTCACAGACCCTTGCGGTGGGTCTCCTCGACCTTCCACACCGAAACCAGGGTGATCAGCGCCATGACGACCAAGTAGGCCGCCACCGGCCAGGAGCGGCCGCCGCTCCAGTCGAGCAGGGCGGTGGCGATCAGCGGTGCCAGGCCGCCGGCCAGGGGCGAGGCGAGCTGGTAGCCGAGCGACGCGCCGCTGTAGCGCACGCGCGTGCCGAACAGCTCGGAAAAGAAGGCCGCCTGCGGCCCATACATCGCCGAATGGCCGATCAGGCCGACCACCACGGCGAGCAGCACCGCTGCGGGCTGGCGCGTCTCCATCAGCCAGAAGAACGGGAAGGCGAAAAGCAGCAGGAACAGCGCGCCGCCCAGGTAGACCGGCCGCCGGCCCAGGCGGTCGGACAGCGCGCCGAAGCAGGGGATGGCGATGAGCTGGACCGCCGAACCGAGCAGGACGGCGTTGAGCATCGCGGCCTTGCTCATGCCCAGCTGCTGCGAGCCGTAGCTCAGCACCAGGACGGTGAAGATGTAGAAGAAGGCGTTCTCGGCGAAGCGCGCGCCCATGGCGAGCAGGACGTTGCGCGGATGCTCGCGCAGCACGGCCAGGATCGGCACCTTCGGCGGCGGCGCCTCGGCCTGCGCCCGGGCAAAGACCGGGCTTTCGACGATCTTCAGGCGGATGAACATGCCGACGCCGAGCAGCAGCACGCCAAGCAGGAAGGGCACGCGCCAGCCCCAGCTCAAAAAGGCCGCTTCGTCCAGGGTTGACACCGCCATGAACACCGCGTTGGCCAGCAGCAGGCCCACCGGCACGCCCGCCTGCACCCAGCTGGCATGGTAGCCGCGCCGGCCGTTCTGGCTGTGCTCGACCGCCATCAGCACGGCGCCGCCCCACTCGCCGCCGACCCCGAAGCCCTGCAGGAAGCGCAGGGTCACCAGCAGCGCCGGCGCCGCGACGCCGATCTGCGCGTGGGTCGGCAGCAGGCCGATCAGGATCGTCGCCACGCCCATGAGCATGAGCGTGGTCACCAGCATCGACTTGCGGCCCAGCTTGTCGCCGTAGTGGCCGAAGACGATGCCGCCGAGCGGCCGGGCGAAGAAGCCGACGGCAAAGGTGGCGAAGGCCGCCATCTTCGCCGCGTACGGGTCGATGTTCGGGAAGAACAGCCGGTCAAAGACCAGCGCGGCCGCCGTGCCGTACAGGAAAAAGTCGTACCACTCGATGGTGGTGCCGATGAAGCTGGCGAGGACGACCCGGCGGGTGCTGCTGGCGTTGGACATGAAGCCCAAAGTACGCACCGCGCCGGCCGGTCTTCCACCCCGG
>CAYYJK010000402.1:1678-2924 GCA_964472185.1 uncultured Prosthecobacter sp.
CCCCGGGGCTGGCTGCGCGGGTCGCGGTAGCGCGGCGGTTCCTCGCTGCGCGGCGCCGCTTCGGCCTGGTAGTTGAAGCCCTCGGCGCGCTTGCGCACCAGGCCGCGGCCGATGAATTTTTCCAGGCTGCGCAGCGCCGCCTGATCCTCGGGCGTGATGAAGCTGAGGGCGTCGCCGATCGCCTGGGCGCGGCCGGTGCGGCCGATGCGGTGGACGTAGTCCTCGGCGTGCATCGGGAAGTCGTAGTTCACCACGTGCGAGATGCCGTCGACATCGATGCCGCGCGCGGCGATGTCGGTGGCGACGAGCACGCGCACGGCGCCGGATTTGAAGTCGGCCAGCGCCTTCAGCCGCTGGTTCTGCGAGCGGTTGGCGTGCAGGGTCGCGCAGGTGACGCCGTGCTGGCCGAGCTTGCGCGCGACGCGGTCGGCGCCGTGCTTGGTGCGGGTGAAGACCAGCACCATCTGCAGCGCCTGGTCCTCGAGCAGGTGCTGGAGCAGGGCCGGCTTCAGGTGCACCGGCACCTCGTAGACCAGCTGGGTCACCGTCTCCGCCGGATTGGAGCGGCGGCCGATCTGCACGGTCTTCGGCTGGTGCTGGAACTCGTGGGTCAGCGCCTCGATCTCCTTGGACAGGGTCGCCGAGAACAGCAGGGTCTGGCGCTTGCGCGGCAGGCTCTGGACGATGCGCCGGATGCCGGGCAGGAAGCCCATGTCGAGCATGCGGTCCGCCTCGTCGAGCACCAGGTGCTTGAGGCCGCGGAAGTCGCCGTGGCCCTGGCCCATGAGGTCGAGCAGGCGGCCCGGGGTGGCGATGACGATGTCGCAGCCGGCGCGCAGGGCCTGGATCTGCGGGCGTTCGCCGACGCCGCCGAAGACCTTGGCGATGCGCAGCGGCAGGTGCCGGGCGTAGGCCAGGACGTTCTCCTCGATCTGCACCACCAGTTCGCGGGTCGGCGCCAGGATCAGCACGCGCGTGCCCTTGGCCTCCGGCTGGGCGGCCAGCTGGGTCAGGATCGGCAGGGTGAAGGCGGCGGTTTTGCCCGTGCCGGTCTGGGCGATGCCAATCAGGTCGTGGCCGGCGATGATCGGCGGGATGGCGGCGGTCTGGATCGGCGTCGGCTCGGTGTAACCGGCTTCGGCGATGGCTTGAAGAATCTTGGGATCGAGGCCCAGGGCACGGAATGGCATCGGCCAGTATGGACGGGATCCGCCGAAGTGCGAGCGCGGATTTGCCGGAACCGGCG
>CAYYJK010000403.1:0-2922 GCA_964472185.1 uncultured Prosthecobacter sp.
CGGGTAGACGAACATCCAACGGAAGACGTACTGCCTGGGTGCGGTTGTTGACGACGATTTCCGAATTGCGGACGCTGCCGACGCCGCTGAACAGCTCGAACAGGTCGCTTTCGGTGGCGTCATAGGAGAGGTTGCCGACGTACAGGCGTTCCGTCGAGACTTCGGACGGATTCCCCGGCGCGGCATCGCGACGCGGTTTCGGTTCACGCGGCGGCCGGCTGGACTCGGTGCGCAGGCCGGTTTTGGCCGGCGTGCTGGCGGGTCGCGGCAGGGTTTTGGGTTTGCCGAGCAGGCCGAAGCTGATCAGGCTGAGGAACTTCTGGAAGCCGGTGGGCTTCTGCTTGCCGGCGCGGGGCGTGCTGCCAAGGCGCGGGCCCTGATTCTGGCCCTGCGGGCTGCGGCTGCGGCCGCCGCGACGACGGCGGCGGTTTCCTTGAGTGGTGGTCTCTGACATGGGTGGTTCGTTCTAGGGTGTGTTTCGGTTGCTGGCACCACGCCCTGGGGCATGCAAGGGCTGGCGGCTGGGATGGACGACAGGCCGCATCCGCGATGCCGGGCCGCGCAGCGGACCGCCAGTGCGGTGCGCTGCTGCCCCATCGGGTGCCGCAGTTGAGAGCGATGGACCCGGTGGGTCCGAGGTGCGCATGACGCTCTCGAGTCATGTAGAGGCCTCCCCGCGATTCACTCGCTGGTCCATTCATAGCATCTGGCACGATCAGAGGTCTGGCGTGACGCATTCCGCAAACTGGTGGGGGGAAGAGCCTCAGAGCACCGAACGCTCTGACAAACTGCAATCCCAGACTAACGGTCGCGAGGGGGGCGGTCAACTGCGGATTCCGCACGCCGGCGCAACCGCGCGGGCCCCTGCGGGTTGGATGCCTGCACCTGCCGCGGATGTGCCGTCCGGGGTTGCGAACCCGCCGCTTCCCATGAAAAGTCTCCCCATGAAACGCCTTTCGGTCCTGGCCAGCCTTGTTGCCGCCGCCCTGTCCGCCGCCGCCGAGCCGCCGCCGCCACCCGGCCCCGGCGCGCGGGGCGATCGTCCGCCGCCCCCGCACAACGGCGGCCCGTCCCGTTCCGCCGACCGCGGCGAATGGCGCGGCGGGCTGTCCGGCTTCGGCAGGCCGCCCATGCGGCACGACGCCTTCGACAAGCTGCCGGAGGCGGAGAAAAAGCGCGTGCGCGAGGCGCTCGACCAGGTCTGGAGCCGGCCCGAGGTGATCGAGGCGCGAGACCGCGCCCTGCAGGCCAACGAGGAACTGCGCGACATCATCCGCCAGTCCCTGGCCAAAAACGATCCCGAGGCGGCGGCCATCCTGGCCCGGGTGGAGCCGAAGGACCAGTTCGACGCCCGTCAGCTGCCCAAGCTGCCGCCGCCGGATTCGGCCGAGTTCCCGCAGGCCATGGTGCAGCGTCTGGGCATGGAGATGCTGCTGTTTTCCCGTCCGGACCGGCGCGAAGAGACGAAAAAATTCCACGAGCGTCTCGTCGCCCAGCCGGACATCCAGGCGGCGATTGCCTCCCTCGAGCAGGCCCGCGGCGAGGCGCGGATCCAGGCCCTGCAGCAGCTGCGCAAGCTGTACCGGGACAGTGCGGTGAAGGAGTTTCAGGCGCTGCGCGAACGCCGTTCGCGCGAGGAGGGCGGCCGCCCTCCGGAGAAGCCCTAGCGGCGTCGCGGGCGCCGACCGGCCGCGGTCAAGCCGGCTGGGCTTCGTCGCCCAGCCGCTTGTCGCCGATCAGGTAGCCCTGCACGTAGTCGCGCACGGCTTCGGCCAGCGGGAACAGCGCTTCGGTGTAACCGCTGCCCCGCAGCTTGGCGATGTCGGCGCAGGTGTAGTACTGGTACTTGGGTTGGAGGTGCTCCGGCATGTCGACGAAGTCGATGACGGGTTCCTTGCCCAGGGCGGCGAAGATGGCCTGGGCGAGCTGCACCCAGGTGTGCGCCTGGCCGGAACCGAGATTGAACAGGCCGTTGGCCGCCGTCTGGCCGGCCAGGTGCAGGGTCATTTTGACGGCGTCCTTGACGTACAGGAAGTCGCGCATCTGCTCGCCGTCCCGGTAATCGGGGCGGTGCGACTTGAAGAGCTGGACCCGGCCGGTCGCGAGGATCTGGCCGTAGGCCTTGTGCACGACGCTGCGCATGTCGGCCTTGTGGTCCTCGTTGGGGCCGTAAACGTTGAAGTACTTGAGACCGACGATCCGGCCGAGCATGCCGGTGCGCCGGGCGTGCAGGTCGAACAGGTGCTTGGAGTAGCCGTACATGTTCAGCGGCCGCAGGCGGTGCAAATCGGCGAGCTGGTCGTCCATGCCCTGCGCCCCGTCACCGTAGGTGGCGGCCGAAGAGGCGTACACAAAGCGCGTGTTCCGGCTCAGCGACCATTCGGCGAGCACCTTGGTGAACTCGTAGTTGTTGCGCATCAGGTAGTCGGCGTCCTTTTCGGTCGTCGCCGAGCAGGCGCCCAGGTGCAGGATCGCGTCGAAGTGGCCCAGCGTCTCCGGCTGCGCGAGCACGCGCCGCTCCAGATCGGCGCCGTCGATGTAGTCATGGAAGCGCAGCGGCACGAGGTTCTTCCATTTTTCATCCGTGCTCAGGCGGTCGGCGATGACGATGTTCTCGCAGCCGCGGCGGTTGAGTTCCCAGACCAGGGCGCTGCCGATGAAGCCGGCGCCGCCGGTGACCAGGATTCGACTGTCAGGAGTGAGGGGCATGGCAGGCGTTAGCCACAAGCGCCCCGGATTGCAACCGTTCAGTGCCTGCAAGGGTGGAGCGCGCAGGCACAAAAACGCCGCCGGAGAGGCTCCGGCGGCGTGTGCGGGGCTGAACCCCGAAGGACGGGATTTACTTGCCCGGAACGCCGTAGACGGCCACTTCGCAGTAATGGTTCATCTCGTTGGAGGTGTTGCCATTGCTGTACAGGCGGA
>CAYYJK010000404.1:0-2916 GCA_964472185.1 uncultured Prosthecobacter sp.
GGCTGCCGCCGAGCAGGCGGTTCAGGGCCAGCGAGCGGCCCAGCGGCGCGGCGTAGCTGCCGGCGAGACCGGCGGGCAGGCCGGTGACCGCGAAGGTGTCGGTGACCGGGGCGCTGGCGCCGGCGGCGTTCGAGGCGACGACCTCGACGGTGAACGCCGCGCCGAGCTGCAGCGGGCGGCCGTGGATCCGGCCGGTGGCCGGGTGGACGGCAAGGCCCTTGGGCAGGCCTTTGACGGCGAAGCGCACGGGAGCGTTGCTGGCGCTGAGCTGGAGCTCGAACGGCTGGCCGATGACCAGATCCGGCAGGTCGAAGGGTTCGACGACCGGCTTGGCGATGACGACGAGTTCGGCGGCCTGGCTGTGGGCCCAGCCGGCGGCGTTGCGCACGCTGCAGGTGTAGTCGCCGGCCTGGTCCGGGCTGATGCCGGTCAGGCTGAGGCGGGCGTCCGTGGCGCCGGCCAGCGGCTGGCCGTTGCGGAACCACTGGTACTCGAGGTCCGGGCCGGCGGCCTTGACGCTGAAACCGGCTTTTTTGCCGGCGAGGACCGAGGCGGGTTTCGGCTGCTGGGTGATCACCGGCGGCTCCAGGGCCGGCGCCGCGGTGGTCCAGCTGAAGCGGAAGCCCTGGCGGTTCGTGTTCGTGGCGGGCGCGTTGCTGCCGAGCGCGAAGGTGTAGCAGCCCGGGGCGAGGGTGTAGCTGCGCGTGATGGTCTCGGCGGTGCTGTTGTCGCAGTGGTCGAGGTAGCTGAGGTCCTCGGCCCAGTCGACGTCGCCGCGATTGCGGTAGGTGTGGTAGTCGTCGCCGTCGTTGTCCCAACCGCGCCAGAGGGTGAAGCTGGGGAACATGCTGGTCGTGTCGGCCTTGCCGTCGAGTTCCGCAGGGGCGCCGGCCCAGGCGACGTTGGCGTCGCGGCTGACGGTGAGGTTGAGCCGGAGGTGATCCTTCACATGCACGGCCACCCAGCGGCTGGTGTGGGTCCAGCCGACGGGTTCGTCGCCTGCGTCGGCGTCAAACAGGCTGTTATCCTCCCAGCTCCAGGCGCCGACGTGGTTGGCGAAGCTGCCGCTGTCGCCGCGGCCGATGCTGAGCGTGTGGGCGTAGCCGATGCCGCCTTCGGCGGGATCGCCGGCGACAACGCCGCCGGCAGCCTGGGTGCGGAAGCTGGCCTTGTAGCCCTGGCGGTTGGGGTTGGTGGCCGGGGCGTTGCTGCCGAGGGCGAAGGTGTATTCCCCGGCCGGCAGGCGCCAGGTGCGGGTGAGGGTGCCGTCGGTGCTGTTGTCTACGTGGTCGAGGTAGCGCAGGTCCTCGGCCCAGGCGACGGGGCCGCGGTTGTTGTAGCTGTGGTGGTCGCCGCCGTCGTTGTCCCAGCCGCGCCAGAGCGTCAGGCTCGGGAACAGGCTGGTCGTGTCGGCCTTGCGGTCCGGGTCCTCGACGCTGGGCCAGGGGACGTCGGCGTCGCGCTCGAGGGTGAGGGTGAAGAAGGCCTCCTCGGTGAGCCGCAGGGCCAGCCAGTTGCTGGTGTGGGTCCAGCCGACCGGCTGCGTGCCCTGGTTGGGCTGGCCGAACAGGGCGTTGTCCTCCCAGCTCCAGGCACCGACGTGGCTGCGGAAGCTGCCGGCGGTGTCGGCGTCGGCGACCACCGTGTGGGTGTAGCCGATGCCGCCTGCGGCCTGCACCGGATCGGCCTTGACGACCTCGGTGGTGGCGAGCTGGAGCTGGTAGCCCTGGCGGTTGGGGTTGGTGGCCGGGGCGTTGCTGCCCAGGGCCAGGGTGTAGTCGCCGGCGCGCAGGAAGTAGGTGCGGGTGACGGTGGCTTCGGTGCTGTTGTCGGCGTGGTCGACGTAGCTGAGGTCCTCGGCCCAGTCGACGTTGCCGCGGTTGCTGTAGCTGTGGTGGTCGCCGCCGTCGTTGTCCCAGCCGCGCCAGAGGGTGAAGCTGGGGAACATGCTGGTCGTGTCGGCCTTGCGGTCCGGATCCTCGACGCTGGGCCAGGGCACGTTGGCGTCGCGGCTGAGGGTGACGGTCAGGTTCATGTCCTGCTCAACGCGCAGGGCCAGCCACTGCGAGGTGTGCGTCCAGCCGACGGTGGGTTCACCCGGGCCGAACAGTTCGTTGTCCTCCCAGCTCCAGGCGCCGACGTGGCCGCTGAACTGGCCGGCGCTCTTCGGCCCGATGGTGACCTGGTGGGTGTAGCCGATGCCGCCGTCCGCGGGGTCGCCTTTGACGTGGGTGAACACCGCGGCCGAGACCGTGCCGACGAGGCCGTAGGTGGTGGCGTCGGGCGTCGGCGCCTGGCCGGCGTAGTTCGCGCCGCCAACGAAGATCGTGTAGTCGCCGGCCGGCAGGAACAGCGACCTGGTGACGGTGCCGTCGGCGTTGCCGTCGCCGTTGATGCCCGGAGCGTCGCCATAGAGCGTGGCGTCGCCATCGGCGGCATGGCCCTGGTAGACGAAGGTGCTCAGGCCGTCCGCGGCGTCGAAGTCGAAGACGGGACCGGTCTGGTTTTCACCGCCGACACGCCAGTCGCCGAGCGCGCGGAAGGCGCCTTCCTTCGGCCCGCCCGGCAGGGTGGCCAGGTATGCCAGGGTGATCGGCGAGGTGTCGTAATCGGGGCTGCCGGGGGCGCTGGTGAGCGGCGGCAGGTGGGCCAGGCCGCGGTAGATGGAGAAGGCCGGTTTGAGGCCGCCGTTGTGGGCGCCGCCGTTGGTCGAGCCGCTGAAGGTGACGGTCACGTAGGCGGAGGTGGGCAGGGTGAAGCGGTAAGGGCGCAGCTTGTGGCTGTCGCCGAAGTCCGCGTCGGTGCCGTCGGCCCAGCCGTAGCTGCCGCTGACGGACTGGCCGGCGAGGCTGACCGGCGGTCCGCCGGGGACCAGGGTGCCGAAGTCGCGGCCGGTGTAGCCGAGGTGGGCCGAGG
>CAYYJK010000405.1:0-2912 GCA_964472185.1 uncultured Prosthecobacter sp.
TGCCGAGCTTCTCCTTGACCAGGGCGTCCAGCTGCGTGCCGGCCGCGCGGCCGGCGGCCACGGCCTGCTTCATCTCGGTGATCGACTTCTCCAGCGCGGCGGACTTCGCCTCCAGCGCGCCCTTGTCCGAGCGCGCCGCGGTGATCTCGCCCGACGCCCACTGGTACCACTGCTGCCACTTGCCGAGATCGAGCTGCATCTGGTTGTTCTGCGTCTCCAGCTGCAGCAGACGCTGGCGGTAGGACTGCTCCCACTGGGCCAGGGCCTCGCTCAGGCTGGGCAGCAGGCCACCGGCGACCGGGGCCGACACGGCGCCGCTCGCCGCGGGCGGCGCGGCCGCGATGGCAGGCGCGGGAGCGGCCGCAGGCATGACCGCAGTCGGCGCCGGGGCGGCGGCCGCACCGTTCTGGCTCACCTGGGCCTGGACACGGGCAATCGCCTGCTGGGTCAGGCTGCGGCGGTTGCCGAGCATGGCCGGCTGCCACTCGGGATTCGAGCGGGCCACGCCGTCAAAGATCTGCTGCATCTGCTGGTAGATCGACAGCGCCCCCTGCAGGTTGCCCTCCTGCTCCAGCCGCTCCGCGTCCTTCTTCATCACGTAGCCGCGAAAAAACTGGTCGGCGGCATCGTCCACTGCCTGGGCGGCTGCAACGGCGGGCAGCACCAGGGCAAGGCAAAGCACGGCCAGGGAGGCAAAACGGCATTTTTTCATGGGGGACCGGAATTTAGCGGCCGGCGGCTTCTTTGTAAATAGCCGGGTCCGGCTTTGGCCGCTGGACGCCCGGGGCCGCACCTGCTAGTTTTTTTCGTGAAATCCGGTCCCCAAAGCCGGTTTCACCCCCAACTCAAACCACATCTAGCCAACTCATGGGACTGAACCTCATCTCACGCCGTCATTTCCTCGGCCGCACGGCGGGCCTCGCCGCGGGCGCCTTCACCGGCCCCAACCTGCTGCTGCGCGGTCAGAACGCCGCCGGCAAAAAGCTGAACCTGGCGGTCATCGGCGCAAACGGCAAAGGCCAGTCCGACACCCAGGGCGTGACGCTCGAGCACAACATCGTGGCGCTGGTCGACGTCGACCGGAAGCGTCTGGAGGAGGCGGCGAAGAAGCGCGCCGACCACCACCTCAAGTCCGGCCAGGCGGAGCCGACGGCGCCCAAGCTGTACCAGGACTACCGCAAGATGTTCGACGAGATGGCCAACGAGATCGACGGCGTCATCGTCTCCACGCCCGACCACACCCACTACGTGGCGGCGATGCACGCGATCAAGCACAAGAAGCACGTCTGCGTGCAGAAGCCGCTGTGCAACTACATCAGCGAAGTGCGCGACCTGCACCGCGCCGCCAAGGAAGCCGGCGTGGTCACCCAGATGGGCAACCAGGGCCGCACCATGGAAGGCCAGCGCCTGGCCAAGGAGTGGATCGAGCAGGGCGCCATCGGCACCCTCAAGGAGATCCGCCTGTGGACCAACCGCCCGATCTGGCCGCAGGGCCCGCTGGTGAAGAAGGCCGCCACCTGCCCGGAAAACCTCGACTGGGACCTCTGGCTGTCCTGCGAGGCCAGCGAGCCCTACTTCGAGTTCGAAATCCCGGAAGGCGTCAGCGGCAAACGCGGCAACAGCGTGCATCCCTTCAACTGGCGCGGCTGGTGGCAGTTCGGCTCGGGCGCCCTGGGTGACATGGGCTGCCACATCATGGACGCCACGTTCAGCATCCTCGGCCAGCTCATCCCCGAGCGCATCGACGCCGCCAGCAGCCCGATCTCCGACACCTGCGCGCCGGTCTGGTCCGACCTCGTCTACCACATGCCGGCCGGCAAGCACCCGGCCATCAAGGTGACCTGGAACGACGGCTCCAAGGACGGCAAGCCGAACAAGCCGGAGATCTCCCCGCACATGACCAGCGAGCTCGCCAAGAAGGCGTTCGAGAAGGCCAGCAGCGGCATGATGTTCATCGGCACCGAAGGCACCGTCTTTGAAGGCGAAGCCTACTGCGGCAGCCCGGTCATCTACAACGAGGAGCGCTACACCCAGGTGCGCCTCGACATGAAGGCCGGCAAAATCAAGAAGACCGAGACCCGCAGCGTCATGCCCAACAATCCGCAGGGCGAGTGGGCGCACCACATCGTCAACGGCGGCACGCCGAGCTCGAACTTCGACTACAGCTGCCCGCTGACCGAATTCGTCCTGCTCGGCAACCTCGCCGTGCGCGCCCAGCAGAGCGTGCAGTGGGACAAGGCCGGCATGAAGGTGCCGAACGTCGAGTCCGCCAACCGGTTCGTCTCCCGCCCCGCCTACCGCCCGGGCTGGAAGGTCTGATCCCGACGGCTTCCCTCAAACCCCGGTCCGGCCCCCGCCGGACCGGGGTTTTTTGTGCCGCCGTCAGCCGGCGGCCGGCTTCAGCGTCGCCAGGACGCGGCGGATGTCAGCCGCCTGGGCGTCGGTGGCGGCCGATTCGTCGCGCCAGACGATGCGGCCGCCGTGGATCAGAAAGCACTGGCGCGAGGCGAAGGGCAGCAGGCCGCCGAACAGCCGCTTGACGCCGAAGGCCGCCAGGATGCGCCCGTCCGGATCGGCGATCAGGTCGTAGGGCAGGCCGTGATCGGCCTTGAACTTGCGCTGGGCGGGCGCGCCGTCCAGGGACACGCCCAGAACCTGCACGCCCTGCTTTTGCAGCTCGGCAAAAGCGTCGCGGAGCGAGCAGGCCTGGGCGGTGCAGCCCGGCGTGTTGGCTTTGGGGTAGAAAAAGACGACGGTGGGCCCGCGCCGGTACACCTCGGCGAATGCCACCGTTTCACCGTCCTGGTTGAGGCCGGAGACGGAGGGGGCCGGCTCGTCCAAAAAGGTGCCCGTTCCGGCTTGGGCGGCGCCGAACAGTCCACTGAAGAAGGCGGCAAGGAAGCGCATGCGAA
>CAYYJK010000406.1:0-2873 GCA_964472185.1 uncultured Prosthecobacter sp.
CGGGCGCCGGCGCCCGGTTCGCTGGACACCTGCACGGAGCCGCCGTGGCTCTTGACGATGGCCAGTGTGGTGGACAGCCCGAGGCCGGTGCCCTTGCCGACGGCCTTGGTGGTGAAGAACGGCTCGAAAATGCGCTCGAGAACCTCCGGTGCCATGCCGCAGCCGGTGTCCTCCACCTCCAGCACGACCTGCGGATGCTCCACCCCGCCGGATTCCTGGTCGCCCGCCGGCACGTTGGCGGCGGACAGCGAAAGCCGGCCGCCTTCGGGCATGGCGTCCCGTGCGTTGACGCAGAGGTTGAGCAGCACTTGGTGGAGCTGGGTGGGGTCGCCCTGGACGATCCAGAGATCGTCGGGAATGCGCGTGCTCACCGCGATCCGCCGGTCAAAGGTTTCGCGGACGATCTTCTCGATCTCGCCGAGAAGGTGTGACACCCGCACCTCGACGCGCTGGCCGTCGACGCCGCGTGCGAACGAGAGCACCTGCTGCACCATGTCCGCCCCCCGCTGGGCGCTGGCCTCGATCGTGGCCAGAATCCGCAGTCGGGCCGGATCCTGCTCGGCCGCCTTGAGCAGCTCGATGGCCATCAGGATGGGGGTGAGGACGTTGTTGAGATCGTGGGCGACGCCGCCGGCCAGAGTGCCGATGCTTTCCATGCGCTGCGAGCGCAGGAACTGCTGCTCCAGCCGCTTGCGCTCCGTGATGTCGGTGTTGATGGCCAGGATTGACTTGGGCCGGCCGAGATCGTCCCGCACAAGCGTCCAGTGGCCCTCGATGGTTTTGACCCGGTTGCTCTTGGTCCAGTGGCGGATTTCGCCGGTCCATTCGCCGCGGGCCAGCGTGGCCGCCGTGGCCGCCTCGAACTCGGCGACTTCATGGTAGATCAGATCCGTGATCGAGCGACCGACCGCCTCGGCGGCCGTCCACCCGTAGAGGAGTTCCGCGCTGTGGTTCCAATACAGGACTTCGTGGTTCAGATTGCGCACCAGGATGGCATCCTGCGCCTTGTCCAGCAGCGAGGCCTGCTCCGCCAGGCGTTCGGCGCTGCGCCGGATGTCGGTGATGTCGCGCGCGCTGCCGACGGTGCGCACGACGCGGCCGTCTGCGTCGAGCACGGGCACGGAGTTGTCGCGAATCCAGCGGGTTTCGCCATCGGGCCGGAGGATGCGGTAGGTGACTTCGACAGGGCGGCCGGCTTCCTTTTCGCGCCGGGCCTTCTCGGCGGCGGGCCGGTCTTCCGGGTGCACCGCCTCGAGATAGGCGCAGGCATCGTTCTGTTGAACGGCCAGCGGGCGACCCCAGATGCGTTCGTAGGCGGGGCTGACGTAGAGCTGCCGCCGGTTGACCGGGTCGAAGCTGTAGAAGACGTCCTCGACATTCTCCGCCAGTTCGCGGAAGCGGGCTTCGCTTTCCATGAGGCGGTTCTCGGCCAGGCGCCGCGCATTGATGTCGCGCATGGTGCCGACGATGCGCTCAACCCGGCCGTTGGCGTCGACAATCGGCACTGCCTGCTCGCGCACCCAGCAGACGCTGCCATCCGGCCGGACGACGCGGAACTCGACTTCGGTGGCGCGGCCTTGCAGCTGGGCCTGGAAGGCCGCCTCGGCTTCCGGCCGGTCCTCGGGATGAATGCCGTTGAGGTAGACCAGCGGATCGGCGAGCACGTCCGCCAGCGGCCGGCCCCACATCCGTTCGTAGGCCGGGTTCGCGTACAGCAGCCGGTGGTGGATCGGGTCGTAGTTGTAGAAGACGTCGCCGATGTTGTCGGCCATTTCCCGGAAGCGCGCTTCGCTGGCCTGCAGCCGTTCCTCGGCGCGCTTGCGTTCGCCGATGTCGCGCGCGATTGCCACCCAGTGGCTGGGCCGCCCGGAGGCGTCCTGCACCGGCACCAGGTCGACTTCCATCCACAGGTCGGCGCCGGCCTTGGAGCGGTTGACGACTTCGGCGCGGACCGCCTGACCGGCTGCGAGCGCGGCGCGGATGCGGGCGCGGCTCTCGGCGCAGGTCAGGGGGCCGAGCAGCAGGCGCGGGGACTGGCCCAGCATCTCCGCGCGGGTGTAGCCGGTGTGTTGCTCGAAGGCGTCGTTGACGTACACGATCTTCGGGTCGTCCGGTGCCTTTCCGGCGGCGTCGGTGATGATGACGACGTCGTTGATGCGCGAGATGCAGGCCTGCAGCAGCCGCAGCTGCTCCTCGCTGGAGCGCCGGGCCGTGACGTCGCGGAAGTAGACGGCCAGCCCCTCCTCGGACGGGTAGGCGCGCACCTCGAACCAAGTCTTGAGGGACGGATAATGCTCCTCGAAACCGACCGTGAGGTTCTGCTCGAAGGCGCGCCGGTATTCGCGTTCGAAGGCGCTGCCGGCCGCCTCGGGAAATTCCGTCCAGAGGTTGCGGCCCTCGAGTTCGCGGTGGGGGCGGCGCAGCAGGCGCTCCGCCTCGGGGTTCAGGTAGGTGAAGTTCCAGTTCCGGTCGAGGATGAAGAAGGCGTCGGTGATGCTGGCCAGGGTGTTTTCCAGGCGGACGGCGGTGCGGCGGAGCTCGAGTTCGGCGTTCTTCAGGTCGGTGATGTCCTCGGCCACGCCGATCAGCCGCAGCGGCCGGCCGTCGGCGTCCCGCTGCGCGGACACGCTGACACGGCTCCACACCGGCCGCCCCCCTTTGGCCAGGTAGCGTTTCTCGATGACAAAACTTTCGCGGGTTCCGCGGACCAGGTCGTCCAGCAGCGTCAGGTTCGCTGGCAGATCATCCGGATGCGTGACCGTGGCCAGATTCATCTGCCGCAGCTCGGCTTCGCTGTGGCCGAGCATCCGGCAGTAGGCGTCATTGGCCTCGAGAAACCGCCCGTCCAAGGTGGTGATGGCAATGCCGGTGGC
>CAYYJK010000407.1:0-2855 GCA_964472185.1 uncultured Prosthecobacter sp.
TCCTGCTCCTGCGCCGAGGCGTAGCCGGCGGGGATGCTGCCGTACAGCGGGATGTCGAGAATTTCCGCACGCTCCAAGTCCTCGGGAAACACCACCGCCCGAGCCTTGTGGGAATGGCGCTGGATGACGCCCTTCTTCTCGAGCGCGCGCAGGTGACTCATCGCCGCCGTCTGGCTGGAAAAGCCGAAGTGCCGCTGGATGTCGCGCGTGCTCGGCATGACGCCGTTTTCACGCTGATACTGGCGCAGGTAGCCGAGCAGTTCGCGCTGCCGGTCGGTGAGTTTGGCGGAGGAGTCGACCATACGTGCTTTTGTTCGGGTGAACACTTGTCCGTGCCGCAGGCTTGTGCAAGAAGATTTCCGGCAACCCGGCGCTTTGCCCAAGCTCGCCTTTGCGTCTGCGCCGGTTTGCGCAAAAGTCCCGGCGTGCCTGCTACCCCCTTCCCTCGACTGCTGCTTGGTCTTTATGGCATCGTCGCCGCCGGCTTCGCCCAGGAACCGGCCCCGGCGCCGCGGCCCGCCCTGACCCAGGCCGTTCCGGAAACGACCGGCGAACTGCCGGCCGCCAGCGCTGACCTGGCGAAAAAAGCCGCCGCCGCCTTCAATGCGCGCGACTGGAAGGCCGCCCGCGCGGCCTATCAGGAACTGCTCAAGGCCGACTCGGGCAACGCCCTCATTTGGGCCAACCTGGGCGCCGTGGAGCAGCAGGCGGGCCTGGTCCGCGAGGCCATCGCCAGCTTCGAGAAGTCCGTGGCGCTGAACCCGCGTCTGGCGCAGTCCTGGAGCGCCCTCGGCCTGCTCTACGCCGCCGAAGGCGACGCCTACCGGGCCGTATCGAGCTTCACCCGCGCGATCCATGAGGAGCCGGGCGATGCGCGCGCCCACAACTACCTCGCCATCGCCGCCAAGAACATGGGCTGGATCGATGCCGCCCAGGCGGAACTGCTGCGCGCCATCGAGCTCAACCCGGAGTACGGCATCGCCCACTTCAACCTGGCGCTGCTCTACCTCGACCAGAAACCGCCGGCCGTCGAGCTGGCCAAGCGCCACTACGACAAGGCGCGCACCCTCGGCGTCGAGAAGGACGAGATCGTCGAGCGGAGGCTGAAGGAGTGAGCTGGGATCTGCAGGCGGCGCGCCAGGAACTGCAGAGCCAGGGCCTCTGGCGCGAGCTGCGCGTGCTCGACGCCGCCAGCGGGCCGACCGTCAGCCTGGACGGCCGGCCCTGCCTGAACTTCGCCTCCAACGACTACCTCGGTTTGGCGCAGAGCGAGGCCCTGCAGGCCGCCCTGCTGGAGGGCGTGGCGCGTTGCGGCGCCGGCGCCGGCGCTTCGCGCCTCGTCTGCGGCACCCGGCGGGCGCACACCGAGCTCGAAGCGGCCCTCGCGCGCTTCAAAGGCAGCGAGGCCGCCCTCGCCTTCTCCAGCGGTTTTGCGGTGGCTCTGGGCGTGCTGCCCGCCCTGCTCGGCCCGGGCGACACAGTCCTGCTCGACAAGCTCAGCCACGCCAGTCTGGTCGATGCGGCCCGGCTGAGCGGCGCGACCCTGCGCGTGTTCCCGCACAACCATCTCGAGAAGCTGGAGCGCCTGCTGCAGACCGCCCGCGGCCAGGTGCTCGTCGTCACCGAGTCGATCTTCAGCATGGACGGCGACGCGGCGGCGCTGCGCGAGATCGTCGAACTCAAGGACCGTTACGGCGCCTGGCTGCTGCTCGATGAAGCCCATGCCGTGGGGGTGCTCGGACCGCAGGGCCGCGGCCTGGCGGCGGCGCTCGGTCTGGAGCAGCGGGTCGAGCTGCAGATGGGCACGCTGAGCAAGGCCCTCGGCCTCAGCGGCGGTTACCTGGCGGCTTCCCGCGAAATCATCGACTGGCTGGTCAACCGCGCGCGCAGCTTCATCTACTCGACGGCGCCCCTGCCCGCTTTGGCGCATGCGGCCACGGCCGCCCTCGAGCTGGCCGCCGGCGCGGAAGGCGAACGCCGGCGCGCCCGGCTGCGGCGCAACCTCGCGCTGCTGCAGGACGGCCTGCCCGCCGCCGGAGCTTCGGGCAGCGCCATCGTGCCGTTGATCCTCGGCGAGGCCGCGGCAGCCGTGCGTGCCAGCGGGCAACTGCGGGAGGCGGGCCTGCTGGTGCCGGCCATCCGCTATCCGACCGTGGCGCGCGGCAGCGCGCGCCTGCGCATCAGCGTTTCCGCCGCCCACGGCGAGTCGGACATGCAGGCGCTGCTGGCCGCCCTGCAGCGACTCTGATCAGGGCGTGGCGCCGGCCTCGCCGCGCAGCAGCTGGCGGCCGTTGAAGCGCTCGTCGGGGCGGAACAGCCAGCCGGGCGAGTCACTCTTCACCTCCCAGCGCTGCAGGACGAACTCCGGCAGGGCAAGATTGCTGTTCGGATCGTAGATGCGCCGGCCGGAGAAGTGGCCCCAGAGGCGGTACTCGCGGTTGTGATCGCTGCCGTAGGCCGGCCCGTCACCGGCAGGCACTTCCGGATAGCGGTCGGGCTGCTTGGCCTGCCTCTCGTTCATGATGACGAGCCGCGACTCGTGCCAGCTCTGGCCCGGACGGCGGACGTAGCCCCAGAAGTGGGTGCGCTCGATGTGGAAGCGGCGGCCGATGTAGTAGTCGCCACGCGGCTCGGCGGCGATCTCCAGGCGCCGGTACTCCGCCAGCTGCGCCACCCGCGGATTGGTGCCCTGGCAGGCGGACAGCAGCAGAACAAGCCCGAGGGCGAGGAAGGCGGCGAGACGGGACGTCATGCCCCAAGAGTGAAACGCTGCGCCGCGTCTGCAAACGGAAACCCGACGCAGCCAAACGCCCCCGGCCGCGCGCGGCGACCGGGGGCGTTCAGGAGGGGTGCGG
>CAYYJK010000408.1:0-2825 GCA_964472185.1 uncultured Prosthecobacter sp.
CGCACCTTCCGCATCGGCGGCGGCTACCTGAACAATCCCTACACCGGCGAGAAAAGCGACGACGGCCACGTCTACGTCGGCGGCTTCACCGCGGTCATGGATCCCGACGGCCGCAACGTCCGCATTCTCGGCCACAACTACCGCAACAGCTTCGAGGGGGTGCGCAACTCGTTCGGCGACATGTTCCTCAACGACAACGACGATCCGCCCGCCTGCCGCGTCAGTCACCTGATCGAAGGCGGCAGCTTCGGCTTCTTCTCCGCCGACGGCAAACGCCAGTGGCGCGCCGACAAGCGGCCCGGCCAGTCGATCCCGACCGCCGAATGGCGCCAGGACGATCCCGGCAGCCTGCCCGCCGGCGACGTCTACGGCGGCGGCGCGCCCACCGGCATGTGCTTCTACGAAAACGGCGCCCTCGGCGAGGCCTGGAACGGCCTGCTGCTGAGCTGTGAGACCGGCCGCAACGTCGTGTTTGGCTACCTGCCCAAACCCGAAGGCGCGGGCTTCAAGCTGGAACGCTTCGACTTCTGCACCAGCAACACCACCGGCATGTTCAGCGGCAGCGACTTCGTCGGCGGCAGCAAGAACCTGTCCGACGAACGCCACACGCGCTTCCGCCCCAGCGACGTCTGCGTCGGCCCGGACGGCGCGGTCTACATCACCGACTGGTACGACAAGCGCACAGGCGGCCACCAGGACACCGACGAGACCTGCAGCGGCACCATCTACCGCGTGGCGCCCAAGGGCTTCCGGCCGCGCCTGCCTCAGGTCGACTTCGGCACCGTCGAGGGCCAGCTCGCCGCGCTGCGCTCCCCGGCCAACAACGTCCGCCACACCGGTTTCGTGAAACTGCGCGAACGCGGCCAGGCGGCCCTGGCGCCGGTGGCCCGGCTGCTCGACGACCCGAATCCCTACGTCGCCGCCCGCGCCGTCTGGCTGCTCGCCCAACTCGGTGAGACGGGCGCGCTGCGCGCCCGCACCTGGCTCGAGTCTGCCGACAGCAACCGCCGCCTGGTGGCCCTGCGCGCCCTGCGCGCCGCCGGCGTCGACCTGGCACCGCTGCTCGGCAGCATCGCCGCCGATGCCTCGCCCGCGGTGCGCCGCGAGGTGGCGGTGACGCTGCGCGACCTGCCGTTTGCCGCCAGCAAAGCGGTGCTGATCGAACTCGCCCGCCGCCACGACGGCCGGGACCGCTCCTACCTCGAAGCGCTGGGGATCGCCTGTTCGGGCAAGGAGGCCGAAGCCTGGGCGGCGATGAAGGCCGCTCTCGGCGCCGGCAGTCCGCTCGACTGGTCGGAGGCCTTCGCCCAGATCACCTGGCGCCTGCACCCGGCGGCGGCGATCCCCGCCGTCCAGGAGCGCGCCGCCTCGGCCAGGCTCTCGGCCGCCCAGCGCAAGCAGGCGCTCGACACCCTTGCCTTCACCCGCGATGCGGCCGCCGCCCGCGCCCTTCTGGAGGTCGCCCAGGACAAGGCCTCGCCCGTCCATGCCGACGCCCTCTGGTGGCTGATCAAGCGCAGCACCGACGAGTGGGCGGAGTACGGCATCGCCGCCGAACTGAAGAACCGCGGCATCTTTGATCCGGACTCGGCCAAGCTGGTGACGATTGAAACGCCGCCGCCGGGGCCGGGCGCGCTCAAGATCGAGGAGGTGCTCAAGCTGAAGGGCAACGCCGCGAACGGCTCCTCGCTGATCGTGCGCTGCGTCATGTGCCATCAGGTCAACCAGCAGGGTGTCGAGTTCGGTCCCAGCCTGCAGGGTTGGGGGCTGAGCCAGCCGACCGAGATCATCGCCCAGGCCATCGTCGAGCCGAGCAAGGACATCGCCCACGGCTTTGACGGCGTCGAGATCGTCACCAAGGACGGCATCCGGATCCACGGCATGGTGCTGTCCGAGGGCGAGGTGCTGATCGTGCGCTGCATGGGCGGCCAGACCCAGTTCGTGCCGAAGAGCCGCATTGCCAGCCGCAGGAAGCTGGACCGCTCGCTGATGCTGAGCGCGGCACAGCTCGGCCTGACCGCCCAGGACGTCGCCGACATCGCGGCCTACCTGCGCCAGGCCGAGTAGCCTCGGGGCACACCCGGCTGCCCTTGCCCCTCGCCGTCCGGGCGGGGGCAAAAGCCCTTTGTCCGCAGCGAGTTTCGCTTTATCTCGGCGCAAACGGCCCCATAATCGCGCCCCCTACCCTTTCATGGAACGCCGTCCCTCCAAAAACTCCGCCTGGACCATTCAAGACAGCGCCGATCTCTACGGCATTCGCGAATGGGGCCACGACTACTTTGACGTCTCCGCCAAGGGCGAGGTGGTGGTCAAGCTCAAGGACGGCAAGAAGACCAAGCCCGTGTCGATCGCCGAGATCGTCAAGGGCCTGCGCGAGCGCGGCACCCAGCTGCCGGTGCTGATCCGTTTCGGCGATCTGCTGCGCTGGCGCATCGACGAGCTCAACGAGGGCTTTGCCTCGGCCATCCGCGAGGGCAAGTACCAGGGCGTCTACCGCGGCGTCTACCCGATCAAGGTCAACCAGCAGCAGGAGGTCATCGAGGAGATCACCCGCTACGGACGCAAGTACCACTACGGCCTGGAGGCCGGCAGCAAGCCGGAGCTGATCGCCGCCCTGGCCTACATGCACGATCCCGAGGCCTACATCGTCTGCAACGGCTACAAGGACGAGGAGTTCATCGATCTGGCACTCAACGCCCAGAAGATGGGGCTGCAGGTCATCCTGGTGCTGGAGATGCCCAGCGAACTCGCCCTCATCCTCGAGCGCTCCAAGAAGATGGGCGTGCGGCCCACGCTCGGCGTGCGCTTCCGCCTCAGCGCCGAGA
>CAYYJK010000409.1:0-2799 GCA_964472185.1 uncultured Prosthecobacter sp.
GGTTGACGTCCATGCCGAGCGCGTGGCCGACGGTGCTGTGGAAGTCCTGGATGCTCACCTGCTTGTCGGCCGGGTAAGCGCCGTCCTTGTCACTCGAGCCATAAATCGTGCCGCCCTTGACCGGGCCGCCGGCGAGCAGGGTGCTGAACACCTTGGGATGGTGGTCGCGGCCGCTGCGGCTGTTGATCTTCGGCGTGCGGCCGAATTCCGAGCAGAGCACGACCAGCGTGTCGGCGAGCAGGCCGCGCGCCGACAGGTCGCCGAGCAGGGCCGAGAGCCCCGCATCGAGGTTCGCTCCCTGGTCGGCCATGCCGTCATCGATGTCGTTGTGCATGTCCCAGCCGCCGTAGGCGACCTCGACAAAACGCACGCCGTGCTCGACCAGACGGCGCGCCAGCAGGCAGCCCTGGCCGAACTTGTTGCGGCCGTAGGCCTCGCGCACGGCCGCGTCTTCGCCCTCGAGCTGGAAGGCCTTCAAGTCCTCGCTGGCCAGCAGCTTGAGGGTGTCATCATAAAAGTCGGAGTAGGCCTTCAGGTTGGTGTCCTGGAACTTGGCGCGGAAATCGGCGTCGAGCCGGTTGAGCAGGCCGAGGCGCTTGCCCAGGCTGCCGGCGCCGTCGGCATACTGAAGGCCGGCCTCGGGATCATGGATCGGCAGCGGGCTGAACGAGGCCGGGAAGAAACCGTTGCCGTGGTCCGGCCCGCGGTTGATGCAGACCGAGGACGGCAGGTTCGAACTGCTTTTGCCGAGCAACTGCTGGGCCCAGGCGCCCAGCGTGGGATGCTTGATCGTGCCCCGCGGTTCATAGCCCGCGCGCATCACGTACTGCCCGTCGGCATGAACCCCGGTCTTCGAGGTCATGCTGCGCACGATGGCGAGTTTTTCCGAATGCTCCTTGGCCAGGGTCGGCAGGTAGCCGCCCAACTGATAGCCCGCTTGCGTCGGGATCGGGTCGCCAGGCCCCTTGGTGTCGCCCGTCTTGGGATCGAGGGTGTCGATGTGCGACATGCCCCCGAGCATCTGCAGCCAGATGACGTGCTTGGCCTTGCCAAAGCCCGGCAGGCGGCGGTTGTCGAGGCCGGGTGCCGTGTCGGCGGCGGCGCCGAAACGCGGCAGCAGAGTGACGCCGAGCGCGGCCTTGGCGATGGTCTCCGCAAAGCGGCGGCGGGAGAGCGGATCGAGCGGGAAAAGGGCGGATTTCATGGCCGGCAGGCAGTTGGAATCGGGTCACTGGACAAACACAAACTCGCGGGCATTGAACAGCACCCAGGCGAGTTCGCCGGGCGTCAGGCCGTCGCGGACCGCCGCGTAAACCGTCTCCAGCTCGCGGGCGCTGGGTTTGCGCGAAAAGAAGCTCAGGTAGAGCGATTCGACCTGCGCCTCAGCGCTGTCCTGGGCCTCGGCGGTGGCCACCGCCAGCGCCTCACGGCTGCTCAGCACCTCCTGGGCCTCGCCGTTCATCAGCATCAGCACCTGCGGCACACTGCCCTCCGTGCTGCTGCAGTCGGCCAACTGGCGGTCGCTCTGCCCGAACATGCGCAGGAAATGCCCCTCGCGCTCCGGCTGGCGCAGTTCCGAGGCGCGGGCCAGCACCAGGCCCATCAGGGTTTCCGGTGCCGCCGCCCCGTCATCCTCGCTGGCGGTCATCCTGGCGGCGCGCCGATTTTTCGCGCGCGCCTTGCCGCCCTTGCCGGCACCGCCGAGCGGACCGTCGACCATGCGGCGCAGGGCCTGCATGCCGCCGAGCTTCGCCTTGACCGCCTCCGCCGTGATTTCGCTGCCCTCGAGATTGACCGCCTGCTTGTAGGTGTCGGCGCGGTGCAGCTTGAAGGCGTCGATCTTGTCGCCGATGGCCAGCGTGACGCAGGAGTCCCAGGCCTGCTCGGCGGTCATGCGCCGCAGCACGGGACCGGGAAACAGGTAGGGCTGGCCCATGGCCAGTTCGGCGGTGTAGGCCTCGCGCTGGTAGGTCTGGGTGTTGCAGAGCAGGCGCAGAAAGGCGCGCAGGTCGAAGTTCAGGCGCACCATCTCGCGGCCCAGATGGCGCAGCAGCGCGGGGTTCGCCGAGGCCTCCGGATCGTCGAGATCGGTCACCGGTTCGGCGATGCCGACCCCGAACACCATCTTCCACATCCGGTTGGCGATCGTCATGGCAAAGCGCGGGTTGTCCGGCGCCGTCAGCCAGTCGGCAAAGATCTCGCGCCGGTGATCGACCTCGCCCGCCTTTTTCAGCGCCGCCTCGGCGGTCTGGTAGCACTTCAGGCGGCGGTCGTCCTTGCTCCAGGCAATGAGCGTCGGCGCCACCGGGTCGCCGGGTTGCGCGTCCTTGTACTTGTAGTCCTCGGGCAGCACGAGGTCGCTTTTGTCGCGGTCCTGGATGGCCAGCGAATTCGCGTCAAAAAGCCGGCGCGCCTGCTGAAACTCCTGCTGGCTCAGTTCGGCGCGCAGGCCGCGCATGGCGCCGCGGGCCATGCTGCGATCGTAGGTCTCGGTCGCGCCGAAAAACGCGGCCATCTCGTAGAACTGCCGCTGGGTCCAGTCGGCAAACGGATGGTCGTGGCACTGCGCGCAGGCGACGTTGGCGCCGAGGAAGGTCGACAGCGCGCGTTGTGAGGTCTGGTCCTCGACCAGCAGCTGCGTCGCGCGCGCCGTCGACGCCGCCGCGGCGGAGGCGTATGCGGAGATCATGGCCGTGAGCGAGAACGTGGTCACCGCGAGCATCGAGGTCGCGAGAATCTCGAGAAGCGTCTGCACCGAGTCTTGGCCCAGGTCGACCTCGACCGAGGACGGCACCCACG
>CAYYJK010000410.1:0-2798 GCA_964472185.1 uncultured Prosthecobacter sp.
GGTTTTGATGAAGACTTTGGGCATGGGGGCGGGCAGTGTAGACCGCCCCGGACGGATGACAACTGCCGGCAGACTGGGGGCGGGCGGCCGTGCCGCCATCTTCAGGCGACCGGCTTCGGCGTGTCGGTGGCGACGGGTGCCGGCGGCTCCTGGGCAGCGGATGTTGCCGCCGCGGCGGAGGATCCGGCCTCGGCCTTGGGCGGGCTGGCGTCGCCTGCTGGCGGCTTCGGAGCCTCGTCGGCCGGGCCGGCGGTCGTGGCATCGGCGGCAGGACTCGGGCTGGGCTCAGACTGAGATTTCGCAGCGGCTGGCGGCGCCTCCGCCATCGGTTCGGGACCGAAGTCACCGGGAGCGCCCGGGGCGGGCGCGGCTTCGACGGCGGCCGGCTTGGTGTCGGGCGGTGCGGCGTCGGCCGGTGCGGCGTCGGCCGGTGCGGCGGCTTGGGGGCCGGTCGGGGACGGGCGACCCAGCAGCAGGCCGAGCAGCGTGCTCAGGCCGATCCAGGCGGCTGGCAGGGTGGGCGGGAACCAGATTTGCCAGCCGAGGAAGGCGAAAAAGCCGAGCCCGGCGGCCAGGCCGGTGAGGCCGAGACCCGCCAGCAGCACACGCCGGCGGCGTACCCTTGCGACGAGCGTCAGGCAGGCCAGTCCGGTCACGGCCCAGACGCCCCACTGGCCTTGCGGTGACAGGAGCCTGAGCGGTGGGGCGGCCAGGATTTGGTCGAGGGCCTGGGCATGCAGCCGCGCCCAGGGTGGCGCCGCCTCGGTTTCACTGACCGGTGCCGGGCCGATGACGACGATCCTGCCGCGACCCAGGGCGGCCTTGTCCTCCTCGGTGGCGAGGTCGGCCAGGCTGCCGGCCATCAGGTGCAGGGCGTTGACCGCCGGCACCGGCGGCTCGTCGCGCACCGGAAAGGCGCCATCGGCGCTGAGCGGCACGCAGCGGCCGTCCTGCAGCCAGGCGGCGGCGCCACCGCCGAGCTTCAGGCGGTGGCCGGCCCGGTACGGGCTGCGGGTCTGGCGCGCCAGCACCTGGGCCAGCAGGGTGGGGGTCAGCGAATCGCCTTCGCGCAGCGCGTAGGGCAGCCGCCACAGGCCGGCCGCGTACCGGCCGGCCAGCAATCCCAATTCGCTCGGCGAGCGCAGGCTGCGCTCCGGCGCCCGCACCAGGGCCGCCAGGGCGGGGGCGCTGCGCACCGGCCCGCGCACTTCCTGGAAGCGCGGCAGCGTCTCGCCAAGCTGGCCGGTGAAGGCCGGTCGTTCCTCGCCCGCAGCGGCCAGTTCGGTCTCCACGCCCAGCACCACGCTCGGGAAGGCGCGCAGCGCCTCGGCCACGGCCGGCACAAAATCGGGCGGCGGCTGGCCCCAGTTCAGCGGGTTCGGGATGACCACCACCGAGGGTTCGTAGGCCTGCAGGGCGCTGAGCAGGGTCTGCCAGTCCAGCGGCGGCGGCGGCCAGGCGGCGTACTCCTGGCGCTCGTCCTCGCGCAGCTGCACCCAGACCACGGCCCCCGATCCGCCTGGCGGATTGGATTCCAGCCAGCGGCGCAGCACGCCGGTCAGGCCGTCCTGCACCGCCTCATCGACCGCCTGAAACCGCCCCTGCCGCTGGGCACGCTCCAGCCACCAGCCGGAACCGGCCAGGACGAGCAGAGTGAGGATCAGGCGCAGGAGCATGGCGGGTCAGGGGCAGCGGCAACCGGGAAGCCGATGGCGCTCAGGGCGCCCAACGCAGCAGGGTCGCCGCCCAGGAAAGGCCGACGCCAAAACCGACCAGCATGACCTGCATGCCCGGCCGCAGGCGGCCGCTGTCGGCTGCTTCCTTGAGGGCAATGGGAATCGTCGACGATACCGTGTTGCCGCAGGATTCGACGTGAACGAAAAATTTGGCCGCGGGAATGCCGATTTTTTCGCGCAGATGCTCCAGCATGTAGGCGTTGGCTTGGTGGAAAACAAACAGATCCACCTGCTCCAGAGCCAGACCGGAACGGCTGCACAGTTGATGCACGCTGGCAGGCACGGTTTCCAGGGTGAAACGGAAAATTTCCGGACCGTTCATGCAAAGGTGCTCCGCTGAGGAGGCGACTGATTCCGGGCCCGCGCCGCGGGCTCCGCCCTGGCGGACGATCAGGTGGTTGGCACCCCGGCCGTCGGTGCCGAAGACGAAGGGACCGATGCCCGTTTCCTCATGGTCGTCAGCCTCAATCCAGGTCGCAGCCGCACCGTCGCCGAACAGGGTGCGAACGCTCTTGTCCTGCGGGTGCAGGAACTTGCTGTACGTCTCCGCCGTGAGGAGCAGGACGTTGCGCACCTGGCCGGTTTCGATCAGGCCCTTGGCCAAACTCAGCCCATAGACGAAGCCCGAGCAGCCGAGGTTGAAATCCAGGGCGGCTATCGTGGTCGGCAGGCCGAGGCGGTCCTGCAGCAGGCAGGCGGTGGTCGGCAACAGGTAGTCTGGAGACTGGGTGCACAGCAGCAGGGCTTCGACCGACTTGCGGTCCACAAGGCCGCTCATGAACAGCTTTTCCGCAGCCCGCACCGCCAGATCGGAAGCACATTCGCCCTCGGCGCAGATGCGGCGCTCAGCGATGCCGGTTTTGGCAAAAATCGCCTGCTCCTTCCAGTCACTGAAGTTCCGGGCCAAGTCCTGATTGCTCAGCACCGCTTCGGGGAGGTGGTATTCAATGGCGCGGATGGTGGCCTTCATGGTGCGTCGTCGGTCAAGCGGTGGTCAGACTGGCCGAGATGCTTCGGTTTGACAAGATGCACTGGCGGCAAGCGCCTGCTGCCAGGCGCGCA
>CAYYJK010000411.1:0-2778 GCA_964472185.1 uncultured Prosthecobacter sp.
AACGGGGTGTAGCATGTTTTCCGCCGCGCTCAGCAGTTCCGGCCAGTTTTCCTGCTCTCTCATCGCGGCGTCATTGCGGATGCGTGCCCACAGGTTGTCGGGCCGTTCCTTGAGGAAGGCGGCGAACGAGGCGGCGTCCAGCGGATTGACCTCCTCGGCGGCGGGCTGCCGCCAGTCGGCGCCCGCGCCGAAGGTTGCGACGACCTGCGTCCGGAAGTGGCGGTCGAAATCCTTCTCCAGGCTGGCCAGGTCCTCGGTGTGGGCGGCGAGCGCGTCGTTGATCCGCCGGCCGCCGGCGAGGTCGGCGAGCACGCGCCGGAAGGCCTCGGGCCCGAAGCGTTCGAGCAGGTAGGCCACGACCTGGCTGGACTGGTAGTAGGCGAACATCAGGTGCTCCTCGCTCTTCGGATTCAGGAAGGCCGCGCTCAGCTGGCCGACCGGCGTCACGACCTCCGGATCCTCCTGGATCATCCGGCGGAAGGCGCTGTTCATGCGCATGCCCCAGGCCGGCTGGCGCAGGCCCTCCTCGTGAACGCTGATGCCTTCGCTCAGCCAGCGCGGCATCCGGTTGCGGGTCAGGCTGAGGGTGACGACATGGCAGAACTCATGCCAGAGGGTGGACTCCCAGTTGTTGCGGCCGTGGGCGAGGCTGCCCGGGCTGTTCAGGGTGATGACCGTGCCGAAGCAGACCCCGAGCAGGCCCTGGCCGCCCAGGCTGCCGAAGGTGCGGATGGCGAAGTCCTGCTGGGCGCCGAAGAACTCGACCAGCACCGGCCGCTGCAACTGCAGGCCGTACTTCGGCGCGAGCACGGCCCTGGCTTCGCGCAGCAGCGCCAGGGCGCGTTCGCCGTAGATCGGCCAGTCGCGCTTGGGCATCTTGAGGATGAAGTCGTCGAAGCTCTGCGTGACGTAGCCGCGCATTTCCTGCTCGAGCCGGCCAAGGTTGTGGGCCTGGATGTTGTAGCCGTCGCGTTCGCGGATCTCGGCGGCGAGTTTCCAGGCGTCCTCCTCCTCGCCGAGGCGGAGCAGGTCGTGGCAGAGCTGCACCCGGGCCGGCAGATGGTCGGGATCCAGACTCAGCGCCTGGCGCTGGCAGGCGGCGCCTTCGGCAAAGCGGTAGGCCCGCGACAGCACGCGGCCGATGATGTGGTCGACTTCGGGGTTCTGCGCCCAGCGTTCCAGCCCCCGGCGGCGCGCGGTTTCCGCCGCATCCGCGCGGGCGCTGCTCAGGCGGGCCACGGCGGCGCGCAGGGCCCAGGCCTCGGGGCAGTTGGCGCGCAGGTCGAGCACCTTCTGGATCGCGGCCTCGGCCTCCAAAAACTTCTCCGCGCCGATGCGCAGCTCCGCCTGCATCAGCCAGGCCTCGGCATGGTTGGGATTGAGCTCCAGGGCTCGTGCCAGATTCTCCGCCTGCTTGGCGCGGTCGCCGCCGGCGAACGCCCTGGCCAGACCGGCGCGCAGGTCGGCGGTTTCTCCGTGCGCCTTCAGTCCGGCGCGGAACACTTCGGCGGCGCGGGCGGCATCGTCCTTGGCGAGCGCCAGATGGCCCTCGGCCAGGTAGGCGCTTTCGAGTTTGGGATCCTGGCGTTGGGCGACCTGGAAATACTGCCGGATGACTTTTTGGGCGTCGGCGCCCAGCGCCAGAGCGGCCTGTCCCAGGGCCACCCAGTCGGCCGCGCTGCGCTCCTTGGCGGCCTGCGTGCGCGCCGCCTGATTGACGGCCTCCAGCGCCTGAGCGGCGAGGTCCGCACGCCCGATCCGCCGGGCGTTGTCGTGCTGAAGCATGAGCAGCCCCAGGTGGCTGGGGAAGGTCTTCACCGCCAGCTGCACCTCGTCGCGGGCCTCGGTTTCGCGGCCGAGCTCCATGAGAGCCTGCACCCGCATCAGCCGCCATTCCGGCGCCTTCAGGCCGCGCGCGATGGCGGCTTCGCAGATCCGGGCGCCGAGTTCGTACTCGCCGGTGGCCAGCAGCTGGCCGACCGGGCCCAAGTTGCGGTCCTCAAACAGCCGGTCCAGATCCAGCTGCTGGGCGGGCAGGGGCGCGGCGCACAGGGTCAGGACGGCGGCGATCCGGAGCAGGAGGGGACGGCGCATGGCGGGCAGGGCTGGCATAAGAACGCCGGGCCCGGCGGCAATCGTGCTCGAAACCCTGATGGCAGCCGCGAAAACCCCGCGTATGCATCCGACGACCATGCGCTTCCTCCTCACTCTCCTCGGTTTCTGCGCCCTCACGCTCCAGGCCGCTCTGCCGGAGGCCCGGCGCATCCTGTTTCTGGGCGACAGCATCACCTACGGCGGTACCTACATCCAGATGATCGAGGCGGCGCTGATCGCGCAGCATCCCGATCGCGAGTACGAAGTGCTCAACCTCGGCCTGGCCAGCGAGACGGTCTCCGGCCTCTCGGAGCCGGGGCATGCCAGCGGCCAGTTCCCGCGCCCCGACCTGCACGAGCGTCTCGACCGCGTGCTGGCGGCGGTGAAGCCGCAGATGGTGATCGCCTGCTACGGCATGAACGACGGCATTTACCATCCGCTCAGTCCGGAGCGGACTCGCGCCTACCAGGAGGGCATGCTCAAGCTGCGCGCCAAGGTGGCGGCGCTGCCGGCGCCGATCCTGCACCTGACGCCGCCGGTGTTCGATGCGCTGCCGATCGCCGCGCGCGTGCTGCCGGCCGGTCAGGCGGAGTACCGCCAGCCCTACGCCGGCTACGACGAGATTCTGGGCGCCTATGCGCGCTGGCTGCTCGACCAGCGGGCGCAGGGCTGGCAGGTGCTGGA
>CAYYJK010000412.1:0-2773 GCA_964472185.1 uncultured Prosthecobacter sp.
GCCTGGGCCAGGCGCGGCCGGTCGCCGCCAATGTGGCCGGTCACCGGAGGCGCTGGCGCCTCCAGAACGACGCCGGCGTGAGCCGCCTGGGCGCGGATCGTGTTCACGGCCTCGCCCACCAGCTCCGCAGCTTCCAGCGGCTGACGCAGCGGCGGCGCGGGGCGCGCCAGGTACAGCCACTGGTTGACCAGCCCCTCGATCACCCGCACTTCCGCCAGCAGGTGCCGCAGGGAATCCTGCGATTCGGCATCAAGCCCGTCGTGATCCATCAGCTGCGCGTGCAGCTGAATGGAGGCAAGCGGGTTCTTGATCTCGTGCGCCAGGCTGGTCGCCATGCGCCCCAGCAGGGCCAGCCGCTCGGAGTTTTCGCGCAGCCGGCGCTCGCGCCAAAGATCGTCCCGCGCCCGGCTGAGCATGCGCGCGAGCTCGCCGACCTCGTCGCGGCGGGCGGTCTCCGCCAGGGCCGGCACGGTGCTGCCGAAGAAGCCCTGCACGCCGCGGGTGAGCCGGCGCACCGGCCCGACAATCTGCCAGCCGATGATCCCGGCCATGGCTCCGGACAGCAGCCAGAACGCCAGCAGGACCCAGCGCGTGCCGGGCGCCCACAGCCCCAGCGTCGGACCCGGCTGCGCCCGGATGAAGAGCATGTCGTGCGCCGCATCGAGAGGCAGAACGAGGGCCTGGTGCCGTGGCGGCAGCTCAATCAGGCGCTCCTCCGCCGGCGCTCCGGCCAGGGCGGCCTGCAGTTCCGGAGGCAGCGGCGGCTCCACCGCACCGCCGGCCCGGGCCCGGAAATGGATCTCCAGGCGCAGCAGTTGGCGCAGATCCGCGGCCAGCTTGGCGCTGCGCGGCAGGTTCAGCCGGCGGACGAAATCGGCATCGTTGCGGGCCAGCGACACGAACACCCGCCGCGACTCCTCAAGCTGCTGATGGCGCAGCCAGGCCAGAACCAGCAACGACCCCAGCGTCACGAACACCACCATCACCACACCGTAGCGGGCGGCGAGGCTGCGATGCCAGCGCGTGGAGGCCGCTTCCATGTCAGTCGGGCGCCTGCCCCAGGTGTTTCAGGATCTCGGCCTGAACCGCCTCGGGCGTCTGTTCCAGCGACACCGTCACCAGGTCCGGGGTCTCCTCGAGGATGGCGAACTGGCTGTCGAGCAGACTCGCCGGCATGTAGTGCCCCTGGCGGGCGGCCATCCGCGCAAAAATGACGTCCCGGTCCCCCTTAAGGTGGATGAACCGCAGGTCCTCCGGCCCGTCGCCCGCACGCAGACGCTCGCGATAGACCGCCTTGAGCGCCGAGCAGGCCAGCACGTAGACCGGGGTCCGGCCGCGCATCTCGACGATGCGCGCCCGCAGCGCCGCATACCACGGCCAGCGGTCCTCGTCGGTCAGCGGTATCCCCTGCCCCATCTTGGCCTTGTTCGCCGCCGAATGAAAATCGTCAGCATCCTCGAACACCCCGCCCAGCCGCGCGGCCAGCCGGCTGCCGGCCAGGGTCTTGCCGCATCCGGAAACGCCCATGATGACGAGGGTGCGCGGCAGGGCGGAAGCGGGGGAGGCGGACATGGCAAAGGCCGCACCAAGCAGGCAAATCCCGCAAAAGTCAAAGCCGCCGCAAGGCCGCCCCCGCGGTTTGCTTTCGCCGCCGTTGCCGCTAGGGTGGCCATTCGACTCCATGCCCTGCGCCGACACCGCCACCCTGCTCATCCACTGCCCCGACCGTCCCGGCCTGGTGCACGACGTCACCGGATTCATCTTCTCGCACCAGGGCAACATCATCGACCTGCAGCAGCACATCGACCCCGACCAGGACGTTTTCTTCATGCGCCTGGAATGGAACCTGGAGCATTTCACCCTTGAACGCGAGGAGATCGCCGCACGCCTGCAGCCGATGGCACGCCGCCACGAGATGCAGCTGCAGCTGCACTTCGCCAGCCAGCGCAAGCGCGTGGCCCTGTTCGTCACCAAGGAGAACCACTGCCTGTACGACCTGCTGGCCCGGCACGAGGCCGGCGACCTGCCCGTCGACATCCCGCTGATCGTCTCCAACCATGAGACCCTGCGGCCGGCGGCCGACCGCTTCGGCATCCCCTTCCACCACTTTCCGATCACCCCGGACACCAAGGCGGCCCAGGAGGCGGCCCAGATCGCCCTGCTGCGCCGGGAGCGCATCGACACCGTCGTGCTGGCCCGCTACATGCAGGTGATCGGCCCGGCGATGATCGCCGAGTTTCCGAACCAGATCCTCAACATCCATCACAGCTTCCTGCCGGCCTTCGTCGGCGCCAAGCCCTACCACCAGGCCTACGCCCGCGGCGTGAAGATCATCGGCGCCACCAGCCACTACGTCACCGCCGACCTCGACGAGGGCCCGATCATCCATCAGGACGTCATGCGCGTCAGCCACGAGGACAGCGTCCAGGACCTGGTCCGACTCGGCCGCGACCTGGAAAAGACCGTGCTGGCCAAGGCGCTGTGGTGGCACGTGCGCGACCGCGTGCTGGTCTACCGCAACAAGACGGTGGTCTTCGAGTGATCACTCCCAAAGCCGCCAGGCCGCCAGCGCGGTGTCGGAACGCGCGTACACGCGCTGCCCGGCGAAAGCCGGATGCGCCCAGGTCTTGCCGATGATCTGGTGACGCGCGAGCTCCTCGCGCCCCTGCCGGTCCAGCCGGACATGCACCAGTTCGCCGCTGGCATTGAGCAGGCTGGCCAGCCCCTCGGACTCCTTGAGCCAGACCAGGCTCATCTGCGGATTGCGGTCCTT
>CAYYJK010000413.1:0-2766 GCA_964472185.1 uncultured Prosthecobacter sp.
TCGCCCGGCGCAGGTTGGCATCCCGCTTCGGCTCGGCGGTGTCCATCTCCGCCACAGCCACGGTGACGCCGGCCTGCACACGCTTGGGCGCGCCCGGCTCGTCCAGCGTGACGGTCGCGACAAAGGGGCGGGCACGGACCGTGCCGGACCAGTCGTGCAGGGTGGAGGTGCCGGCAAAGGTGATCTCGGCCGAGCCGGACCACCGGCTGACGGCGTCGGCCGGACTCGCGGTCGGGACGGCGAGCAGGATCGTGAAAAACCAGGAACGGAAAAACATGGGGCGGGCGGGATGAAGCGGAGAAAGCTGCGGGCCCTGCGGCCGAGGCGTGGCCGCGAAGGGCACGGGAACGGTGCGTCAGGCAGGATACGAACCGCCGCCTACCTCAAGTCCACACAACACCATCGATGCAGCCGCACGGCGGCCGACGGTGACGCCGTCACGATCCCGTGCCTGGCCAACGTTCCTGACCGTTGCCCGGCCGGCGCGGGGAGCCCGGCAGCCCAGGCCAGCGCCACCGGAGCCTCCGTCCACGCGTCCGTTTCATCCAAAGGCTCCCAGTCTTGTTCCGCGCCGGCGGCGCCAAGCTCGCAACACGGCGGCTGGCGGCCTTGCGTCGGCACGGCGCTCCCGCCCACGATGGCCAAAACGGCCAGCAACAGAAGAAGGCGAATCAACCGGTTCACAATGCACGACCGCCGGGCGCGATGCCGTCGCGCCGGTCCACGATCTGGGACAGGTGGAATCGAAGCGTGCTCAATCATGGTCGCTGGAAAGTGCGGAGGGTGCCCGTGCCGGGGCTCAGGGATGCGCCGCGGCCGGCTCGGCTGGGCGCCCGCCGCCGAGCAGCCAGCGGTAGAGCACCGGCAGCAGGAACAGCGTCAGGAACGTGCTGCTGACGATGCCGCCGATGACCACGGTGGCGAGCGGCCGCTGCACCTCCGCGCCGGCGCCTTCGCTGAGCGCCATCGGGATGAAGCCCAAGCTGGCGACCAGCGCCGTCATCAGCACCGGCCGCAGGCGCTGCAGGCTGCCCTCCTGCACGGCCTCGGCCGCGCTGCGGCCGTCGTTGCGCAGCTGGTTGAAGCAGCTGATCAGCACGACGCCGTTGAGCACCGCCACGCCGCAGAGGGCGATGAAGCCGATGGCGGCGCTGATGCTGAACGGCAGGCCGCGCAGCCAGAGCGCCAGCACGCCGCCGGTGATCGCCAGCGGAATGCCGGTGTAGATGATCAGCGTCTGGAGCACGCTTTTGAAGGCGGAATGGATCAGCACGAAGATCAGCACCAGCGCCAGCGGCACGACGACCGCGAGCCGGGCGCGCGCCTCCTGCAGGTGCTCGAACTGGCCGCCGAAGTCGACGCGGCAGCCCTCCGGCAGGCGGATGCTCTGCGCGATCCGCTGGCGCGCCGCGGTGACGTACTGCTCGCTGTCCGTGCCGCCGGCGAGGTCGACGTTGAGCCCGACGCGGCGGTGGCCGTCCTCGCGGCCGATGGCGTCCACCTGCGGCACCTCGACGAATTGCGCAAGCCGGCCCAGGGCGATCAGGCCGCCGTCCTGGGTGCGCACCGGCAGCGCCTTCATGATCTCAGGGTCGTTGCGCAGGGATTCCGGCAGGCGCACAACGATGTCGCGGCGGCGGTTGTGCTCGATCAGCGTGCCGGCGGTGTGGCCGGCCATGGCGGTGGCGATGGCGGCGTTCACCTCGGCCGCCTCGACGTTGAACTTCAGCATCGCGGCGCGGTCGACGCGGATCTCCAGCACCGGCACCCGCCCCTGGCTTTCAAACTCGGCATTGTTGGTGCCGGGCAGCGTCTCCAGCATCGCCTTCACCTCGCCGGCGATCTTTTCCATGGTGTCGTAGTCGTCGCCGAAGATGCGCACGGCCAGGTCGGCGCGCGAGCCCTCGAGCATCTCGTTGAAGCGCATCTGGATGGGCTGGGCGAAGTCGTAGTCCTGCTCCGGCACCTCGCGCGCCAGCTCCTCGCGGACCAGCTCGGCCAGCCGCTCGCGGCTGACCGGCCGGCCGTTTTCGCGCCGCCATTCCGCCTGGGGCTTGTAGAAGACGTACAGGTCGTACTCGCCGGGCGACATCGGATCGGTCGCCACCTCGCTGGTGCCGACGCGGGCGAAGGTGCGCGTCACTTCCGGCACCTTCTCCACAAGGTACTTCTGGGTGCGGATGCAGCGCTCCAGCGAGGTCTTCAGGCTGGTGTTGGCCGGCTGGTACACCATGGCGGTCCAGGAACCCTCGTTGAGCGTGGGCACGAACTCCTGCTTCAGGCTCAGGAACAGCAGCACGGTCGCCGCCAGGAGACCGGTGACCGCCGCCACCACGCCCCAGCGCGCCTTCCAGGCCAGCCCGAGCAGCGGCGCATACGCGGCCTTGGCCCAGCGCATGAGGAGGTTGTCTTTCTCGCTGATGCGGCCGCGCAGCAGCAGCGAGCAGAGCGCCGGCATGAGCGTCAGCGCCAGCACCAGGGCGCCGCCCAGGGCGAGCATGACGGTGATCGCCATCGGATGGAACATCTTCCCCTCGATGCCGGTCAGGGCCAGGATCGGCAGGTAGACCAGGGTGATGATGAGCACGCCGAAGAACATCGGGCTGCCCACCTGGTTGCCCGCCTCGCGCACGGCGTCGAGCCGCTCACGCGGCGTGAGCCGGCGGCCGAGCGCGTGCTGGCGCTCGCCCAGCACGCGCACGATGTTCTCGACCATGACCACCGCGCCGTCGATGATCAGGCCGAAGTCGACGGCGCCCAGCGACA
>CAYYJK010000414.1:0-2761 GCA_964472185.1 uncultured Prosthecobacter sp.
GCTCATCGGCCTGCTGCTTGGCGGCGCCGCCCTGGAAGTCCGGGCCCAGAACGAATACCTCATCTGCTCCGGCGGCCCGGCGCTGCGCCAGTGGGAGGATCTGCGCCAACCGGCCCAGCAGCACGACCGCTGGTGGGGCAATTTCGTCCGCACCGCCCGGGTGCGCATGCAGGAGCTGCAGAAAACCCAGCCGCCGGGCACGGTCATCACCTGGCTCGTGTACCGGGATGCCTACCTGCGCCGTGCCGCCGAGGACAAGGATCCGCTGACCAGCCACGTCGAATCGGTGCGCGACACCTACAAGATCAACCTCGTCTGGTTCCGCAGCAGCGAGGAAGTCATCCAGTACATCAACCAGGGCACCAGCCGACTGCCGCGCAGCCGGCACAAGATCTCCGGGTTCGAGTTTTTCGGGCACTCCAACAAGCACTGCTTCCTGTTTGACTACAGCTCCGACGGCTACGCCGTGTCCTCGGTCTGGCTGCACGAAAACGACCTGCGCCGCCTGAACCGCAGCGCCTTCGCCCGCCGCGCCCACTGCCAGAGCTGGGGCTGCCACACCGGCGAGAGCATGAGCAAGGCCTGGCGGCGCGCCACGGGCGTGCCCATGATCGGCGCGATCGGCAAGACCGACTACGCCTTCATGCACCTGCGCAACTGGAAGGTGGCGCTCGGCCAGGGGGCCCGCTGGACCCAGTAACCCGCTGCCAACCCGCCAAAAAACCCGCCTCGCGCCTTGCCCGCCGGGGGGTTCCGTGGCATGCCTTGCGCCTGCGCATGAACTACGCCGACCTGCACCGCATCTACCACCAGCCCTTCTTTGACCTCCTCAAACAGGCCCGCGCGGTCCATGAGGAGCACTGGACCGGCAACGAGGTCCAGCTCTGCACCCTGCTCAGCATCAAGACCGGCGGCTGCAGCGAGGACTGCGGCTACTGCGCCCAGAGCGCCCGCTACAGCACCGGCGTGCAGGCGGAGAAACTCATGGAGAAGGCGCAGGTCATGGAGCGCGCCCGCGCCGCCCGCGCCAACGGCTCCACCCGCTTCTGCATGGGCGCCGCCTGGAAGGGCGTCCGCGCCGGCACCCAGAAATTCGACCAGGTGCTCGACATCGTCCGCGACGTCTCCACGCTCGGCATGGAAGTCTGCGTCACGCTCGGCCAGCTCGGCGAGGAGGAGGCCCGCCAGCTCAAGGATGCCGGGGTCACCGCCTACAACCACAACATCGACACCAGCCCCGAGCACTACCCGAACATCGTCAGCACGCACACCTTTGACGACCGCCTGAGCACCATCCGCCACGCGCAGGACGCCGGCATGTCCGTTTGCTGCGGCGGCATCCTCGGCCTCGGCGAAACCATCGAGGACCGCCTGAAAATGCTGGAGGTGCTCAGCAACTTCAACCCGCATCCGGAAAGCGTGCCGATCAACGCCCTGATGCCGATGCAGGGCACGCCGCTTGGCGACAACGTCCAGGTCGACAGCTTCTCGCTGATCCGCATGATCGCCGTCGCCCGCATCGCCATCCCGCGCGCCAAGGTGCGCCTGAGCGCCGGCCGCACCAACCTCAGTCGCGAGGCCCAGGCCCTGGCCTTCTTTGCCGGCGCCAACTCGATCTTCTACGGCGACAAGCTGCTCACCGCCGCCAACCCGCGCGCCAACGAGGATCTGGCGCTGCTGCGCGACCTCGGCCTGAGCGCCCAGCAGCCCAATCCCGACCTGAGCGCACCCGCCGCCGATGAGGTGCGCGAGCTGTCGCCGCCCTGCCAGGTCGGCTGCGGCGCCTGATCCGGCGCGCTTGCGCGCATCCGGCAGCCCCATTCCCGCCAACCCGCATGGCGTCGCCGTTCCTGCAACAGGATGCGGCCCGAAGACGCTTGGCCAGGCGGATGTGCGCCCGCTGATTGCCACCTTGCACAATCTCCGCAGCCGAAGTTAAATGGTTTCCCAAGCCTGAGCGCCGGGATCGACCGATCGCTGTGCCGGCCCATGCCGGTGCCGACGGCCCCTCCCCCGCTTGCGTGCAACATGGATCCTCGCCGCCCATCCGCCTCCCCCGCCGCCGAGGCTTGCACCGCTGCGCCGACATCCGCCCGGCAGGCGAGCGGCGCGGAACGCCTGCAGCAGCTGGACGTGCGGATCATGGAGGCCATTTCCTCGGGTCTGCCGCTGGCCACCGTGCTAGAGATGACGGTGCTCGGCGTCGAGAGTGTCCTGAACGACGGCGTCGCCTCGGTGCTGCTGCCGGATGCGTCGGGTCGCAGACTGCAGCACGGAGCTGCCCCGCATCTGCCAGACTCGTACAACCGCCGCCTCGACGGCCTGCCCGTCGGCCCTCGCGTGGGGTCCTGCGGCACCGCCGCCCATGACAAGAAACCCGTACGGGTCGCCGACATCGGACAGGATCCCCTCTGGGCGGACTACCCCGAACTTGCGCACCAGCTCATTCACGAGGAGGGGCTGCGCGCCTGCTGGTCAACGCCGGTACTGGACGCCAACGGCCGGGTGCTGGCGACCTTTGCCATCTACCAACGCCAATCGCGGCTGCCGAGCGACGAGGATCAGGAACTGATCGATCACGCCACCCACCTGGTGCGGCTGGCGATCGAGCACGATCAGCGGGAGCAGGCCCTGCGCATGAGCGAAGCCCGTTTGGCCGGGCGCGTGCGCCAGCAGGAGATGCTGGCCAGGCTGAGCCTGGAGGCGATGCGTTCCACCGACCTGCCGGCCACCCTGCAGACCACCACCGCCTGGATGACCG
>CAYYJK010000415.1:0-1184 GCA_964472185.1 uncultured Prosthecobacter sp.
TCGCTCGACCCTGATGGGGGCGGAGCCGCATGTCCTGCTGTCGCGGCCGGCCGCGTCTGCGCAGGCCCAGCCCTGGCCGGAGGTGCTGCGCGCGATGCAGGCGGCGCCGGGAACGGTGTCCGCGTCCGCCTATGCCGGCGGCATGCTGTTTTTCGCCCGCGACGACTGGCAGACGGCGGAGCCGGTCTTCGGCCTCGGCCTGGATCCGCGCGCGGCGCAGGCCAATCTGGCCAAGCTGGAGCGGCACCTGCTGGCCGGCAGCCTGGCCCTGCAGGACGGCACGGTGGTGCTGAGCGACTATCAGGCCGGCGAACTCAACGTCCGGCCGGGCGACGAAGTGAGCGTGTACGCCGAACAGCACGTCAACGAGGCCGTGCGGCGCTACAGCGAGGCCAACGAGGCGGCCACGCCGGCCCAAAAGCAGGCCATCCTCGACCGCATCCGCCTGCATCCGCAGAAGCTGCGGGTGGCCGGCATCCTGCGCTCCGAAACCGGCGGCTACAACGCCTACGTCTCGATGAAGACCGGCCAGGACCTGTTCCAACTGGGCGGCGCGGTGACCGGCATTGCCGTTGAACTGGCGGATCCGGAACAGGCGAAGCCGTGGGCGGAAGCCCGCCAGGCCGGCCTGCCCGGCTGGTCGTTCACGCTCTGGACCGACGCCGGCGAGGCCCGCCTGGCGGCGATGCGCAACGAGCAGACCATGATGCAGTTCGTGCTCTCCATCATCGCCCTGGTGGCCGCCTTTTCGGTGATGAACACGACCATCACCGTCACCACCCAGAAGCGGCGCGAGATCGGCGTCATCGCCGCGCTCGGCGGCCGCCGCGACCAGATCGTGCGCATCTTCCTGCTGCAGGCCGTCGTCGTCGGCGTGCTCGGCACAGGCCTGGGGCTGGCGGGCAGCCTGCTTGTGCTCTGGCTGCGCAACGACCTGCGCGAGTGGCTGACCCTGCTGACCGGCGGCCAGGTGCACGCCGTGGAAGGCGTCTTCCTGTCGACGATCCCGGCCCAGATCCAGACGGCAGACATCACCCTGACCTGCCTGACCTCCCTCGGCCTGTGCCTGCTCGCCGGCCTGCTGCCCGCCTGGTTTGCCGCCCGGGTCGATCCCGCCGTCGCCCTCCGAGACTGACCGCCATGTCCGCCCACGCTCCGTTTTTCCTCGCCCGCCGCTACCTGCG
>CAYYJK010000415.1:1284-2742 GCA_964472185.1 uncultured Prosthecobacter sp.
GACTGACCGCCATGTCCGCCCACGCTCCGTTTTTCCTCGCCCGCCGCTACCTGCGTCCCAAGCGTTCGTTCGTCTCGATCATCACCCTGATTTCGGTGCTCGGAGTCATGCTCGGCGTCGGCGTGCTGGTCGTGGTGATGGCCGTGTTCAAGGGCTGGCAGGTCGAGTTCAAAAAGCTGCTGCTCGGCTTCGAGCCGCACGTCGTGCTGGTGCAGCAGCCGCCGCTCGCCGGCGAACGGCCGGAGGGCGCGCCGGCGCGCTCGAACTGGCGCGAGGTGCTCACCCGGGTGAAGGCCCTGCCCGGCGTGGTCTCCGCCACCCCGATGGCCGAAGGCGTCGTCGCCGCCCGCTTCAACCAGGGCGATCCCCAGCCGGTCGAGCTGTTCGGGCTGCGCGACGGTGCGGACAACTCGCTGCTGCAGAAGCTCGGGCGCCACCTCAAGGAGGGCCGCTTCGACCTGCGCGGCGACCACGTCATCATCACCGACAAGCTCGCTCGCAAGCTCGGCGCCAAGGTCGGCGACGTGCTGTCGATCCTCGCCTCCGACACCATCCACCAGATGATCCGCGACCTGCGCACCGCCGAGGAGCAGACCGACCCGGCCGCCGCCCGCGCCGCGCGCGAGGAGATCGTCGTGCTGCCGCGGGATCTGACCGTGGTGGCGGTCCTGCGGGCCGACACCGCCGGAGAGCGCTGCTATGCGCCGCTGCACGTGGCGCAGGAGCTGTTCAACCTGGAGGGCGACGTCAGCGGCCTCGAGGTCGAACTGGCCGATCCGGACCGCGCGGAGGCCTGGGTGCAGACGCTGTTCGACGGCGACCGCCTGCCTGCGGACTGGGATGCACGCACCTGGAGCACGATGCACGGCTCGCTCCTGCAGTCGGCGGAGAACCAGCAGTCGCTGATGTACTTCCTGCTGTTTTTCATCATGCTCGTCGCCGCCATCTGCGTCATGAACACGACCATCACCGTCACCGTGCAGAAGCGCCGGGAGATCGGCATCCTGACCGCCCTCGGCAGCCGGGCCGGGCAGATCATCGGCATCTTTCTCGCCCAGGCCGCCATGGTCGCGACCATGGGCATCGGCCTCGGCCTGCTCGGCGGCATGACCGTCCTGCACTACCGCAACGACCTGCGCGACTTCATCGCCGCGCGCACCGGCCGCGACTTCTTCCCGCAGGACATCTATTTCCTCTCCGGCATCCCCGCGCAGATCCAGGTCGCCGACCTGGTCTCGATCTGCGGGCTGGCGATCGTGCTCTGCCTGCTGGCGGCGCTGATCCCCGCCTGGTTCGCCGCCCGCGTCGATCCCGCCGTGGCGCTGCGCGAAGGCTGAGCCGGATTTCGTCGCAAGCCGCCGGCCCCGCCCGCGTTCCCCTTCCCTCCATGATCCGCCTCCCGCTCCTCGCCTGCACCCTGGCCGCGCTGCTGAGCGGCTGCGACGACCGCTCTGCACC
>CAYYJK010000416.1:0-2739 GCA_964472185.1 uncultured Prosthecobacter sp.
GCGCCGGCGGCTACACCCGCATCACCAAGCTCGGCCAGCGCCGCAGCGACTCCGCTCCGATGGCCTTCATCGAGTGGGTGGACGCCTACGTGCCCGCCGCGCCGCAGGCCGACGAAGCTGCTCCGGTCGCCGCCGCTGAAGAGGCTCCCGCCGCCGAAGAAGCCGCGCCCAAGAAGAAGCGCGCTGCCAAGAAGGCTGCCGCCGCCGAATAAATCCGGCCGCCGATTCCACCTCAGCACGCGGATGCCTGCCGGCATCCGCGTGTTTTGTTTTTGGCCCTCAGACCACCTGCCGGACGCTGTCGGCGCTGGCCAGGGCCAGGCTGGAGCCGTCCGGCAGCGCCAGCAGCAGGTGCCCCTCGGCGTCCAGGTCCAGGACGCGCCCGAAGACTTCCCTGCCCGCCACCTGGGCGCGAATCTGCCGGCCGATCAGCCAGCTGCGCTGGCGCACCTCGTCCACCGCTTCGGCGAAGCCCGCGTCGATGCGCTGCAGCTGCCGGTCCAGCTCGCGCAGCAGGGCGACGGCCAGCGCCTGCCGGTCGAGCCAGCGCACCCCCGGCGCCGGCAGGGCGGCCAGCAGCGAGGTGGCAACGCCTTCCAGCCCGGCTGGAAACGTGCAGGTGTTGACGTTGAGGCCGATGCCCAACACCAGGGCGTCCGCCGCCCCGGCGACTTCGGCGAGCAGGCCGCTGACCTTGCGTCCGTCCAGGTAGATGTCGTTGGGCCACTTGATCAGCGGCCGCAGCGGCAGCTGGTCCTCGATGGCCAGGCAGATGGCCAGGGCTGCCAGCGTGGTGACCCGCGGCCAGAGACTCACGGCCGCCTGCGGCCGCAGCAGCAGGGAGAACATCAGATCCTGCCCGGGCGGCGCCAGCCAGCGGTTGTCGCGCCGCCCCCGGCCCGCCGTCTGCGCCTCCGCAAACAGCACGCAGCCCGCTGCCGCGCCGGCCGCCGCCTGATCGCGCAGGCTGTCGTTGGTCGAGGCGGTCTCCGCGACCACCGCCACGCGCCAGGGCAGCCCCTCGGCCTGGCAGGCTTCGTTCAGGCCCGGGGCGGAAAGCGGATTCATCGGCACCATTCAGCAGGAGGGATCGGCGCGCCGCCGGCCGGCAGTGCCGGACGGCCGCGTCGCGTTGCGTTCATGAGAGGAGCAGGTCGCATACCCGCCCGGTGTCGGCAAGGCTGTCGAGCGCCAGCCAGGCCCCGCTTTGCTCGAGTTCGGCGCGGGGAAAACGTCCCGTGCCAACCGCCAGGCAGCGCGCCCCCATCGCCTGCGCGCATTCGACGTCGCGGGGCGTGTCGCCGATGACAATGACGGCACCCGGCGCGTAAGCCCGGCCGGTGGCCTCCGACATGCGGCGCAGGGCCACCGGCCCGAGCCGGTTGCGGTCCTCCGCATCGTCGCCGAACGCCCCGTCGAGGAAATGCGGCTGCAGGCCGAAGCGTTCCAGCTTGATCACCGCGCCGCGGCGGACATTGCCGGTGAGCAGGCCCAGGTCGGCTTCGCCGCGCAGGCCCAGCACGTCCAGCAGCTCGCGGACGCCGGGCAGCAGGCGCCCGGCAAAATCGTCCTCGAGCACGCGCCGCTGCAGGTGCCCCAGGTAGCAGTTCAGATAGGTCTGCACCGCGGCGTCATCGTGCGGCCGGCCGAGCCGGGCGAACAGGCCGCGCAGGACGCCGCCGTCGGTGGCTCCGGCCAGATCGAAAGGCGGCAGGGTTTCGCGGCGCACGCCGTACAGTTCCTCAACGGCGTCAAACAGCGCGCCGGCGCCGGCGCCACCGGTGTCGAGCAGCGTGCCGTCGATGTCGAAAAGCAGGAGTCGCGGGGAGGCGGCCATCGGGAATCGGTCTGCGGAAGACGGCGCGCCGCGTTGAAACAACTCGGGTCACGCCGCCGTGGCAGCGTGACCCGGGGGTCAGCGCAGGCGTGCAGCCCGCTCTCAGGCGGGATCCTCGTGATGATCGTCCTGATCGTGCTTGTCCTCGCGGGGATCGTGCTCGCCGTGATGCTCGATGTCCTTCTGCTCGGTCACGCCCTTGAGGTAGGTCTTGAACTTGCGGTGCCGCTGGCGTTCGGGCAGCGGGCTGATCTGCATGTTGATGTTGCGGCCGGCCATCTTGGGCTCCTGGTCGGCGTGGCCCATGGTCTGCAGGTCGGCCTTGATCTTCGAGGCCAGTTCATGCCCCAGCTCCTGGTGCGCCATCTGGCGGCCGCGGAACTGCAGCTGGATGCGTACTTTGTGACCCTCGGCGAGGAAGTCCTCGGCGTGCAGGATCTTGATCATGTAGTCGTGCGGATCGATGCCGATGCGGAACTTGAGCTCCTTCAGCTTGCCGCCCTTCTGATGCTTGTGGGCCTCCTTCTTGTGCTTCTCCTGGATGTACTTGTACTTGCCGTAATCGACGATTTTGCAGACCGGCGGCTCGGCGTTGGAAGCGACTTCGACCAGGTCCAGGCCGCGCTCGCGAGCCATGCGCAGCGCCTGCGAGGTCACCAGAACCCCCAGCTGCTGGTTGGTGATCCCGTCCACCACGCGCACCTTCGGGGCGCGGATGCGCTCGTTGACGCGGGTCTGGTCGGCGTAGCGGCTGTTCGGACCGCGGTTACCGCCGCGCATCGGCGGCCGGCCGCCGAAAGTGCCGCTGCTGGGGCCGCGGGACGGGCCAGCGTAACCGCCGCCGGGCGGCCGGGGAGCACCTGCGGCGGGAGCCGGGCGGGCCGGAACGGGCGCGCCGGCGC
>CAYYJK010000417.1:0-2737 GCA_964472185.1 uncultured Prosthecobacter sp.
AGTCGAACAGCAGCATCGTTGGCGGCGCGGCGGTGCGCTTCCAGATCGTGTAGAGCGTGCGACGGTACAGCCCGCCCTGCGGCTCGGCCTTGTAGCCGCGCAGGTCGCCGTAGCGGCTCGTCTCATCCCACACGCCCTCGGGCATGTAGGGCCGCACGCTCGCACCGCCCACACGCGGATCCAGCAGGCCGCTGACGGCGAGTGCCTGATCGCGGATCGCCTCGGCGGAGAGGCGCAGGCGCGGCGCGCGGGCCAGCAGGCGGTTTTCCGGATCGCGGGCAAGAAACTCCGCCGGCAGATGGCGCAGGCCGGAATCCTGTCGATACGCGGCGCTCATGACGATCTGCTTCTGCAGCCGCTTCATGTCCCAGCCACCCTGCATGAACTCGGTGGCGAGCCAGTCAAGCAGCTCCGGATGGCTCGGCGGGTCCGACTGCACGCCGAAGTTCTCGCTCGATTTCACCAGACCGCGGCCGAAGAAACGCTCCCACTGGCGGTTGACCCAGACCCGGGCGGTGAGCGGATGCTCGGGCGAGGTCAGCCAGCGCGCGAAGGTCAGGCGATTGCGCGGCGCGCCCTCCGGCAGCGGCGGCAGCACGGCGGGCGTGGCAGCCGTCACTTCCTCGCCGGGCTTGTCGTACTCGCCGCGCTCCAGCACGCGTGCCAGTCGCGGCTCCGGCAGTTCGCGCATGACCATGACGCTGGGCAGTTGGTCCTCGAAGGTCGCCAGCTCGCGGCGGACCTTGGCAAGCGCGGCATCGGCGCGCTTCACCGGGCTGTCGAAGCCGGCGCGGAAGAAGGCCTTCAGTCGCGCTTGTTGTTGGGCGTTGCGCTGCCCCGGAGCGACGGCCAGCAGGGCGCGCACATCGGCCGGCGCGGCGCCGTCGCCGGCGAGCGTCACGGTCTCGGGCGCATCCGTGCTGACGGCGAGACGGAAGCGGCCGATCTGGTGGGTGCCGAGGGTGTCGTGAACGAGGCGCACGGTCAGGCGCGCGTCCTTCGGCACGGACACCGATTCCGCGGTCAGCAGCATGGCGCGGTTGGCCTCGCGGCGCGTGTTGCCATCGACCGCCCAACCCTTGCCGCGATTCTTGCCCTTCGTTAAGGCGCGCTTCGAACGCTTGGCGCTGGCGTCGGCCAGCAGCGATTCGATGCCCCAGCCCTTCTGCGAGTAGGCCGCCTCGGCCTCGGTGAAGACCAGGCGCTGCGGCTGGGCCAGCCCGGGCGCGCGGATCTCGGCCTCGATGCGGGTGAGCACAAAATTGCCGTTGCTGTGGCGACCGACACTGCCGCCGGGCAGGGACGGATCCGGCAGCACCTCCAGACGCAGGCCGCTGAACGTGCCGGCCGCGAGCGGCGCTTCAATCACGTAGGTGTCCTTCGCCGGAGTCGGTCCGCCGGCCAGCCAGCTGCCGTCCTCAAGGCGGGTGAAGGTCGTGCCGTCGGTCGCGCTCACCGCTTCCCCGCTCAGCGGCTGCCACTGCGGCCGGCTCTGCGCCAGGGTCGCGCGGAAGCCCGGCTCCCAGGCGGCGAGCAAGGCCGGCAGCTGCGCTTCGGCGTCGCGTACCGCCGCCTCGGCGGTTTTCACGGCCTCCTGGAGGGCGGCGAGCTGCTCCTGCTGCTGAGCGTCCGGCACCTTGATCGACGGATCCGGATTGCCCCCCGTGCGGTTCGACGCGCCGCGAATGACGCCGGTCTCGTCGATGTTGTTGAAGAAGGCGAACAGCTGGTAGAACTCGCGCTGGCTGATTGGATCGTACTTGTGGTCGTGGCAGCGCGCGCAGCCGAGCGTCAGTCCCATCCAGGTGGCGCCGGTGGTGTCGACCCGGTCGATGATGTTTTCGAGGCGCCATTCCTCGTCGATGATGCCGCCCTCGCCGTTGATGCGGTGGTTGCGATGGAAGCCGGTGGCAACCACCTGCTCCAGCTTGGGCGACGGCAGCAGGTCGCCGGCGAGCTGCTCGACGGTGAAGCGGTCAAAGGGCAGGTTGTCGTTGAAGGCGCGGATCACCCAGTCGCGCCACGGCCACATGCTGCGCGAGGAATCGGTCTGGAAACCGTGGCTGTCGGCGTAGCGGGCGAAATCGAGCCACTGCGCCGCCATGTGCTCGCCGTAGGCCGGCGACTGCATCAGTTGATCGACCAAAACCTCATAGGCGCGATCGGAGGGATCGGCGGCAAAGGCCTCGACGAGCGCCGGTGCCGGCGGCAGGCCGGTCAGGTCGAGCGCCAGGCGGCGCGCCAGCGTGCGCGGGTCGGCCTGGGGGGCGAACCCGAGCTTTTCCGCCTGCAACCGGGCGAGCAGGAAGGCATCGATCGCGTTGCGCGCGCCCGGCTGATCCGCGGGCACGGCCGGACGGACCGGCGCGGTGAAGGCCCAGTGGCCCTGGTATTCCGCACCCTCGGCGACCCAGCGACGCAGGATCTCCTTCTCGGCCGGGGTCAGCTTTTTGTGCGAATCCGGCGGTGGCATGAGGTCATCGGCCTCGTCGGTGAGGATGCGCGCCATGACCTCGCTGCGTTCGGGCTGGCCGGGGGCCAAGGCTTCCAGCGCCTCCTCGCGCACATCGAGCCGCAGCCCGGCCTCGCGATGGCTGGCGTCGGGGCCGTGGCAGTAGTAGCAGTTCTCCGTGAGGATGGGCCGGATGTCGCGGTTGAACTGCAGCCGTTCGGCGGCAAGGGCCGGGCCGGCCAGGGCGAGGGCCAGCAGGAGGGCGGGTCGGACGGAGTGCATCGG
>CAYYJK010000418.1:0-2720 GCA_964472185.1 uncultured Prosthecobacter sp.
TCAACGACCAGGGCCGGTTTCTGGCCGCGGCCATCAACGACCCGGCGCGCCAGGAGCAGCTCAAGAAAGTGCTCACCGACATGAACCGCGTGAACCTGGTCGTGCACGGAGCCGCGCAGATGGCGGGCAGCAACCCCTTCGGCGCCTGGGAGCAGGTGGAAAAGGAGTTCGAGCAGTTCCCCGACGATCCGGAAATCACCCGCCTGCGCGCCGATCTCAGCGTCAAGGCCAGCGAGTACGTCAGCGCGATCGAAAAGGCCAGGCAGCACGAGAAGCGCAAGCAGACCGGCTCGGCGATCGCCTGGTACCTGAAGGCGCGCCGGCTCTATCCCGGCAGCGAGTTCGCCCGCGGCGGCATCGAGCGGCTGGTGGCGGGTCTGCAGACCGCCGAGGCGGCGCCGGTCGCGCCCTGACCGGGGTCAGGAGGCCGCGGGCGGCGGCGCGGCCTTGACCAGCTTGCCCTCGGGCGTGAAGGTCATGCCGACGCTCTTGGCCGCTTCGGCGGCGGGGCCGCCGAAACCGAGCAGGGTGGCCACCTCCTCCTGCACCTGCACCAGCTCGTCGAGGCGCAGCTCGGGATCGCGGACGACGAAGACCTCGCCGGTCTTCTTGTTTTCGTAGAACAGCATCTTGCCGTCCTCGGTCTCCTTGGTGGCGGTCGGCGTCAGGATGCGCTTGCGCTCGAGCATCAGGGCCAGGATGTAGCGGGCGTTTTCCGTGTGCGCCTCGTCCTCCTCGATGAAGCGCTGCAGCAGCGCCATGGCGCTCTCCTTGCTGGTCACTTCCGGGCGTTCCTCGGTGACCTGCGGCGTGTAGGCGGTCTTCCAGTAGGCGATCGGCTGGCGTTCGGACAGCTCCTGCTCCCAGGCGTCGAGGCCGACGTCGCGGCGCAGGTAGCCGCCGGTTTCCGGATCGAAGTAGATGGCGGTGTGGAAGGTTTCACCCTCCTCGAAGGGGCGGCCGGAAAGGGCGCACTGGTGGGAGCGGGAGCGGATGGACCAGTTCTGGATCATCGGGAGGTCAGGAAGCGGGGGCATTCGCGGCCCGGCGCGGGCGGGCGACTTGGGCTTTGCGCCGGGTGAAGAGGCGCAGGCGCGGCAGGTCCTTGTTCTGCGAGCGGTAGTGCAGCAGCACCAGGCCGAGCGTGCCGAACAGCAGGTGCGGCAGCCAAGGCGCCAGCCAGGCGGGCGCGTGGCCGCCCTTGCCGAGGTTGAGGCAGAGGTTGTTCAGGAACAGGATGCCGAAGAAGATGAAGATCGAGCCGGCGATGCCGCCGACGGCGCCGCGGCGCGAGTAGGCGATGCCGAGCGGGGCGGCGACCAGGGCGAGGGCGAAACTCTGCCAGGGCAGGGCGAAGCGGTGGTGGAAGTGGGTGTGGAAGGGCGCCAGCTTCTCCTGCGGATCCTTGGCGCGCGCCCGGATGAAGGAGAGGATTTCCGGCACGCCCATGTAGTCGGGTTCCAGCGCGTAGCTGACCATGCCCCAGGGGGTTTCCTCGAAGCTGCGGACGTCGAGCGCCGGCTGGCCGCCGGCGCCCTTGGGGAAGGGCTTGATCTCGGCGGGCTGGCCGTCCCGGTACAGCACCTCGCGGCCGTTGAAGAAGCGCCAGAGGCCGCCCGGCCACCACAGGGCGGAGTCGGCGTGCAGGACGCGGGTGAGCTTGCCGTCGGCGCCGGATTCGCGCACCTGGACGCCGCGCAGGCGTTCGCCGCGCAGGGAGAAGGGCATCGAGGAGATGAACCAGACGCGGCCGCTGCCGGGGTCGCGGTACAGGACGCCGGCTTCGCGAATGGAGTCCTTCTGGCGGGCGCCGAGCGCGGTCATCACGGCCTCGCGGTTGCCCTCGGCGCGCGGCGCCCAGTGGTAGTTGGCGGCGAGGCTCATCGTCGACACGACCACGACGACGGCGAACAGCGGGCGCAGGATCTGGCGGACGCTGCGGCCGGCGCTGAGCATGGCGACGATCTCGTTGGCGCGCGACATCTTGGTCAGCGTGTACAGCACGGCCAGCAGCAGCGAGGCGGGCATCACCGAGACGAAGATGAAGGGGATGACGCTGAGGTAGAACAGCACCACCCGGCCGGGGCCGGTCTGCGCCTCCTGGAAGTCCTTCAGGTTGTCGAGCAGGTCCATGATGACCCAGAGCGAGCAGAAGGCGACGAAGCAGAACACCAGCGGTGCCAGGAAGGTGCGCAGGGTGTAGCGTTCGAGCGTCAGGCTGCGCGCGTAGAACTGCACCAGCACCGGCACGCAGACCGCGGCCAGCAGGATCATGCCCATCTTCACCCAGTAGGCGCCGAGCAGGATCGGTTCGCCCATTTCGGTTACCTGCAGCGTGCCCAGCTGGCCGGCGATGTCGGACGCGATCGCCCAGGCGGCGACGGACAGCGCGGCCACCCAGGTCGGAAACACCAGCTTGCGCGGGTTGCCCCACTGGCGCAGCAGGACGAAAAGCAGAACCGCGCCGCCGACCAGCATCCAGCGGTCCAGGTAGGGCAGCAGCAGCGACACCGCCCGGAGCACCGGGCCGGCCGGGGCCACGCCTTGCTGGGCGACCAGCTTGCCGGCTTCGAGGTCGTAGCCCGCCACTTCCGGCGGGTGGTCGAGGTGGTGGCCCTGGGTGGCCAGCAGCAGCATCGCCAGCAGGCTGAGCGCGAAGGCCGAACGCCCCAGGTAGGGCCAAGTGCGCACCCGGTGCGCCAGGCGGCGCAGTGGGGAGG
>CAYYJK010000419.1:0-2708 GCA_964472185.1 uncultured Prosthecobacter sp.
CCGAGCAGGGCTACCAGATGTACAACGACCTCAAGGCCCAGGGCTCCAAGTAAGCTCTGCCGACGGTTCTGCAGCCGCGGCGGTCTCCGGACCGCCGCGGCTCTTTTTTGCCGCCGCGCACGCTGCTGATGAAAACCCGGGCGCGCCGGCGTAGAACGCTGCCTGATGATCGCACGCCTGACTTTTCTGGCCGCCCTGGCGGCCCTGCTGCCCTTGTCGCCGCTGGCCGCAGCCGGCCCGGCGGAACACGTCATCCTGATCAGCATCGACGGCTGGGCGCACCACTACTTCGACGATCCGCGCTGCCACATGCCGGCGGTCAAGAAACTGGCGGAGGCGGGCGTGCGCGCCCGGCGCATGGAGTGCAGCTTCCCGACCGTCACCTGGACGAACCACACCACCCTGGTCACCGGCGTGGAACCCGGCAGGCACGGCGTGATCGGCAACGACTACTTCGACCGCACCGCCTGGAAAAAGGTGCCGTTCATCCCGGACCCGATCTTCAACAAGGACGAGATCGTCAAAACCCCGACCATCTATGATGTCGCCAAGCAGGCGGGGCTGACCACGGCCGGCGTGATCTGGCCGGCTTCCCGCGGCGCCAAGACCCTGGACTGGACCGTGCCGGACGTCTTCGAGCAGGATCTCTTCGAAAAATACGCGACGCCGCAGCTGCTGCAGGAGGCGCGGGCGCTCGGCATCCCCTACGAAAAGCAGATGGAGTGGTGCAAGGCCGGCAACGCCGGCAAGGCGCAGCGCGACTACCTCTATTCGCAGCTGGCGCAGCACATCATCCGCACCAAGAAGCCCAACTTCCTGGCCCTGCACCTGGTCAGCCTCGACAGCTTTGAGCACGCCACCGGCCGGCAGAGTCCCGAGGCTTACTGGGCGGCCAACGATTCCGACAACCGGGTGGCCGACCTGGTGCGCGCCACCGAGGAGGCGGGCATCCGCGACAAAACCGCCTTCGTGGTGACTACCGACCACGGCTTCATCACCTACACCAAGCTGGTCAATCCGAACGTGCTGCTCAAGCAGGACGGCCTGGTGAAAACCATGCTCGGCCGCAGCCTGGCCAGGGATTCCCAGGTCTTCGCCATGTCGCAGGGCGGCGGCTGTTTCGTGTACGTCTTCGACCAAGCCAACCGCGATGCCATCCTCGCCCGGATCACCCCCAAGCTGGCGGCCCTGGAAGGCGTCGAGGCGGTGATCGAACGCAAGGACTTCGCCGCCAAGGTCGGGCACCAGACGGCCGAGCAGGATCCGCGCGAGCCCGACCTGTTCCTCTCTGCCAAGGACGGCTACATGTTCAGCGACTCGCTGGCCGATGTGAACGTCATCACGCCGGTCGACACGCCCAAGGGCGCGCACGGCTACCTGCACACCCATCCCGACCTGCAGGGCTGCCTGGTGATCAGCGGTGCCGGTGTCCGCGAGGGCGGCGTGATCGAGCAGATCCGCAATGTTGACGTGGCGCCGACCATCGCCCGCCTGCTCGGTCTCGGCATGCCCGGCACGGACGGTCGGGTGCTGGAGGCGGCCCTCAAGTAGCCACCGACACTGGCGCTTGTTTCGGACCGGATCGGGCGGATACTGAACCATGAGTGATTCCCCGCAGGAACCGCCTCCCGGCAAGCCGCCGTCGCCCGAGGAGATCACGCGCAAGCTGGAGGATTTCATCAAGAACAGCCTCGGCGGCCAGGTGCTGTTCACCCGCGCCGATGCCGGCCTGCGGCCGCAGGCGGCGGAGTCGGGCGAGGCCCCCCCGGCGGAACTGCCGGAGCAGGCGTTCGAATTCCGGCACCGCCCCGCCGACATCAAGGCTCACCTGGACCGGTTCGTGATCCGCCAGGACGAGGCCAAGAAGGTGCTGGCCACCGCGGTTTGCGATCATTACAACCACGCCCGCATGCTGCGCGAGCACCGGCGTCAGAAGACGGCGGGCGCGCTTGAGTTCAGCAAGCAGAACGTGCTCATCGTCGGTCCGACCGGGGTTGGCAAGACCTACCTGGTCAAGCACATCGCGGAGCTGATCGGCGTGCCCTTCGTCAAAGCCGACGCCACCAAGTTCAGCGAAACCGGCTACGTCGGCGCCGACGTCGACGACCTGGTGCGCGATCTGGTGGCGAAGGCCAACGACAACGTCGAGCTGGCCGAGCACGGCATCATCTACCTGGACGAGATCGACAAGCTCGCCACGGGCGGCGAGGGGCGCATCGGCCGCGACGTCAGCGGCCGCGGCGTGCAGACCGCGCTGCTCAAGCTCATGGAGGAGACCGAGGTGCCGCTGCACGCGCCCAACGACATGCGCAGCCAGATGCAGATGATGTTCGACACCCGCAAGGGCCGCACCGGCCGCGAGGTGGTCAACACGCGCAACATCCTGTTCATCGTCAGCGGCGCCTTTTCCGGCATCGACAAGCTCATCGAGCGCCGCCAGTCGCGCGCGGCGATCGGCTTCGGCGTGCCGGCCGGCGATCGGCTTGCGGGCGAGGATCTGCTGCGCGAGGCGGCGACCCGCGACTTCATCGACTACGGCTTCGAAGCCGAGTTCATCGGCCGCCTGCCGGTGCGGGTGTTCTGCGATGCGCTCAGCGCCGACGACCTGTTCCAAATCATGAAGAACAGCGAGGGCAGCCTGATCCGCCAGCTCGAGCGCGAGTTCCACGCCTACGGCGTGCGCACCGTGTTCGAGGACGAGGCCCTGC
>CAYYJK010000420.1:0-1377 GCA_964472185.1 uncultured Prosthecobacter sp.
TTCGTCAAGGACCTCGGCGACATGGACGGCATCAAGAACCGCAGCCGCAGCCGCGTCATCTACGACGCGTTCAAGATCCAGGCCATCCTGGAGCGGGCGGCGGCGAATCCCAGCATCAGCGGCTCCTACACCATCAAGCCGGAAGTGCGGCCGGGCAGCACCCTGGTCCAGCTGGTGCTGACGCCGCGCGCGGGCGGCGGCGAGACGCTGGATCAGATGCGCACGGAAGCCTCCAACTACCAGCGGCTGATGCGCCAGATCAAGGGCGATGCCAATGGCGTGGCGGTGTTCCAGGTCATGTCGGACGCCTTCGACACCTACCTTGAGGCCCGCAAGATCGCCGACGAAATCGGCGTGCCGGCCACCTGGGAGTTCCTGGCCCGCCTGGACCTCAACTTGAGTGTCAACGGCTACGAGGTGCAGCGCTTCGCCCCGCTACCGGTTGCGCCGCCGCGCCGGCCGGGCGATCCGGATCCGGTGCGCATCGGTCCGCCCAAGCGTTCGCTGGACTGATCGGCGGCGTGACGGGGCGTGCGTCGCGGCTGCCTCCGCCAAGTGCGGCGGGCGCCGGGGGCCGCTGTTTTCGAGAGTGTTCGAAGAAGGCCGCCGGCGGCGACGTTATCAGGCCAAAGCCCCCTGCATGAATTCCCAGCTTCGTCCTGTCACTCTCCGCACGCTGCATGCGTTCCGGGCCCGCCGCCGCCTGCTTCTGGGCGTGCGTGCCGTGCTCTGCCTGCTGGCGGTGGCCTTGTCGGCCTGGCTGGTGATCGCCCTGCTGGACCGCCTGCGCTGGGTGCCGGAGGTCCTGCGACCCTGGCTCACGCTCGCCAGCTACGCCGGCGCGGCGGCCGCTGCCTGGCGCACGGCTTGGCGGCATCTCCGCCGCGGGCGCGACGAGGCGGAAGCCGCGCTGCTTCTGGAAGGCGCGGCGCCGGCCCTGCGCGAGCGGCTGCTGGCCGCGGTGGAATTGGCGCGGCGCGAGGGCGGCGGGGATTCCCTGGAGTTCCGTGAGCGCCTGCAGCAGGAGGTGGCGGAGGAGCTGGGCCGGCTCGACCTGCGCCGGGTTCTGCCCTGGCAGTCCGTGAGGAGCTGGGCGGTCCGGCTGGCGGGACTGACCGTGCTGCTGGCGGGCTTGGCCTGCATTCCGCCGCTGCACCTGACCGGCTTTCTGGCGCGTGCGGCGGTGCCTTTTGCCAATCTGGCCCGGCCTTCGACGATTCAAATCGCCGTGGTGCGGCCGGAGCCGGCCAGCACGCTGGCGGCCTTCGCCTCCGAGGTGGAGATTCAGGCCGACATCGCCGGCGGAGTGCCCGATGCCGTGCTGATCGAGGTGCAGCATGCGGGCGGAACCGTCCTGCAGAGCGCCATGCGGCCGGC
>CAYYJK010000420.1:1477-2696 GCA_964472185.1 uncultured Prosthecobacter sp.
GTGCGCATCCAGGGCAGCGCCGCCGACGATGTCGGCTTGGCGTCGGTGCGGCTGGCGCACGCCGTCAACGGCGCCGGCTGGCAGGAGCGCGAACTGAGCGCCCGGCCCGGTCGCGAGGCGGCGGTGCAGTCCCTGCTGCCGCTCGGCAGCCTGCAGGTCAAGGCCGGCGACGCGGTGCTGGTCAAACTGGTGGCGGTCGACCTGAAGGGGCAGCGCTCCGAGTCGCCCACCGTGCGCGTGAGCATTCTCGAGCAGACGGTCGATCCCCGGCAGCGGCTCTGGGCTGAGGAGGCGCGCCGCCTGGCCCAGCAGGCGGCCGGCCTGGCCGGGCAGAGCCGAGAGCTGCACAAAGCCGTGGAGCGCCTGCCCAAGACGGGGCGCGCCGATCCGCAGGCCGCCACGACGCTGGCGAGGGCCCAGGCCGAGCTGCAGCAGGTGAGCGAGCGCGCGACCGATCTCTGGGAGCAGTTGAAAGTGGCGGCCCAGGCCGCGCCGACCCATCTCGACGCCATGGAGGTGCGGCTTCTGGGCGAGCGTCTGGCCCATCTGCGCAAGGCCTCGCTGGCCGAATTGCAGCCGCTGGCTGCCGGCGGCATCGAGGCCCCCGAGCGGCTGCGGCGGGCTGCGGCTGAAGCGCGTGCCGATGCCGAGTCGGTGGCGCAGGCCGCGCGGGCTTTTGCCGCGGAGGACAACGCCCGGCTGGTGACGCGGACCGCCCAGCAGCTCGGGCGTCAGGCGGCCCTGCTCACCGACCAGTCGCTGGCCGCCAACCGCGACAGCGCCCGCCGGCCGAAGTGGCAGGAGCAGCAGCGCGCGGCCCTGGCCGCCAGCGAGTCGCTGCGCGCCGAAATGCATGCTTTGCAGCCGGTGTTTGAGGGCGGCCAGCAGCGCCTCGTCGAAACCCTGCGCCAGCAGCTCGAGGAAACGGCCGGAGACTTGGCGGCCAGCCTCGACAAGCCGGATCAGACCAAGAGTCCGGAGCACCTGTACGGTGCGGCGGACAACCATCGCCAGCGCCTGGTGCGCGCCTCGGACACGCTGCAGCAGTTGGCCGATGCCACGGCCAGCCGGGCCGCCCAGCTGCGTGAACAGCTCGCCCGCCAGGACAATCCGGCGCTGACGGCCTTGAACGAGGCCCGCAGCGCTTCGGCGCAGGCGCTGGCCGAGGCCAAGGCGCCGAAGGCGCGGCCGCGCGCCGATCGCGACGGTCGGACCGCCC
>CAYYJK010000421.1:0-2667 GCA_964472185.1 uncultured Prosthecobacter sp.
TGTCGGCCAGCACGGCGGCGACGATGACCGCGCCGGTGACGACCCGCTTGGCCGGTTCGCTGGCGCCGATCTGCACCAGACCGGCTTCGAGCGTGGCGATGATGAGCACGCCGAGAAAACTCTTCACGACGCTGCCGCGCCCGCCCATCAGGCTGGTGCCGCCGACGACCACCGCGGCGATGGCGCCAAGCTCGAAACCGACGCCGGCGTTGGGGTCGGCGCTGCCGAGGCGCGAGCAGTTGAACACGGCGGCGAGGCCGGTCAGGGCGCCGAGCAGGGCGTGGGCGAGCAGGCGCGGCCGGTCGACCGGCACGCCGGAGATGAGCGCGGCCTCGCGGTTGGCGCCGATGGCGATCCAGTGCCGCCCCAGCACCCGGTGCGACAGCAGGACCTGGCCGGCGATGACGACCAGCACGCTGATCAGGAAGGCGGGTGAGATGACCAGGCCGCCGACCGGCGCGCCCAGCGCTTCGATGCCGGCGCCGATGTACTTCGTCTGCGAGTTCGTGGTCAGGAAGGCCAGGCCGCGGGCGATCTCGAGCATGCCCAGCGACACGATGAACGAGGGCAGGCGCAGCTTCACGCTCACCGCGCCGGTGGTGCCGCCCAACGCGGCGCCGAGCAGCAGGCTGGCCGGCAGGGCGAGCGCCAGGCCCCACTGCCAGTCCGCCATCATCACGCCCACGGCCGCGCCGCAAAAACCGAGCAGCGAGCCGACCGACAGGTCGATGCCGCCGGTGATCATCACCAGCGTCATGCCCGTCGCCACCAAGGCGAGCGCGGGAATCCGGTTGGCCACCGAACCCAGAGTCGCCGCGCTGAAGAAACTGTCGCGCAGCAGCCCGAACAGCAGGATCAGCGCCGCGAGCACGGCCAGCAGGATGAGGTAGTCGGCGAAGCGGCGCATGGGCGGCAGGGCGGGGCTCCGGTCCGGCTTACTTCACCACCACGTCCACCGGCGTCTGCTGGTCGGCGGGCGGGGTCTTGTCCTTGAGGACCTTCAGCGCGGCCTCAATGCCGAAAACGGCGAGCTGGTCGCCGTGCTGGTCGGCGGTGGCGAGCACGCGGCCGTCGGCCAGCAGGGGTTTCAGGGCGGCGATGTTGTCAAAGCCGACAAGGCGCACTTGGCCGCCCTTGCCGGCGGCCTGCACGGCGGCCGCGGCGCCGAGCGCCATGTTGTCGTTGGCGCAGAGCAGGGCCTTCAGGTTCGGGTGCGCGGCGAGCAGGCCGGCGGCGATTCCGTTCGCCTTGTCCATCTCCCACTGGCCGCTCTGCACGCTGACGACCCTCAGGCCGGCCGCGGTCATGGCGTCCTCAAAGCCGGCCCGGCGCTGCTGGCTGTTGAACGCGGTGGTGACGCCCTCGAGGATCGCCACCTCGTCGCCCGCCTGCAACTGCTTCGCCAGGACTTCGCCGACCGCCTTGGCGCCGGCGCGGTTGTCGGGGCCGACGAAGGGCGCGTTCAGCCCGGCCTGGCGGAGCGTGTCGGCATCGAGCTTGTTGTCGATGTTGATCACCAGCACGCCGGCGGTCTGCGCCCGCTTCAGCGCCGGGATCAGCGCTTTGGAATCGGCCGGGGCGATGACGATCGCCTGCACGCCCTGGGCGACCATCTGCTCGACCAGGCCGACCTGCTCGGCGAGGTCGGTCTCGTTCTTGATGCCGTTGACGACGAGCTCGTAGTCGGCGGCGTGGGCGGCCTGATGCTTTTTGGCGCCCTCGGCCATGGTCTGGAAGAACTCGTTGGCCAGCGACTTCATCACCAGGGCGATCCGGGGTTTGCCCGGGCTGGCGGCGGCCGGGGTGGCGCCGTCTTTCGGCTGGCAGGCGGTGAGGCAGGCCAGGAGGCCGAGAAAGGGGAGTCGGAAGAGCTTCATGGTGGGCTGAAGGTTGAGCGCAAACGATTGCGCAGGGTGGATTCTTGCAGGGGAATGGTCAAGCCGGCGGCGCCCCCACCGAGCCGCGCTCGATCAGCCGCACCGGCAGCCGCACGGTCGGTCCGGGGCTCCGCAGCGGCGCCGCCCCCGGCTGCAGCTGGGCAAACAGCCGCTCCATGGCCTGCGCGGCCAGCGCCTCGATCGGTTGCGACACGGTCGTCAGCGGCGGGTCGATCAGCTCCGCCCAGGGCTGTTCGTCGAAGGAGATCAGCGACACCTGCCCGGGCACGGCGAGGTGCAACTCGCGCAGCGCCTGCAGGGCGCCGAGGGCGATCAGGTTGCCGAGCGCGAGCAGGGCGGTGGGCCGGCGGCAGGGATCGGCAAAGCGCCGCCGCACGGCCTCGCGTCCGGTTTCGATGCGGTAATCGCCGCCGATGAGCAGGTCGTCTTCGATCGGCAGGCCGGCCTCGGCCAAGGCTTCGCGGTAGCCCCGCACCCGCTCCTGGTTGGCGGAAACCTCCGGCAGCCCCTGCAGGCAGGCGATGCGCCGGTGGCCGCGCTGCAGCAGGTGCTGCACGGCGAGCTGCGCCCCGGCGCGGTTGTCGGCCGTGACTCCGGGGCAGTCCAGCTCCGGGCACAGGCGGTCGACCAGCACCAGCGGCCAGCCTTCCTGGCACAGCGGCTGCAGGTGCGCCGCGTCGAGGCCGACCGGCGCCACCACGAGGCCGTCGACGCGCCGGCTGCGCATCAGGCGCACGGCCTCCACCTCGACCTCGTTGCGCTCCTGGGA
>CAYYJK010000422.1:0-2654 GCA_964472185.1 uncultured Prosthecobacter sp.
CGCATCACGCGCACCTTGTGCGCCTCGCTGTCGCCGATGTACACGGCGCCGTCGGTGTCGACGAAGATGCCATGAAGGCGCGCCATCTTGCACTTGAGGGGATCGCCGTCCGGGCCGTCGCCCTTCTCGCCAGTGCCGGCCATGAGCTCGAGGACGCCGGTCTTGGCGTTCACCCGGCGCACGCTGTGGCTTTCGGTGTCGGCCAGCCAGACATTGCCTTCGGCGTCGAGAGCGATGCCCTTGGGGCCGCTGAGTGTGGCTTCCCGGGCGGGGCCGCCGTGACCGGTGAAGCCTTTTTTGCCGGTGCCGGCAATGTGGGTGATGCGGCCGGCCTGGAGATCGAGCTTGAACACCTGGTTGCCCTCGCGGGTGGCCAGCCAGAGGTTGCCCTGCCGGTCGAAATCGAGCGAGCGCGGACCGCGCAGCGGCGTGCCGGTGATCGGCGCACCGTCGGGCGTGTCCCCCGGCTTGCCGGTGCCGGCAAAGGTGCTGATGAGGCCGGTCTTCAGGTCGATGCGGCGGATGACGTGGTTGCCGATGTCGCAGATGAACAGGCTGCCGTCAGGTCCGAACTGGATGCTGTGCGGCTGCTTGAGCTGGGACTTCTCGGCGGGGCCGCCGTCGCCGCTGTAGCCCGGCTGACCGGTGCCAGCGATGGTGCGGATGCGGCCGGTCTTGAGGTCGACCTTGCGCACGGCATGGTTGCTCATGTCGACGATGTACAGGTCGCCGGCGGCGTCGAAGCGGATCTCGTGCGGCAGGTTGAAGGTGGCCTGCAGGGCCGGCCCGCCATCGCCGCTGTAGCCCTTCTCCCCCGTGCCGGCGACGGTGTGGATGCGGCCGTCAGGCGTGACCTTGCGGATCTTCTGGCCGGTGTACTCGCAGTACCAAAGTGCGCCGTCCGGGCCGCGGGTGACGCCGAAGGGATTGTCCATCTTCGCCTGGGTGGCGGGTCCGCCGTCGCCGCTGAAGCCCTTTTCGCCGGTGCCGGCGAAAGTGGTGATGGTCCATTCGGAAGCGGCGGCCGAAAGCGCCAGGGTCAGACAGCAGGCAAGGGCGAGAGGTTTCATGCGGAGGGCAACCATAAAGGTCATAACGGCCGCCGCTTGGACATTATTCCGGCGGCTTGGGGAAACCTGGCGGGATGCGTTTGCCCTCGCGCCCGGCGCGGGCCAAGCTCCGCCATGCCCGCCGCCCCGACCACCTACACCAAGGACCTCACCGCCAGCCAGAGCGCGAGCCTGCGCGCCCTCCTGGAGGAGCAGGGCTGGGAGTTTGAAACCAAACCCCACTGCCTGTACGCCGCCCGCCGCGGCAAGGTCAACGTCCTGGTGTACAGCAAGGGGCCGAAGATCGTCGTCCAGGGCCGGGACACCGCCGATTTTGTCACCCACACCCTCGAACCCCGGGTGCTCGGCGTCGCCGAACTGGGGTATGAAGAGGTGCATCATCCCGAGTGGTTCGAGCCGCATCTGGGCATCGACGAGAGCGGCAAAGGCGACTTTTTCGGGCCGCTGGTGATCGCCGGCGTCTACGTCGACGCGGCGGTGACGCAGGCGCTGCGCGACTTGGGCGCGGTGGACAGCAAACGCATCGGCAGCGACGCCCGCATCCGCCAGCTGGCCGACGCCATCCGCGCGGTGCCCGGCCTGCGCTGGGAGGTCGTACAGATCGGCCCGGAGAGCTACAACCGGCTGTACGCGGACTTCGGCAATCTCAACCGCCTGCTGGCCTGGGGCCACGCCAAGGTCATCGAAAAGCTGCTGGAGCGCGTGCCCGACTGCCCGCGCGCCGTTTCCGACCAGTTCGCCAACCCCGCCGTGCTCCAGCGCGCCCTGCAGACGCGCGGCCGCAGCATCGAGCTGGTGCAGCGCACCAAGGCGGAAAGCGATCCCGCCGTCGCCGCCGCCTCGATCCTGGCGCGCGACAGCTTCGTCCAGTGGCTGGAGCGCACCGGCGCGGAGCTCGGCCTGGAGCTTCCCAAGGGAGTTTCCGACCAGGTCAAAACGCAGGCGAAGCGCGCACTGGCGCTGCAGGGGCAGGACGGCCTGCGCCGACTGGTCAAGCTGCACTTCAAAACCGCCGGTGAAATCCTGCCGGCCGCCGGCGAAACGGCATGACGCCGCAAGGAATGGGTTGCAATGCCCGGATCGGGAAGGCATCTAAGGAACGGAGTTTTTTCACAACATGGCCACTGTCACCAAGCGCGAGATTGTCATCGACCTGAGCAACCAGACCGGGATCAAGCAGCAGGAGGTCGCCACCCTCGTGGACGCGTTCATCGACCTGCTTGGCAAGCGTCTGGAAGAGGGCCACAACATCGCCTTCCGCACCTTCGGCACCTTCGATCTGCGCGTGGCCAAGTCCAAGATCGGCCGCAATCCGAACCGCCCGGACCACGAGGTTCGCATCCCCGACCGCTGCGTCGTCCGCTTCAAACCCGGCCGCGAACTCAAGGCCCGGGTGGCCGAGCTGCCGCCGGAAAAGCTGCGGGAGGGCTGAGCCGGGGATGACAGTGCCGACTGGCAAACCGCCGGCGATGGGCTAGGCTGCGCCATGACCGCCCCAATCCCCCATCGGCGCTGGTGGCTTACGCCCGTGCTGTTCAGCCTCGGCCTGCTGGCCGCCCTCGGCACCGTCTGGACGGTGAGCGC
>CAYYJK010000423.1:0-2653 GCA_964472185.1 uncultured Prosthecobacter sp.
GGACATGCCGGGTAGCTATGCCGCGGCGGCTTCGATCATCAAGCCGCACATGCGGCTCGCGCCGGCATTGTTTCTGCTTAAAGGGTGCGTCGATGACCTCGACCGACCCCCTGCGCGATCACGGCTTCCACCTGCTGGAGGAGGAGCTGCAGTTCCTCATGAAGGCCTTTGCCAACGTCCTCGGACGGCTGGGCGAACCGGCGCTGGCGGCGCGCCTGCCCTGGATGGGGACGGATCCCGATGCCGGTGACGTCCCCAGCCGGGCGCTTGGCCAGGCCTATTCCATCGCCTTTCAGCTGCTCAACATCGTCGAGGAGCGGGCGGCGGCGCAGGTCCGGCGCCTGCGTGAGAAGGAGCGCGGACCGGAGGCCGAGAAGGGCCTGTGGCCGGACAATCTGCGCGCAATGCGCCAGCTCGGCCTGGGCCAGACGGAGTTGCTCGACATCCTGCGCGAGGTCCGCGTCGAGCCGGTACTGACCGCGCACCCCACGGAGGCCAAGCGCGAGACCGCCCGCGAGCTCCATCTGGAGATCTACAGCCTCATGAACCGCCATGAGAACGCGGCCTACACCCCGCGCGAGCAGGTGCGCCTGCACGGCCAGCTGCAGGTGCAGCTCGAGAACCTGTGGCGGACCGGCGAAATCCAGGTGACGCGGCCGACCATCGAGGCCGAGCTGCAGGATGCGCTGCACTACCTGCGCGAAGTTCTGCCGGAATCGCTGTCGCGGGCGCACGTGCATCTGCGCGAGGCCTGGGTGGCGGCGGGTTACGACCCGGCCGGCGTCGATCGGCTGCCGCCGCTGATCCGCTTCGGCACCTGGATCGGCGGCGACCGCGACGGCCACCCCTTTGTCACGGCGGAGGTGACCGCGCGTTCGCTGCACCTGCTGCGCGCCAACGCGCTGCGCCTGCACCGGCGCTCGCTCGAGATGCTGGCCCAGCAGACGCCGCTGAGCTCGCTGTTTCAAAAAACGCCGCCCGGACTGGAGGCGCTCATCCAGCGCCTGGCGGAGGAGCTCGGCGCGGTGCCCGGCACCGAGGTGCCGTACATTTTGGAGCGCAACCGCGAGGAGCCCTGGCGGGCCGCCGCCTACCTGATGCGGGCGAAGCTGCTGCTGGCCATCGGTGACAGGGATTCGGCGGCGGCCTACCGGAGTCCGCAGGAGCTGGCGGCGGATCTCGAGACCTGGGCCGAGTCGCTCGAGGCGGTTGGTGCGGGCGCGCTGGTGGGCGAGCTGCTGGTGCCCTTCCGCCGCCGTCTGGAGGCGTTCGGGTTCCATTCCGCGGCCCTGGACATCCGGCAGAATTCCGCCTTCCACGAGCGGGCGCTGGAGCAGCTGCTGCAGGCCGCCGGCGGTCTCGGCGAGCGCCCGTTCAGCCAGTGGTCGCTGGCGGAAAAGCGCGCCCTGCTCGAACGCGAGTTGCAGTCGCCCCGGCCCTTCCTGGCACCCGGGATGTCCGCCGGCGCCGAGGCGGACGCCGTGCTGGCCAGCTACCGGGTGCTGGCGGCCCATCTGGCCCGCCACGGTGCCGCCGGCCTGGGGGCGCTCATCGTCTCCATGACGCGCAACGTCGAGGATCTGCTGACGGTCTATCTGCTGGCGCGCGAGGCCGGCCTGACGCAGTGGGTGGACGGCGGTCTGCGCTGCCCCCTGCCGGTGACCCCGCTGTTCGAGACCATGGCCGACTTGGAGGCCGGTCCCGGCATCGTCGAGGCCTTCCTGAGCCACCCGGTCACCCGTCGCAGCCTCAACCCGGAGGCGCCGACCCTGCAGATGATGGTCGGTTACTCCGATTCCAACAAGGATTGCGGCATTCTCGCCAGCCAGTGGGCGCTGCACCGCGCCCAGGATGCGCTGGCCGGCGTCGCCCGGCGCCAGGGTGTCAAACCGGTGTTTTTCCACGGCCGTGGCGGCACGGTGGGGCGCGGCGCCGGCCCGACCCACTGGTTCATGGAAGCGTTGCCGCACGGCTCCCTGGGCGGCTGGCTGCGCATGACCGAACAGGGCGAGACCATCGCCCAGAAGTATGCCCATCTGGGGTCGGCGGTGTACCACACGGAGCTGCTGATGGCCTCCGCGGCGGCCGCCACGGCGCGCCACCGCCACGGGCCGGCGGAGGCGGTGCATGCGGATGCGGTCATGAACCGCCTGGCGGCCTGGAGCCGCGACGCCTACCGCGACCTGCTGCACGCGCCCGGTTTCATGACCTTCTACCGGCAGGCGACGCCGATCGACGCGCTGGAGCATTCGCGCATCGGCTCACGCCCGCCGCGGCGGACCGGCCAGGCTTCCCTGGAGGACCTGCGCGCGATTCCCTGGGTGTTCTCCTGGACCCAGGCGCGGTTTTACCTGCCCGGCTGGTTCGGCGCCGGCACAGCGCTGGCCCGCCTGCGCGAGGAGGATCCGGCTGGGTTGGAATTCCTGCGCCGGCACTGGCGCCAGTCGCCGTTTCTGCGCTACGTGCTGACGAACATCGAGAGTTCCCTGGTCAGCGCCAACGAGTCGATCATGCGGCTCTATGCCGGTCTGGTGACCGATACCGCCCTGCGTGACCGCTTCCTGGAGGTCATTCTGCAGGAGTTCCGCCGCACCGGCGAGATCCTCGAGGATCTGTTCGAAGGCAGCTTCGCCGACCGCCGGCCGCGGCTGGC
>CAYYJK010000424.1:0-2648 GCA_964472185.1 uncultured Prosthecobacter sp.
CTCGACGGCTTCCCCGGCTTCTGGATCGCCGTCGCCACGGCCTTCTTCACGTTCATGCGCTACAGCCGCAAGTACGAGACCCGGCGCTGACCCGCCGGCCGCCGCCGGTCTTGCAAAACGCTTGCCGACGCGGGCCGCCTGCCCACCATCTGGGCACCTTCCCTGTGAGCCCGCGCCTTCTCCCCCTTTGCCTCCCGGTGCTGCTCGCCGCCTGTGCCGTCGCGCCCAAGCCGCCGCAAATTCGCGAGCCGATCTGGCCGCGGATGTCCCGGCTCACCGAGGCCCGGTTGCATGACCGTCTGCAGGAAGCCGCCACCGCCTGGGAGGGACTGCGCCGCAGCGTTCCCGGCAGTGAAAACCACCAGCGGGCCGAGCAGACATACGAGAAGGCCCTGACCGACCTCCTGCGCAGCTGGAGTCGCCGGAAGCTGCCGCGCAACTGGGAAGCCACCAGCGTGTTTCGCGGCAAAGCCGGCGGATTCGCCCTGTCCCTGCAGGCGCCGCCCGGCCATCCGCGCGAGGTTTCGCCGCGCGTGCTCGACCGGCTGCGCATCGCCGCCGACGTGCGGGCGGAAACCAACGGGCCGCGTGCACTCGAGGAGGGCCTGGGCGTGCCGGTGGTCGGCGAGGTGATGCATTCGCCCGAGCTCGCCGCCAAGCATCCGATGATGCCCTTGAACGGCGGCCACCTGACCCTCACGGCGGTGCTGGAATTCGATCCGCCGCCAGCGGACGCCGCCAGCCTGCGCCGCTGCCGGCTGCACCTGTACAACCCGCTGCAGCAGCCGGAGACCGTCGTCGCCGGCCGGCGCACGCGTCTGGCGGCCGACTACACGGCGGCCAAAAGCCTGGCCCTCAACGACGGCTTCCTCAAGCGCTTCTCCCTGCTCGGCCTGCTGTTTCCGGAGAAGACCATCGAGAACAGCCAGCTCTACCGCCTGGAACTGCACGATCCCAAGCGCATCCCGGTCGTCTTCGTGCACGGCCTGATGTCGGACCCGCACATCTGGTACCACTGCATCAACGCCATCTACCGCGACCCGGTGCTGCGCACCCGCTACCAGCCCTGGTACTTCCTGTATCCGACGGGCCTGGCGGTGCCCGCCACCTCGCAACGCCTGCGCGAGTCGCTGCAGGCGGCCCGGCGCCAACTGGATCCCGAGGGCGACGACCCCGGTCTGGACCGGATGGTGCTGGTCGGCCACAGCATGGGCGGGCTGCTCAGCCGCATGCAGGTCATCTCCAGCAACGAGAGTTTTTACCGGGCCTACTTCACCCGCAGTCCGGACGACCTCAACCTCTCCCAAGCGGCGCGCGCACGTCTGCAGGGCACCCTGCACTTCCAGGCGCAGCCATACGTGAAGCGGCTCATCTTCATCACCGTGCCGCACCGCGGCAGCGAGATGGCCGACCGCGGCCTGGTGTACCGCCTGTCCACGCTGATCCGCCTGCCGGTCGATTCGATGCTGCTGGCCCGCGAACTGCTCGCCGGCAATCTCGACGCCCTGTCGCCGCAGATCCGCGACTGGGGCGCCTACGCCTTCCTCAGCCTGGGCACGCTCTCGCCCAAGCACCCCTACCTGAAGGCCCTCAACGACCAACCCATCCCGGTGCCGCACCATTCGATCATCGGCCGCGTCGGCCGCGCCCCGCTCGAGGAGAGCAGCGACCGCGTGGTGCCCTACCGCAGCGCCCACCTCGACAGCGGCTCGGAACTGGTCGTGCCCTACTGGCACGGCTGCGTTGAAAAGCCCGAGGTTGTGGACGAAGTGTTGCGGCGCCTGCACCAGCACCTGCGCGAAAACGCCCCCCGCTAACCCCCATGTTTCAAACCGGCCAGCAAGTCGTCTGCATCAACGACCACTTCGATCCCTGGGTCTACGACCTGTACACCGCCCTGCCCAAAAAGGGCCGCACCTACACGATCCGCGCCGTTTCGGCAGGGCGCTCGAACCCGACTTTCGCGGTCGATGACGAAGCCGCCATCCAGCTGACCGGCGCGGATTTCGACATCCTGGTGCTCCTGGAAGAACTGCGCAATCCCGAGGACCCGCATTCGTCCGTGAAGCAGGAGCTCGGTTTCCGCTCCGAACGTTTTGCCCCGCTCGAGGAAGAGGAGGCCGAAGCCAGCACCGCCGCCGGGGAACTGGCCGGGGTCGGCGCCCAATCCTGGTGATCCTTGCCGCCATGCTGAAAGTGTACACCTACCAGGGCTGCTCGACCTGCCGCAACGCGGTGAAATGGCTGAAGAGCCAGTCCATCGACTTTGCCGAAATCCCCATCCGCGAGACCCCGCCGAGCCTGGCTGAACTGCAGGCCGCCCTGCGGGCCCGCGAGGGCGACCTGCGCGGCCTGTTCAACACTTCCGGCCAGGACTACCGCGCGCTGGGGCTCAAGGACAAGCTGCCGTCGATGACCGCGAATGCGGCCCTGCAACTGCTCTCCGGCCAAGGCAATCTGGTGAAGCGCCCCTTCGTCGCCGATGCCGAACGCGGCCTCTACCTGACCGGTTTTCATCCCGACACCTGGGCACGCAACTTGCCAGGCTAGCTCCGGGATTTCAGCCGGGCGCCGCAAAATCGGCCGCAAGTTCGGGTCCCACCCCGTCTTTCTTTTCTTCCCCCACCATGTCGACGCGCTACAAACTC
>CAYYJK010000425.1:0-2645 GCA_964472185.1 uncultured Prosthecobacter sp.
CGCGAACCGCATCCGCAGGTCGCCAATTACGAAAAGCGGCCGCAGCCCGTCACCTTCCAGCATCCGCTGAGCGTGCGCGGCAGTCTGGAGCGCACGCAGGTGCCGGCTGATCTGGAGCTGCGCCTGTTCGCCGCCGAACCCGACATCCGCAAACCCATCGCCTTCGCCTGGGACGAACGCGGCCGCTGCTGGGTCTGCGAAACCAGCGACTATCCGCACGGCCTGGTCGAGGACGGCCGCGGTCACGACAGCATCAAGATTTGCGAAGACACCGATGGCGACGGCCGTGCCGACAAGTTCACGGTGTTTGCAGACCGGCTCAACATTCCGACCGGCCTGGTCTTCGCCAACGGCGGCGTGATCGTCAGCCAGCCGCCGCGTTTCATGTTTCTCAAGGACACCGACGGCGACGACCGTGCGGACATCCGCCAGGACATTCTGACCGGCTACGGCATCCAGGACACGCACGCGCAGGCAAGCAACCTGCACTATGGCCTCGACAACTGGCTGCACGGCTGCGTCGGCTACTCCGGCTTCGACGGCTTGGTTGGCGGCAAGCCGGTCCGTTTCACCATGGGCACCTACCGCTTCCGCGCCGACGGCAGCGCCCTGCAGTTTCTGCACCAGTTCACCAACAACGCCTGGGCGCACAGCGAAAACGCTGCCGGCGACGCCTTCGGCGGTACCGCCAACGGCGCGCCGCTGTTCTACGGCGGCATTCCGGCGCGTGCGCTGCCGGAGGGGCAGCGCGGCCTGACGGCGAAGAAGATCAACGAGGTCGACCGTGTGCATCCGATCACGCCGAACTACCGCCAGGTGGACGTTTTCCACGGCTACACCGCCGCGGCCGGCAGCGCCTTCATCGAGAGCGCGGCGCTGCCCCGGCGCCTGCAGGGCATGGCGATGGTCTGCGAACCGACGATGAAGGTCATCGCGCTCATGGACGTGCAGCCGCAGGGCGCCGGTTACACCGCCCGCGACGCCTTCAACCTGGTGGCCAGCAGCGATGAGTGGATGTCACCCGTTTTTGCCGAAGTCGGGCCGGACGGCGCCGTCTGGTTCGCCGACTGGCAGAACTTCATCATCCAGCACAACCCGACGCCGAGCGTCGAGCGCGGCGGTTTCCGCGGTGAAACCGGCGTGGGCGGCGCCCACCGCAACGACCTGCGCGACCACAGCCGCGGCCGCATCTACCGCGTCGTAGCGCGCGGCGGCGACCACCGCGTCCGCCCGCCGGCGCTGGACGGCGACACCCAGTGGTCGCGCCTGACGGCGCAGCGGCTGATCGTCGAGGGCCGGGCTCCGGCAGACGGCCTGGCGGCGCGCGTCACCGCCAATGACGGCGCGATCGCGGCGCTGCACGCGCTGTGGGCCCTGCACGGCCTGGGCCGGCTGGATCCGGAAACGCACCGGGCCGCACTGCTGGCGCGCGATCCGCGCCTGCGCCGCAGTGCCGTGCGGGCGCTGGCGGCGGATGCCGGTGGTGCGCAGCTGCTGTTCGGCTCCGGCGTCATCAGCGATCCGGATCCGCACACCCGGCTCGCCGCGCTGGTCAAGCTGCTGGAGCTGCCGACCACGCCCGAGATCCAGACGCTGGTGCGCAAGCTCGGCGCCGACCGCACGCTGGCCGCCGACGAATGGCTGGGCGAGGCGGTCAAGCAACTCGGCCGCCGCCACCGCGCCCTGAACTACCGGGAAGGCCCGAATCTGCTGCCCAACCCCGGTTTTGAAGCGCTGGCGGCCGACGGCCTGCCCGAAGGCTGGAAACGGCGGGATTACGGCCAGCGGCCGGGCAATGCCGGCGCCGAGTGGCGCAGTGTCAGCGGCGAGGGCCGGGTGCGCGGCGGCGCGCGGAGTTTCCGCGTCATCACCCGCGATGAGGCCGACACCAGCTTCTTCGCCGACGTGCCGCTCAAGCCCGACACCGACTACAAGCTCAGCGCCTGGATCAAGACCCACGCCTTCCGCGGCAAGGCGAGCCTGAACGACCACCTCGGCCGAGCCGAAACCGACCAGCTCCGGCGCAGCAGCGACTGGACGCTCGTCGAGGTCATCTTCAACAGCCGGAACCGGCCGAAGGCCAGCATCAACCTGCTGCACGTCGGCAAGGGCGACACCTACTTTGACGACGTCAGCCTGGTCGAGCTGTTGTACGAGCGCGAGGAGAGCTTCGAACAGCTGGCGGGCGACCCCAAACGCGGCCAAGACCTGTTTTGGAAGCATCCGGTGGCCGCCTGCATGACCTGCCACATGCTGGGCGGCAAGGGCAGCGCGGTCGGCCCGGCCCTGGACGGCATTGCCGCCCGCAAGGAGCCGGCCTACCTGCTCGAATCGCTGATCAACCCGAACGCCCGACTGGCCGAGGGCTACACCGCCACGCCGATCAGTCCGATGCCGCCGATGAATCTCATTCTGAAGCCGCAGGAATTGGCGGACATCCTCGCCTTCCTGGGCACGCTCCACTGAGTGAATCCAGAGGCAACGGTGGCGCTTGCAGACTGCCGAGTGCGGGCTTTCCCCCGACCACAGACCTCTCAGCGGTTGCCGGGAAAGGCGCTGAGGCGCAAAGGCAAAATCAAGCCGGCGGGCAAGACCCGGCTTGAGAAGTGCGCAGGCGCAGTTCGCCAGAGAACGCCTGTTTGCGC
>CAYYJK010000426.1:0-2640 GCA_964472185.1 uncultured Prosthecobacter sp.
TCGAGAAGCGGTGGAACAGCGATTCACCGCCCAAGGTCTCGATGTTCAGCTGCTGGGAATCCCAGTCCGTGAAGAAGGCGTTCGCGTCGGTCGAGTCCGCATCGTCCGGATCCAGGCCGGTGAACACGTCCGCGTTCTCCTGCATGGCCTGCTCCATGAGCTCGCAGGCGTACCGGATGGCGTCGTCAAGCCGGTGGAACTCGGCGCCATCGCTGGCGTGCGTGAAGTTGCCGCCCCCTCCCGAATGATGGTGCCAGTACACCACCAGATTCTGCGGCAGTTCCGGACCCGCGGGCTCTTCGAATCCTGGCAGGATGAGCTGTTTCATGGCAGAAAATCAGGCTAGCACGACCTGGCGCCGGAACACAAGGCCTTCAGGGTGCCCGCGCGCGCCGGCATGCGGACGGACACCGGCGGGAAAAGCGGCGCCGTGAACGGCGTATGGCTTGCTTGCCCCACGCCATGAAACTCCCGCTCTGCCTGACTCTCGGAGTCTTTGCCGCCCTGCTCAGCCTGCCCGCCGCGGACCCCGCCCGCGTCTTCCGCGCCGGCGCCGCCACCAGCAACCTGACCCCGCCGCTCGGCAGCTCGATCAACGGCAACTTCCAGGACGGCACCGCCAGCCACATCCACGATGAGTTGCACGCGCGCTGCCTGGCGCTCGACGACGGGGCCACGAAGCTCGTGCTGGTCACCGCCGACAGCTGCGTCATCCAGCGCAGCATCTTCGACGAGGCCAAACGCCTGGTCCACGAGGCCACCGGCCTGCCGCCGGCAAACTTGCTCATGTCGGCCACGCACTCCCATTCCTGCGGCACGCTCACCGCCGTCGGCCAGAGCACGCCCGACCCGATGTACCAGCGCTTCGCGGCGCGCCGGCTGGCCGACGGCGTCCGCCGCGCCCTCAACCAGCTCGAGCCTGCGCGCATCGGCTGGGGGGCCGGCGAGGTGCCGCAGCACGTCTTCAACCGCCGCTGGTTCATGCAGCCGGGCGGCATCCCGGCCACGCCGCTGGGCGTCACCACCGACCGGGTGAAGACCAATCCCGGCATCAAGAACCCGCGCCTCGACCGTCCCGCCGGTCCCACCGACCCGCAGGTCTGGTTCGTGTCCGTGCGCGCGCTCGACGGCCGGCCGATCGCCGTTTACGCCAACTACGCCCTGCACTACGTCGGCGGCGTGCCGGCGGGGCACATCTCGGCCGACTACTTTGGCGAGTTTGCCAGCCGCCTGCGCGCGCATCTCGGCGCCGAACGCCAGGAGCCGCCGTTCGTCGGCCTGCTCGCCAACGGCGCCAGCGGCGACATCAACAACGTCGACTGCCGCGGCGGCCAGACCCGGCAGCCGCCCTACGGCCAGATCCGGCGGGTGGCCGATGACGTCGCCCAGGAGGTGGTGCGCGTCTGCCGGACGCTCACCCACCACGACTGGGTGCCGCTCGGAGTCGCCCAGCGGGAACTGAGTCTGGGCCTGCGCCTGCCGACGGCCGCCGAGGTGGAGGCGGCGCACCGGCTGATGCGGCAGTCGAAGGCCTACCCGCGCATGGAGACCCTCGAGCAGGTCTATGCGCGCGAGACGGTGCTGCTCGGCGAATATCCTCCCCAAGTGTCCGCGCCGCTGCAGGTGCTGAAGATCGGCGAGCTGCGCCTGTTCGCCATTCCCGCCGAAGTCTTTGTCGAGATCGGCCTGGACCTGCGCCGGCGCCACCCGCAGTCGTTTGTCGTCGGCCTGGCGAATGCCTACCACGGCTACCTGCCCACGCCCGAGCACCACCGGCTCGGCGGCTACGAAACCTGGCGCGCCCGTTCAAGCTGCCTGGAGGTCGAGGCCTCCACGAGGATCACCGCGGTGCTGGAGGAACTGGCGGCCGGGTTGAAGTAGCGCCGGGCCTCACTCGAGCGCCCGGCCGCACTGCTGGCAGTGCCGGGCGCGCGCGTCGTGCTCGGACCAGCCGCATTCGGGGCAGGACCGCCGCGGCGCCCGGCGGCCGCGCATCTCGCGGCCGATTTCGGTGGTGACGATGCCGGTGGGCACGGCGATGATGGCGAAGCCGGTGAGCATGATCACCGAGGCCATCATCTTGCCAAGCACGGTCACCGGCGCGACGTCGCCGTAGCCGACGGTGGTGATGGTGACGACGGCCCAGTACACCGACTGCGGGATGTTGGCGAAGTCCGGGTTGGCCTCGCGTTCGAGCACGTACATGACCGTGCCTTCGACGAAGACCAGGGACAGCACGCTGGCCAGGAACACGAGGATCTTGCGGCGGCCGGCGCTGAGGGCGTTGAGCAGCACGCCCGCCTCGCCCAGGTACTCGGCCATCCGCAGCACGCGGAACAGGCGCATCAGGCGCAGGATGCGCAGCGCCATCAGGTAGTGCGTGCCGGGCAGGACCAGCTCGATGTAGGCGGGCAGGATCGACAGCAGATCGACGACGCCGAAGAAGCTGCGGGCGTAGCGCCAGCGCCGCCGCACCACCCAGAGCCGGGCGAGGTACTCCAGGGTGAACAGGACGGTGAACGTCCACTCCAGCGTGAGGAACAGCCGGCCGTGGACCCGCCGCAGTTCGTCGACGCTCTCCAGCACGACCGTCAGCACGCTCAGGCCGATCAGCCCGAGCAGGACGAGGTCGAACAGCCG
>CAYYJK010000427.1:0-2631 GCA_964472185.1 uncultured Prosthecobacter sp.
CGCCGCAGGCGTGGCGGGCGCGGGTGCGCCGGCGGCAGCCGCCGGTGGGGTCGACGGCGCCTCCGTCTTGGCCTTCACCGCCCGGTAGAGCAGGTTGTAGTTGTGGCGGATGGCGGCCGGGAAGGACACCCGGCCGGGCTCGACGATCTTCTCGCGCAGCAGCTTCGACGACAGGTCGGCGACCAGGTCGGTGCCGATCTTGACGGCGCGGTCGATCTGCGGCGCGGCCACCGAGGTGGAGGCGGACGCGCCGCCCTTGATCAGCTCGCTGCTGATCGTGCGCCCCTGCAGGGCGAGGCTGCTCTGCGCCGACACCAGGCTGCCGTCGGCGGCGAAGCTCAGTTCCAGGCTGGCGTGGTCGTCCGAGGCCATGAAGCCGCGCCGGTGGTCGATGCGCACCGACACGAAAATGCCGCCGTCCGGCGACGGCGAGACTTCGGGCTGGTAGGTGCGGTAGTTGGCCTCGGACAGCTCGTACTCGGCCGCCCGGCCCTTGCGCGCCAGCCAGCCGCCGAGGCTGTTGCCAAAGGCTTCGACATCGACTTCCACCGCCGCCTGGGCCGGCAGGCTGGCAAACAGGGCGAGACAAAGAAGCGGGCGGATCATCATGGCGCGGAAAACTACGGTCGGACTTAAACTGCTTTTCCAGCCGGCTTATTCAAGCCGATTGGCGTCTGCAGGCGGATTCAGGCCGTCCCGGCCAGGGCGGCGCGGCGGTTGACGGAGCGCGTCCGCCCGGAGGCTCAGCGCCGCCACTGGTACATCCAGCGTTCGGAGATGACCTGGCCGCCGTCCTTCATCTCGCACATCAGCTCGAGCAGGTTGGTTTTCTCCGGGATGTCGAGCCGGAAGAAGGCGCGCCAGCCGCCGGTCTCGGCGTTGTGCATGACGCGCTTGTCGAGGACCTTGGCGGCGCCGGCGCTGATGACCACGTCGAGGTCCGGCACCCAGTCCTTCGGCTTGTCGGTCTTCTGGGCGCCCTTGGTGAAGTCGATCACGTACAGGTGGTCGTCGGAATCCATGGCCAGGCCGCGGCGGGTGTCGGTGACCTTGCACAGCAGGCCCGGCAGGTGCTGGTCGAGCCAGGCCAGCCGGTACTCGAACTGCAGCGGCTCGGCCGGCGTCGCCGGCAGGTTGGCGGGTTTCCACATGGCGACGATGTTGTCCCAGGTCTCCTCGCCGGTGGAGAGTTCGACGAGCACGACCGAGCCCTTGTCGAAGCCGCGGGTGGGCTCGACCCAGACCGCCGGCCGGCGGTGGTAGTTCGCCTCGAGATCCTGGAAGTTGACGAAGTTGCGGTCGCGCTCGCCGAGGCCGAAGCCCTTGAGGCGGTCGATCGCGAACACGCTCAGGCGCAGGTCGCGGCCGACGTCGAGCGGGCGCCAGATCGACGGGCCGCCCTCGACTTCGATCTGCAGGCCGTCGCTGTCGTGGACCTCCGGCCGGAAGTCCAGCGGCTTGGGGTGGGTGTTCTCGCCGTACCAGAACATGCTGGAGAACGGCGCGATGCCGAGCATCTCGACCGGCTTGCGCAGGTGCAGGGCGGCCTTGACCAGCATCTCGGTGGTCTTGCCGGGTTTGACGTCGAACTGGTAGGCGCCGGTGACGCTGGGGCCGTTGAGCAGGGCGAGCACGCGGAAGTAGGCGTCGCCCGGCTTGGGCTGCTGGAACCAGAAGTGGGTGAAGTCGGGGAACTCCTCGGGCTTGCCGCCGATGGTGTTGACCGCCACGCCGCGGGCGCTGATGCCGTAGCCGAGCTCGGTGGTGACGGCGCGGAAGTAGCTGGCGCCCATGAACACCATGAACTCGAAGGGCCGCTTGAGCAGCGTGTCGGGGGCGAGCACGCGGAAGCCGGCGTAGCCGGTGGGATTGACGGCCTGGCCGGGAACCTTCAGCTCGCCGTAGTCGAACTTCGCCCGGTCAAACGGCACCGCCCGGGTCTGCGCGCCGTCGATGTTGAAGAACACGACCGGCTTCTTGAACATCCAGCCGGGGTGGAAGAACTCGACGCGGTAGACGTCGCCGAGCGGGCTGAACAGCGCCTGGTCGCGGCGGTAGCGGATCTGGCGGTGGCCGTCGTACTTCAGGCCCTCGAAGAACGGGTCCAGGTGCTGGCTCGGTCCCTGGTAGGGTTTTTGCGCCAGCTGGGTGGCGAGCTGGTGCAGGGACTCGAAGTCCGTGACCTCGGCCGGCGTCAGGTCGGCGGCGCGCGCGCTGAGGCCGGCGGCGGTGAGGACGGACAGGAACAGCGACCCGGAGCGGCGGAGGGGGATCATACGGGGGATGGCGGAAGCGCCCCTTAGAATGCCGCCGTAATGGAGACCGTCAACAGGACGCAGGATCCGCGGTTGCAGCGGCCGGACCGGCGGGCTAGCATCCGGATCGTCATGGACACCGGCCTGCCGACTCCGGACGCTGCAACCGCGGCGCCGCCCCCCGTTCCTCCCCAGGAGGAGCGCACGATGGCGATGCTCTGTCACCTGCTGGCGCTGGCGGGTTTTCTCTTCAATGTCCCCGGCGGCTCCATCGTTGGCCCGCTCATCCTCTGGGCGATCAAGAAGGACAGCATGCCCTTCGTCAACGACCAGGGCAAGGAGGCGATCAACTTCAACATCACCGTCAGCATCATCG
>CAYYJK010000428.1:0-2212 GCA_964472185.1 uncultured Prosthecobacter sp.
CGGGCATGGCCGGATCGCTGGCCATGAACCAGAGCAGGCCTTCGGTGTAGTCGCGGTGGTCCTGCCACATCTGGACGCGCTGCTCATCGCTGGCCTCGCACCAGTCGTTGCTGGCGCCCACGAGGCCGAGCGAGATGGTGCCGCCGATGCTGTTGTTGCCGTCGGCCTTGTTGCCGGGGATCGGGTAGATGTCAAACAGCGGCCGCTTGGGCGGGTGGGCGGTGACCATGCGGCGGACGAGTTCGTAACGCGCCGGGTCGTAGTTCTTCGGCTGGGTGAAGGGCACGCGGTTGGCGGGATCCTGGCTGAGGCAGAGACGGAAGCTGAAGACCATGAGGCCGCGGTCGCCTGCGGTTTCCGCGCCTGCCGTTTCGGCGGTCATCAGCGGCAGCAGCCGGCCTTGCGCATCGCGCGGGTTGACGCCGGTGACCGGCTTTTTCGGGTACTGCTTGCCGGCCAGGGATTCGCCGTACTTGTCGCGGCCTTCGCGACCGAGCACAAAGCTCACGCCCGCCTTGGCCATGAGGTCGCCCTCATAGGTGGTGTCGATGAACATCCCCGCCTGGAAGCGGTCGGTGCGCGTGTTCAGGGAGCGCAGTTGTGCGCCGTCCTTGTCCACACTCGCCAGGCGCTGGTTGAGGAAGACCTGCACACCCGCCTCCCGAAGCAGGTCGTGGAAGACTTTCTCGGCCACGTGCGGTTCGTAGGTCCAGGGCGCGTGATCCTTGACCGCCACCTGGTAGGGCAGCGTCACGCCCTTGGCCTGGTAGTGCTTTTCGATGCGCAGGTGCACCTCCTCGAACAGGCCGCGCAGCGCCCGGCGGTCGGTCTGGTTCGAGTCGCTGAAGCTGAGGCCGCCGCTCATGATGCCGCCGACGATGTCCTGCGGTTCCAGCAGGGCCACCTTGGCGCCTTCCCGGGCCGCGCCGACGGCGGCGGTGACCCCGGCGGGCGTGGCGCCGAAGACGACGATGTCAAAACGGTGCTCGGCCGCTGGCAGGAAGGAGCCCAGACCGGCCAGCGCAAGGCCGGCGACAACAGGAAGGCGGAGGAAGAACCGTTTCATGGGAGTGTCCGGGCATCAGGCGGGCCGGACGGTCATATTGGACAGCATTTTTGCCGATTGCCAGTGGCCTCCAGGCCCGTTGCTGTCATTCTGCCCGACACCCGCCATGCGTCCCCTGCTCCTTCTTCTCTGCTCCGCCTCGCTGCTGGCCGCCGCCGACCCCGTGCCGCTGTTCGACGGCAGGACCTTCAACGGCTGGGAGGGCGAGACCGCGAAGGTCTGGCACATCGTCGACGGCACGATCGTCGGCGGCTCCCTGCAGGGCAACCCGCAGAACGAGTTCCTGGCCACCCGCAAGGCCTACAAGAACTTCATCCTCCGGCTCGAGTACCGGCTCACCGGCACCGAGGGCTTCGTGAATGGCGGCGTGCAGTTCCGCAGCCGCCGCATCGACCAGCCGCCGAACGAGATGATCGGTTACCAGGCCGACATCGGCGCCGGGTACAGCGGCTGCCTGTACGACGAGTCGCGCCGCAAGGTGATGCTGGCCAAGCCGGCCGAGGAACTGATCCGCAAGGTTGAAAAGCCGGGCGAGTGGAACCGCTGCACCATCCGCGCCGAGGACCAGCGCGTGCAGATCTTCGTCAACGGCGCGCGCACCGTCGACTACACCGAGCGCGCGCCGAACATCGAGCTCAGCGGCCACATCGCCCTGCAGATCCATGGCAACTGCAAGGCCGAGATCGCCTTCCGCAAGATCCGGATCGAAGCGCTGCCGGACTCGCTGGTGCCGGGCGAAAAGGAGATCCTGAACCGCTTTGGCGACGGGACCGCCGCGCCAGGCGCCAGGACCGCCTTCGCGCCGGGCCAGTTCGAGGTGGCGCAGAACGAGCTCGTCGTGCTGGCGGGTGCGACCAACTTCGTGCGCGAGCAGCGCGCGGGCGAATTGGAAGCCGTGCTGGCCCTGGGGCTGGCCGCGCGGGCACCGCGCTTTCGCTCCATGGCCTGGGAGGGCGACACGGTGTACGAGCAGTGGCGCGATCTGAACTTCGGCTCCTGGAAGGCGCAGTTGGAAGCGGCGGGGGCGGGCATCGTCATCGCGCAGTTCGGCCAGATCGAGGCGCTCGACGGTCCGAAACGCCTGGCCGAGTTTCAGGCAGCCTACCACGGCCTGCTGGACCAGTTCGCCGGCGTGACCCCGCGTCT
>CAYYJK010000428.1:2222-2618 GCA_964472185.1 uncultured Prosthecobacter sp.
TCGTGCTGGTCTCGCCGAAGCCGTTTGAAAAGCCGTCGGCCTCGCACGCGCCCGACCTGACCCGGCGCAACGCCGACGTCGCGGCCTACGCCGCCGCGGTGCGGGAGATCGCCCGGCAGCGCGGCGCGCTGTTCGTCGACCTGTTCACGCCGCTGGCCGGGCGGGCGGCCGGCGAGCCGCGCCTGACCGACAACGGCCTGCACCTGAATGCCGAAGGCCTGCGCGTCGTCGCGCGGCAGGTGGCCCGGCAGCTGGGCGTCTCGGCCAGCGAAGGCGATGATCTCACCGCGCTGCGCGAGGCCATCGTCGAGAAGAACCGGCTGTGGTACGACTGCTGGCGCCCGGCCAACTGGTCGTTCGTGTACGGCGACCGCGTCACCCAGATGTTCGGCAAGC
>CAYYJK010000429.1:0-2610 GCA_964472185.1 uncultured Prosthecobacter sp.
GCTTCATAGTCCCTCCCTCCCGAATGTCCCGTAAAGTCAAAGTTGCTGTCCTTGGGGCCAGCGGTTACTCCGGCATTGAACTGCTGAGGCTGCTGCTGCGCCATCCGAATGTCGAACTGGTCGCCGTGACCTCGCGCACCCTGGCCGGCAAGTCGCTGTCGGACGAGTTTCCGCGCTTCCGCCGCGTCGGCGTCGCCGACCAGCTGCGCTTCACCGCGCCGGATGCGGCGGCGCTGCAAGCCTGCGGCGCGGAGGTGGCCTTTCTGGCGCTGCCGCACGGCGTCTCGGCCGAGTACGCCAAGCCGCTGCTCGAGCTGGGCATCACCGTCATCGACCTGAGCGCGGACTTCCGCCTGCGCAGCGCGGCGCTCTACGAGGAATTCTACGGCCACGCGCATCCGGCGCCGGAGCTGCTGGACGAGGCCGTGTACGCGCTGCCCGAGGTGCGCGCCGACGCGATCCGCGGCGCCCGCCTCATCGCCTGTCCCGGCTGCTACCCGACCAGCATCCTGCTGCCGCTGATCCCGCTGCTCCAGGCCGGCCTGCTGGCCGACGAGCCGCTGGCGGTGTCGAGCATGAGCGGCGCCAGCGGCGCCGGCCGCAAGGAGAGCCTGCCGCTGCTGTTCTGCGAGGTGCAGAACAGCCTGCGCAGCTACAGCGTGCCGGTGCACCGCCACCTCAGCGAGGTCGGCCAGGAACTGGCGATCGCCGCCGGCCGGCCGGTGCGCCTGTCGTTCGTGCCGCACCTGGTGCCAGTCCATTCGGGCATCTGCACGACCACCTTCGCCACGCCCGCTGCGGGCGCGACGATCGAGCAGGTCGAGCAGGCGCTGCATGCCGCCTACGACGGCCAGACCTTCGTGCGCCTGCTCGGCCGCAACCGTTCGCCCGACACCAAGGACGTCGTCGGCACCAACTTCATCGACATCGGCTGGGCCTACGACAGCCGCGCGGGGCGCCTCATCCTGATGAGCGCCGAGGACAACATCGGCAAGGGCGCCTCGGGCCAGGCCGTGCAGAATCTCAACCTCCTGTGCCAGTTCGAACCCGCCGCCGGCCTGCTGAACCTATGAACGAATTCGATCCCTGCCGCGATGTCCGCGTGCCCTTCAAAGTCATCGACGGCGGCGTGACCGCGCCGCGCGGCTTCCGGGCCGCCGCCGTCTCCTGCGGCATCAAGAATCCGGAGGCGACTCGCCTCGACCTCATGCTGCTCGCCTCGGACGCGCCGACCGTGACGGACGCCGTGTTCACGACGAACAAGGTGCGCGCCGCCTGCGTGCGCGTGTCCCAGCAGCACATCAAGGACGGCGACACCCGCGCCATCATCGCCAACAGCGGCAACGCCAACGCCTGCACCGGCCCGCAGGGCATCCAGGACGCCAAGGCCATGTGCAAGGCCGCGGCCGAGGCGCTTGGCGTGCGCATGCGCCAAATCCAGGTCTGCTCGACCGGCATCATCGGCATGAACATGCCCATCGAGCGCATCACCCCGCGCGTGGCCGAGCTGGCCGGCAAGCTGTCGCCGGCCGGTTCCGAGGATGCGGCGCGGGCGATCATGACCAGCGACACCCGGCCGAAGATCTACTCGATCGAGGTGCCCTGCGGCAAGGGCAGCTTCCGGGTTGGCGGCATCGCCAAGGGCGCGGGCATGATCTGCCCGAACATGGCGACGATGCTCTGCTTCATCACCACCGACGCCAAGATTTCGCGCGACGAGCTCAAGCGCGCGATGCGCTTCGCCGTCGACCAGTCCTTCAACTGCATCACCATCGACGGCGACACCAGCACCAACGACACCGTCATCGTCATGAGCAACGGCCTGGCGGACGCGCCGGCCATCAAGAAGGGCAGCGAAGATGCCAAGGTCTTCCGCTGCGCCCTGCACAAGGTCATGGTCGAACTGGCCAAGATGATCGTCGGCGACGGCGAGCGCGTGACCAAGTTCGTCGAGATCCGGGTGCGCAACGCCCGCACCCACGCCGACGCCAAGAAGGTCGCGGAAGCCGTGGCCAAGTCGATGCTGGTCAAGTGCTCCTGGCACGGCAGCGACCCCAACTGGGGGCGCGTCATCCATGCGGTCGGCTACTCCGGCGCGCGCATCCGCGAGGAGCTCATCGACATCTACTTCGGCGGCCTGATCGCCTGCAAGGGCGGCCTCACCTCCCACACGCCGGTGGCCGAACTGGAGAAGGTGGTCAGGGAACCGCGCTTTGCGGTCACCATCGATCTCAACCTCGGCAGCGCCAACCACGTCGTGTACACGAGCGACCTGTCGGAGGCCTACGTCGACTTCAACAGCAGCGAGTACTCCGCGGCCGTGCACGCCAAGCGGCAGAAGGGGCTGGCCTGAGCCGGGTTCCGGAACGCAGCCTTCCTCCTCCCGCGCATGGCCCGCACGCTCTCTCGGTTCCGCCAGCCGGCGCTGTGCGCGCTGGCGGCCGCCTGCCTGGCCGCCTGCGGCCTGCCGCCGCTTGGCAGCGGCCGGCTCAAGCAGGATCTGCAGTCCGTGCACGGGCTGGCCCCGGAGCGCTGGGCGGCGCTGCCCAAGCTGACGCCGGCCGGCGCCACCGGCTGGCTCGATGACTTCCAGGATCCGGCCCTGCGCCG
>CAYYJK010000430.1:0-2600 GCA_964472185.1 uncultured Prosthecobacter sp.
GGAGACCCTGCGCGACGCCTACACCCGCCGCCAGCGCCTGCCGGTGTACCAGAGCCTGGCGCCGTTCATCCTCGCCGACCTGCGCCAGCAGCCCCTGAGCAGCGGCGAACTGGCCCGGCGCGCGGGCTTCAAGGGGTCCGACGACTTCAAGGTGGCCCTGCACCGCCTGCGCAAGGAGGCCGCCCACGAATTCAAGCGCCTGGTGCGCGAGACGGTGGACGGCGAGGATTGGCAGGAGGAGGTGCGCTACCTCATGCGCCTGATCGGCTGACCGGCGGCGGACTCAGCCGGTAGTCGAGCCAGGCCGTCGGATCGCCGTCGTGACCGTCCTCCGCCGCGTGCACCAGGTTGGTCAGCTCGCGGGCGGTGACGAAATGGAAGCGGAAGCCCGGCTGGCGTTGCGCCAGGCCGGCCAGATCCCGATAAAACCGCCGGGCCGCCTCGCCCAGCAGCGCGCGGTAGTTCCGCGGAATGCCGGCGTGGGTGTGCAGCTTGATGAACACCCAGGGAGCGCCGTCGCGCACCTGCGGGCAGAGCTCCAGCCAGAGTCGGAAACGTTCCAGGGTCGGCGGGTTGGCGCCGGTGAGGTCGCCGTTTTCCAGCCGGGGCAGCAGGCCCCACTTGCGCCGGCGCCAGTTCAGCCCCAGCGGCCCCTGGACCAGCAGCAGGTGGTCCTCCCGATCGCGCAGCGCCGCGGTCCTGCCGGCCTGGACCGGCGTGCCGTGCTCGTGCGAACGCGGGCAGCCGTCCTCGCGGGCGTAGTACACCGCGTTGAGCGTGCGCGTCTGGCAGGGGCTCGGCGCCGCCGGCAGGGTGAAGTCGGCGTAGCAGCCGGTGCGCCGCAGCACCGCCAGCTCGTTCGACACCCCGCACCAGCCGCCGTCGGGCCGGCTGTTGTCGAGCGCCCAGTTGCCGTGGATGAAGCCGTACCGCGGCCGGCCGTCGGCCGCCCGGCTGAGCAGCCCGTGGCCGGCCAGGTCCTGCACGCCCTGCTCGAGCAGGCGGGTCAGCGAGGCCTCGGTGTCGTCCCGGTGGTGCAGGTGGATCTCCACCTCGCTGCCGGTCTGGCCGCACAGGGCCGCCAGCGGTTCGATCAGGGCCGCGTCGTACTGCTCGACCGGGTAAAAAAACGTGTGCCGCGGCCCGCGGCCGCTGCTGTCGCGGTGCTCCGCCACCAGCCGGGGCCAGGCTTCGCGCCAGTCGGCCAGGGCCCGCAGCGCCCCGGCCTGGTCGGTGTGGTGCAGGGGCTCGAAGTGGTCGCAGACGGCAAGGCAGGCGTGCAGCGGCCGGTCCGGCGCCAGGCGCCGCCGGTGCCGCTCACGAGTCAGGTAGGGTCCAAGCCACTGTTCAGCGCCGCGAAGCATGCGGCCGTCCATGCCTGCAAACCCCGGCGCGCGCAAGCGGCCCCTGCGCCGCCGGCCCCGCCAGCCGTGACTTGCCACCCGCCCGGCATCCGCCATAGTGCGCGCCCTTCGCATGTCCGCCGTTCCCACCGCCGCCCAGATCCGCCAGCAGTTCCTCGACTTCTTCAAGGAGAAGCAGCACACGATTGTGCCCAGCGACAACGTCGGCTACACCAGCCGCGACGGCGCGCGCATCTTCACCAACGCCGGCATGAACCAGTTCGTGCCGATCTTCCTCGGCGAGCGCCCGGCCGACGTCGACACCTGGCCCGGCGTCCTGCACAAGGGCCTGCCCACCCGCGCCGCCGACACCCAGAAGTGCATCCGCGCCGGCGGCAAGCACAACGACCTCGAGGACGTCGGTCTCGACACCTACCACCACACCTTCTTCGAGATGCTGGGCAACTGGTCGTTTGGCGATTACTTCAAGAAGGAGGCCATCGCCTGGTCCTGGGAACTCATCGTCGAGCGCTTCCAGTTCCCGCCCAGCCGCGTCTTTGCGACCATCTACCAGCCGGACAAGAGCAAGGGCGACCCCGCCGAGCGCGACCAGGAAAGCTGGGATCTGTGGGCGGAGAAGTTCCGCAGTGTGGGCCTCGACCCCGAGATCCACATCGTCAACGGCAACAAGAAGGACAACTTCTGGATGATGGCCGACACCGGCCCCTGTGGCCCGTGCACGGAAATCCACATCGACCTCACGCCCGGCTCCATCCACCTCGACGAGGCCCGCCAGCGCGAAGGCGCCAAACTCGTCAACGGCAGCGACGCCTCCTGCATCGAGATCTGGAACAACGTCTTCATCCAGTACAACGCCAACCCCGACGGCACCTTCTCGCCGCTGCCCGCCCAGCACGTCGACACCGGCATGGGCTTCGAGCGCCTGTGCTCGATCATCCAGGGCACGCAGAACTTCACCGACTTCGAAAACCCGAAGATCAGCAACTACGACACCGACGTCTTCCAGCCGATCTTCGACGAACTGACCAAGCTCAGCGGCAAGCACTACCGGAGCACACTGCCCAAGGCCAACGCCCAGGGCCACGTCATCCCCCTCACCGAGCAGGAGAAGATCGACGTCGCCTTCCGCGTCATCGCCGACCACCTGCGCACCCTCAGCTTCTCGATCGCCGACGGCATCCAGCCCGGCAACAGCGACCGCAACTACACCCTGCGCCGCATCCTGCGCCGCGCCGT
>CAYYJK010000431.1:0-2575 GCA_964472185.1 uncultured Prosthecobacter sp.
CGCGGCCGGCCGCGACAGCAGGACATGCGGCTCCGCCCCCATCAGGGTCGAGCGAAAGTCCGCTTCGAACCCGAGCATGACCGCGCGCACCACGACCATCATGAGCACGCCCACCGCCACGCCGAGCACGGAGATCACCGTGATGACGGAGACAAACGAACGCCGGGGCCGCAGGTAGCGGAGGGCGAGGAAAAGCGGGGCACTGTTGAGCATGACCGCGCCCACCTTGGCGGCAAACCGCCGGGGCACAAGGCGGGAGGTGGCGCCTCCGCACTTGGCCGGACCGGCCGGGCGTGGTAGGCTGCGGTTCTTTCCGGATGCAGGCTCCCCTCCACTCCCTTTTCCGCGCCGGCCGCTCCTGGCTGCGCGCGGGGCTTGCGGGGCTGCTGCTTGGCGCCGCCGGATGGGCCCAGGAACCGCCCAAATCCTGGACCGACCGCGACACGCTGCTCGCCAACGAATACCTCGCGCTGCTGGTCAGTCAGCCGGAGTACGGCCGCGTGGTCGACCTGCTCTGGCAGCTCTACGAGCGGCATGGCGCCACGCCGCTGCTGCTGGAGAACATCGCCGCCCAAGTGCAGGCCTCGCGGCATGCGTCCGTCCTGCTGGTCCAGGGGCACCTGCTGCGCCGCAGCGGCGACCTGCACGCCGCCGCAGCCCTGTACGACGAAGTGCTGCAGCGTGAGCCGCTCCACCTGTCCGGGCTGCGCGCCCGGGCGGATGTGGCGCGCGAACTGGCCGATGCCGCCACCGCCGCCACCCTGGTGGAGCGGTTGGCGGAAGCCCTGCCCGAGGCGGATCCGCGCAAGGCGCCGGCTTGGGTTGAAGTCGGGCATCTGGCGCTGGCCGCCGGTCGCAACAACGCCGCCGCCGATGCCTGGGAGCGCGCCGTCCGGCTGAGCCCGCAGGACGCCGGCTTGGCCCGGCAGGTGGCGGAACTGCTGCTGCGCGCCGGCTTCGCCGACCGCGCCGCCGCGCTGTACGGCCGGCTCGCCGAGCAGGGCGATCCGCAGCGCCGGCTCGACGCCTGGCTGGATCTGGCGCGGATCCTCGAGCAGGCCGACCAGTTCGCCAAGGCCGATGCGGCCCTGCGCCAGGGGCTGGCCCTGCTCGACTTCCGCGACGCCCGCTACACCGAGTTCTTCCGCCGCCGGGTGCGCCTGCACGAGCGCTTCGGCGCGCTCGACGACCTCCGCGAGCAACTGCGCCAAGCGGTCAAGGCGGCGCCGGCGGGCGAGCAGGCGCTGCGCGATCTGGCGCGCTTTCACGAAATCACCGTCGATCCCGACGCCCATCTGGCCGCGCTGCGGGCCCTGGTGCAGGCGGTGCCGCAGGTCGATGACTACCGCTGGGAGCTGGTCCGGGCCTTGCTCGACCAGGAAGGCGCCGCCGAGGCCGCCCGTCTGCTCGACGCGCGCATGCAGGGCGACGGCAGCGATCTGCCGGCCCTGGTGTTTCTGCGCTGCGAGGCGGACCTGCGCGCCGGCGCTCCCGCCGTCGCCGTCGCCCGCCTGAAAAAGCTGCTCGAGGCGCAGGGGCGCAGTGCGGACGTCGAAAAGCAGGCGCTGCAGTTCGCCCAAGCGCGGGCGCTGGATGCCGTGGTCGAGTGGATTTTGCAGGCCCGGGTCGGGCGCGATCCCGGCCGGGCCGAGGCGGTGTTCGAGCTGGCCGGGTTCCACCGGGCCCGCAAGAATGGCGCCGAGGCCGACCGCCTGCTGCGCCGCTTCGCCGATCAGGCGGCGACCGAAACCGAACGCCAGCGCCGGCTCAACGATGCGGCAGCGTTTCAGGCCGCGGGCAGCGATCTCGACAGCGCCATTGCCCTGGCCCGCGAGGCGGCGGCGAAGCCCGGCGCCGGCCGTGAAGAGTGGCTGCGCCTGGCCGACCTGCTGTCCGAGCAGGGCGACGCCGAGGCGGCCGCCGGCCTGCTGGAAAAGGCCTGGGCGGCGAGCCCGGGCGACGAGGAGCGGCTGGAGGTGGACGAGCGTTTGTTTGCCGTGCTGTTGGGCGAGGAGAAGGTCGAGGCGCCGGTCAGCGCCAGCGGCACCGCCGGCGAGTTCAAGCTGCCCGACGCCTTCACCGGCAAAGGCTTTGCCAGCAGCGATCCCGTCGAACCCGAAAAACCGGCCCTGCCGGAGGCGGTGACCGCCAAAGCGTCCGACTTGGCGCGTGCGGCGGCGGGCGGCGAGCCGCCGGCCCTGCTGCGCGCGGCCTGGTGGGCGTTCCGCACCGAGCGTCTGGACGAAGCCTACGCGCTGCTGCTGCGCCTGCAGACCGGCCCGGTCGGGGGGCGGCCGCGCGAACTGCCGCTGGAGGCGGAAAAGCTGCTGCTCGACCTGGCGCTGACGGACAAGAACCGCGCTCTGGCGATGCGCGTGCTCCGCCGGCTGATGCAGCGCGATCCGGGGGCGCGCGTGGCCTGCACGCTGCGCCTGGCGGAGCTGCTCATGGAAGCCGAGCAGAGCGCGGTGGTGGCGGTGCAGAATTCGCGCTGGCGGCAGCTGAGTCCCGAGCCCCTGCCGGTGGCCCGGGCCACCGAACTGCTGGAGCAGGCATACCGGGAGGCGCCGGATTC
>CAYYJK010000432.1:0-2553 GCA_964472185.1 uncultured Prosthecobacter sp.
TCGAGCTCATACTCGGTGGCCGACACCTGCTTGAGGCGCTGGCGCGTCTCGGCGAGCAGCTTTTCCGCGGCCGGCGCCGGCTGCGCCGCGACCGGCAGGGACGTGGTGAGCAGAAGCAGCAGGCATGGAAGAAGGCGGGACACGCAGTTGAGTTTACGCAGGGATCGGTTCATGGCCAAGCCTGACCCCGGCGCGAACGCGGCGCAATCGCAGCCCGATCAGGTTTCACCCCAAAATGCGGACGGGCGGACCATTTCTGTCCGCCCGTCCGGGAAAAACGCTGGCCATCGCGACCCGTTCACTCCTCGTCGCCACGAGCGCCGGTCATCTGCAGCAGGTAGTAGAGGAAGTAGCCGAGCGAGCTGATGAAGGCGGCCACGTAGGTGAGGGCGGCCGCGTCCAGCACCTTGCTCATCGCATTGTACTCCGTGCCCGGCGCCACGGCGCCCGTCGAGGCGAGGGCGCGCTTGGCGCGGGCGGTGGCGTCGAACTCAACCGGCAGGGTGACCAGCTGGAACAGCATCAGGATGCCGAAGCCGACGGCCATGAGGGTGATGGCCATCTTGTAGGGGAAGAAGCCGCCGAACATGCCGACCAGCGGCACCCACATGACGATCTGGCTGGCGATGTTGGTGATGCCGACCGCCGCCATGCGCCACTGCAGGGGCGCATACAGCTGCTTGTGCTGGATGGCGTGGCCAACTTCATGCGCGGCGATGCCGAGAGCGGCCACGGAATCGCCGTGGTAGTTTTCCTCGGAAAGCACCAGCCGGCGGTGGGTCGGATCGTAATGGTCGATCAGGTGCCCGGGGGCGGCATGGACGGTGACGTCGCGGATGTCATTCAGGTCGAGGATGCGCTGGGCGATCTGCGCGCCAGTGAAGCCGCTGGACGCCGGCACCTGAACATAACGATTGTAGGCGCTGCGCACCTTCCAGGAGGCGAACAGCGACAGGGCCATGGTGACGAGAAACAGGATCAGCATGATGGGGATGGATCGGTCTTGGGGTTGTGACGGGAGTTACGACGTCCCTTCCATAGCCGACGTTGAAAATCGCGCCTGTGGAAATTGCCGCGAATATTGGAACCCGGCGGCTCAAAAACGCCGGTTGCAGCCGCTGCCGGACGGGCGTTTGAATAGGCATGCCCGCTGCGGATGCCCCTGCCGACGAAGCCCCCCTGGTCTGCCGAGTCACGCCCTGGTTTTACCGGCGCATGAGCCTGCTCGCGGCCATGCTGCTGGTCATGGGCTTGTTTTTCCTGTACGACGGCCGCTACGGCTATCCCGCCGCCAACGCCATTGCCGACAAAAAGGCCTGGTTCGAGCAGGTGCTGCTCAAGGGCTACGACGACGCCAAGGCGGCCGGCCGGCTGGACGCCTGGATCGCCGAAACCGCGGCGCAGGGGCTGCCCGCCGGCAAGAACGGCGAACCGCCGCGCTGGGTGTCTTACGCCGCCGCCAACGGCTGGCCGGAAATGCCGCACCGGTACACGGAACGCGAGATCACCGGGCAGTTCTGGTGGGGCGGCGCCACCCTGCTGGCGGCCTTCGTGGTGCTGACGCGCCTGTGGGCCGGCCGCCGCCAGGTGCTGCAGGCGGGCAGCGACCACTGGATCACGCCGCAGGGCCAGCGCATTGATTTCGCCCAGGTGTTCCGGATCGACAAGCGCAAGTGGGCGGTCAAGGGCCTGGCTTACGCCTGGCACCGCGAGCGGCCGGACGGCCCGGAGAAGCGCGCCGTCATCGACGACCTCAAGTTCGACGGCGCCGGCCGCGTGCTGGACCGGCTGCTCAGCCGCTTTCAGGGCGAACTGATCGACAAGGTGGCCGACGAGGCCGCCGCCGGGCCCGGCGAAGGGGGCGGGACGCCGTGAAGCTCCGCGCCAAGCCGTGAAAAAAAAGAGAGAATTCGCCCTTGCCAAAGAGAAACCAGCCGCTACCTCTCCGCCGCACATCCCCCCTTCCAAATTATGGCCGACAACATCCAAGAAAAAGTCAGAGACATCATCGTCGAACAGCTCGGCGTGAACCCGGAACAGGTGACTCCGGAAGCCAAATTCATCGAGGATCTGGGCGCTGATTCCTTGGACACCGTTGAACTGGTCATGGCTTTCGAAGAAGAATTCGGCATCGACGTGCCGGACGAAGAGGCTGAAAAGCTCCAGTCCGTCGGCGACGTTGTCCGCTACGTCGAAGAGAACGCCGAGTAACCGGTTCTTCCAGTGCACTTTTGAGAAACAGGCGGGCGACCGCCTGTTTTTTTATGCCCGGACCGCGCCGCCGCCGCGGCCTTCCCCGCCATGTCCTTCAGCAATCCCTGGTTTGTCGTCGCCCTGCTCGGGGTTGCCCTGGTGTTCCACCTCGAGTTCCTGGCGACGCTGCTCAACCTCGCGCGCCTGCAGCGCCCGCTGCCGCCGGCGCTGGCGGCCATCTACCCCGAGGAGACGCGCCAGCGCCAGGCCGACTACCTGCGCGACACCAGCCGCGTCGCCTTCACCCGCGACATCGTCCACCTCGGCGTGCTCATCGTCTTCTGGTGGAGCGGCGGCTTT
>CAYYJK010000433.1:0-2553 GCA_964472185.1 uncultured Prosthecobacter sp.
CCCATGTCCGAGCCCGCCTCCGCCCCCGCTTCCCTGGATTTCATCCGCGAAATGATCGCCGCCGACCTTGCGGCGGGCCGCAACGACGGCTGGGTCATCACCCGCTTCCCGCCGGAGCCGAACGGCTACCTGCACATCGGCCACGCCAAGAGCATCTGCCTGAACTTCGGCCTCAGCCAGGAAAACGCCCCCAAGGCGCGCTGCCACCTGCGCTTCGACGACACCAACCCGACCAAGGAGGAGGTCGAGTACGTGGACTCCATCCAGGAGGACGTGCGCTGGCTCGGCTTCGACTGGGGCGAGCACCTGTTCTACGCCAGCGACTACTTCGAAAAGCTCTACGCCTTTGCCGAGCAGCTCATCCGCAAGGGGCTGGCCTACGTCGATGACCAGACGCCCGAGCAGATGCGCGCCAACCGCGGCACGCTGACCTCGCCCGGCGTGGCCAGCCCGTTCCGCGACCGCCCGGCCGAGGAGAGCCTCGACCTGTTCCGGCGCATGCGCGCCGGCGAGTTCAAGGAGGGCGAACGCGTCCTGCGCGCCAAGATCGACATGGCCTCGCCGAACATGAACCTGCGCGACCCGGCGATCTACCGCATCCTGCACGCGCACCACCACCGCACGGGCGACGCCTGGTGCATCTACCCGATGTACGACTACGCGCACCCGCTCAGCGACGCGCTCGAAGGCATCACCCACAGCCTGTGCACGCTCGAGTTCGAGCATCACCGCCCCCTGTACGAGTGGCTCATCGCCAATGTCGACGGCCTGCCCGGCCAGCCGTACCAGCGCGAGTTCGCCCGCCTCAACCTCACCTACACGGTGATGAGCAAGCGCAAGCTGCTGCGCCTGGTCAAGGAGGGCCTGGTCGGCGGCTGGGACGATCCGCGCATGCCGACCATCAGCGGCATCCGCCGGCGCGGCTACACGCCGGCCGCCGTGCGCGCCTTCTGCAAGGTCATCGGCCTGACCAAGTACCCCTCCCTCACCGAACTCGCCCTGCTTGAGCACTGCGTGCGCGAGGACCTCAACAAGCACGCCCAGCGCGTCTACGGCGTGCTCAATCCGGTCAAGGTCGTGCTCACCAACTACCCCGAAGGGCAGGTCGAGCAGGTGGAGCTGGTCAACAACCCCGAGAATGCGGCCGACGGCACGCGGCAGGTGCCGCTGAGCCGCGAGCTGTACATCGACGCCGACGACTTCATGGAGGAGCCGATTGCGGGCTTCCACCGCCTCGTCCCCGGCGGCGAGGTGCGCCTGAAGTACGCCTTCTGCATCATCTGCCAGGAGATCGTCAAGGACGCCGAAGGACGGATCGTCGAGCTGCGCTGCACCTACGACGAGGCCACCCGCAACGGCGCCAAGCCGGTCGGCCGGCCGAAAGTCAAGGGCACCATCCACTGGGTCAGCGCCGCCCACGCGGTCGATGCCGAAGTCCGGCTTTACGACCGCCTGTTCACGGTCGAGCAGCCCGACGAGGCCGCCGGCGAGGACGGCGACTTCACCCAGTTCCTCAATCCCGAGTCCCTGGTCACCGTCACCGCCAAGCTGGAGCCGTCGGTGACCGAGGCGCAGCCGGGCCGGCACTACCAGTTCGAGCGGGTCGGATATTTCTACACCGATCCCAAGGACAGCCAGCCGGGCCGGCCGGTGTTCAACCGCATCGTTCCGCTCAAGGACGGCTTCAGCAAGGGCAAGTAGCCGGGCGCGGCAAGGCGGCGTTGGTGGACGGGCTGTGCCCGCGCGCGCCTGCTGGCGGAGCGTAGGCGCGAGCGCTTTCGGCGGGGCGCCGGAGAATGTGGCGCACCCAAAAAACAACCCTGCCGGCCCGGGGCCGGCAGGGTTGGCAGAAGGCGGGGGCCGCCGTGGTTTACTGGGCCAGGGCGGCGGCGACGTTGCCGACGATGTCCTTGCCCGGGCGCAGGGTTTTGGCCCCCGGGGTCCATTTGGCGGGGCAGGCCTCGCTCGGGTTGGCCATCAGATGGACGTTGGCCTCCATCTTGCGCACGAGTTCCTCGGCGTTGCGGCCGACGTTGTAGAAGTTGACTTCGGAGGAGACCAGCTTGCCTTCCGGATTGATGATGAAGGTGCCGCGCAGGGCCAGGCCGGTGGCGGCATCGTAGACGCCGAACAGGCGGCTGACGGCGCCGGTCGGGTCGGCGGCCAGGGTGTAGCGGACGTCCTTGAGCAGGCCTTCCGAATGGCGCCAGACCATGTGCGCAAACTTGGTGTCGGTCGACACGGCGATCACCTTGGCGCCGAGGTCTTCCAGCTTGGCCTGCTGGTCGGCCAGGTCGGCGAGTTCGGTCGGGCAGACGAAGGTGAAGTCGGCCGGGTAGAAGACCACGATGGTCCACTTGCCGGCTTTCTTGATGTCGGCCAGCGAGATCTTGCCGAAGTCGGCGTGGGCCGGTTCGTAGGTTTCCATCTCGAAGTCGGGCACGACGGCGCCGACGGTGGCGGTGAGGGGGGCGGGTTCCATGGATGTGTGAAGTTTTGGGGGGCAGCCGCGGCTGCCGGGCGGGACATCTGCTGTCCAAACCGGGGCAGGTC
>CAYYJK010000434.1:0-2525 GCA_964472185.1 uncultured Prosthecobacter sp.
CCACAAACCGGCTGAAGGTTTGTGAGCGCCGTTGATCGGTTGCCGAGCCTGGCCCGCACAGGATCGGTGGGTCGCAGCGCTCCTCGGCAAGTCCGCGATTCTAGCCCTTGTCCCGCGGCACTGCCAAGACGGCCGCGCCGCGGGGGCCGGCCACCGGCGCGCCGAAGGGCGGGCGCGGACAGGCCCCGTCAGGATCGGGTCTCGGGGGGCGACCGGCTACCAGAAACCGGGATGGACGAAGGGATGCGGGAAGAAGGGGCGCGGGTACCCCCAGCCGGGCCAGGGGTAGGCGTAATAGCCACCCCAGCCGCCGAACATCGCCCCCTCGCGCGGGAAGACATAGGTCTGACTGGTGCGCACCACCTTGTCGTCGATGAAGTGCACGTTGAACAGGGTCGCGATGCCCGGGCCGTCGTTGCGGATGTTCCAGTCCCACACCGTCTCCCCGGAATTCGTGAAGCGCTGCTCGGAGCGGTGGGTGCCGAGCAGGCGCGACACCTGCTCCCTGTCCATGCCGGGCTCGACGCGGGCGAGGCTCTCGGGCGCGAGCGCGTCCCACTGCCGCAGCACGATCCCGCCCTGATCCACCTCGACCATCAGGCAGCTGCGGCCGTTGGGCTGGGTCGAGTACTCGAGCGTGGTGGTGCCATCACCGTTGCTCCAGCGCCGGGTCGGTTCGCCGCGGGCGGCCAGCGCCTCAGCCTCGCTGGCATAGGGCCGCGGCGGCGTGAAGCTGGCACAGCCGGCGAGCGCGCCGGCAAGCAGCACGAACAGCAGCCAGCGCAACGCACGCGGCGTACGGTGCGAAATCGGTTTCATCGGGGACATCACACGTACCTCCCGGTCAACGCTTGTACTGGGTGTATCGCCCGGTGCCGGTCACCCGGCCATCGGTGTTGAAGGACACAGTGAAGAACACCGCATCGCCGGTCCCGGGCGCGCCGTGCGAGATCCGCCACTCCCACACCGTTTCCTGCTTGAGCGCGAAGAACTGGCTGGAGGCCGGCTTGCCGAGCAGGCGGCGCACCTGATCGCCGTTCATGCCGTTTTCGACCCGCGCAAAGGTCTGCTCGTTCAGCACCTGGTCGATGCTGCGCAGGATGTCGTCCGTGCCGACGGTGATCATGAAGCACTCGACGCCCTGCGGCTGGCGGCTGAACTCCCAGGTCACCGAGCCGTCCTCGTTGCGCCACGCCATGTGCGGCGGGCCGAAACGCTCGCGCACCTCGGCCGCGGTGGAGACGCCGGGCCGGAGTTCCTTCACGTTGAGGTAGTCGCAGGCGGGGAGGCCGATCGCGGACAGCAAACCACACAGCCAGGCGAGGATGCGTTTCATCGGGGTTCTCCGGTGACCGACACCCACAGCATCGACCATGGAGACCCGTTTTGCAATCGACGAACGGTGACGATTTGCGATCGCGCGCGGACGCTGAAAAGGCTCGCGGCTGCCGCCTCGCCTGAAGGCGATGCGGCTGTCCTTCAGGTGCGGCGGCAGCCGCGAATGGCCTGCGTTCTGCTGCGCTTCGGCATCGCCCGCCAGGCGGGCGGCGCTCACTTCATGTCAGCGATCGACTCGTAGCCCGTGCCGCTGACCTTGAAGAAGGCGTAGCTGCCCGGCACGTCGCCGGCCGCATCGAACTCGTGATCGCCACCGGCGCCCTTGTAGTCGATGTCCTTGCCTTCGGCGATCAGGCGCTTGGCCTTGGCCCACTCGCCGGCCATGATCGGCTCGCCCGGCGCGCTCGCCACCGCGCGCAGCGACGCCGCCAGCTTGGCCTTGTCGCCGCCGGCCTTCTCGATTGCCAGCGCGGTCAGGAAGGCGGCATCGTACGAGGTGGTGGCGAACACCGCGTCCACGTTCTCGCCGGCGGCCTTGAAGGCGGCGTTGAAGTTATCGAGCGAGGCCGAGGCCTCGCCCACCGGCGCCGAGACGAAGAAGCCTCCGAGGTTCTGCGCACCGATGGATTTGACCAGGCCTTCGGACTTCATGCCGTCGGCGCCGACAAAGGTCTTGAAGAAGCCGTTCTCCAGCGCCTGGCGCAGCAGGCTCAGGCCGGTGCCGTCGCCATAATCGAAGATGACCAGGGTGTCGGCGCCACCGCGGGCGAGCGCCGCGAGTTCCGAACGGTAGGACGCCTTGCCCTCTTCATGGCCCGAGTAGCCGGCGATGGTGCCGCCCTTGGCCTCGAACTCGGCCTTGAAGGATTCGGCCAGCCCCTTGCCATAGTCGTTGTTGAGGTAGGCCACCGCGACCTTGTCGATGCCGCGCGCCTTGAGCGTGCGCGCGAGCGCCCGGCCCTGATAGTCGTCGGACGGCAGGGTGCGGAAGACGAGGTCCTTGTCATTGAGCTTGGTGATCTCGGGCGAGGTGCCCGACGGGGTGATCAGCAGCACACCGGCAGGAATGGCGACTGAGTTGGCCGTCGCGAGCACCGCACCCGAACACGCCGGGCCGACGATGGCGAGCACCCGGTCGATGTTGACCGCCTTGGTGGCGACGTCGGTGGCGTTCTGCGGGTTGCAGG
>CAYYJK010000435.1:0-2524 GCA_964472185.1 uncultured Prosthecobacter sp.
TCTTCGGTCAGTTCGCGCAGCAGGGTCAGGCGGTCGATGTCGGCGCTGCTGTACATCCGGCGGTTGCTGCCCGTGCGGGTCGGGGTCAGGGCGCCGTAGCGGCGCTCCCAGATCCGGATGACGTGGGGGCTGAGGCCGCAGCGTCGGCCGGCGGCTTGGATGGTGACGAGCATGAGAGGCAGGAGATGTCAGAAGGCGGAGGAAAAGGCAAATGCGGAGGACCGCCGGCGGTGCGTTGTTTTGACGGTTGCCCGCAGGCCGATCCTCCGTGAGGCTACGCGGCGACTGTGGCGCCGGGTGCCGCGGCGAACGCATTTTTTGACACGCATGCTGAACTACATCTGGGCGTCTTTGATTCTGGGCGGTCTGCTGGTGGCCGGGCTGCTGGGCCGGTTCACCGGCGAGGGCGGAGTGATCACCGCGGCGCTGGGCATGGCCGAAACCGCGGTGATGAAGATCGCGCTGCCGCTGGCCGGCATGATGATGTTCTGGCTGGGCCTGATGCGGCTCATGGAAAAGGCCGGGCTCACCGAGCTGGCGGCGCGGGCCATGGCGCCGGTCATGCGCCGGCTGTTTCCGGACGTGCCGCCGGATCATCCGGCCATGAGCGCGATGATCATGAACCTCGCGGCCAACATGCTCGGCCTGGGCAACAACGCCACGCCGCTGGGCCTGAAGGCCATGGGCCACCTGCAGGAGCTCAACCCGCACAAGGACACCGCCAGCAACGCCATGGTCACCTTCCTGGCGATGAACACCGCCGCGTTCACGCTCATTCCCATGACGGTCATCAACTACCTGAGCGCCGCCGGGCTGAAGAACGCCTACCAGATCATCGTGCCGACCATCCTGGCGACTGCGTGCACCACGGTGACGGCCATCATCGCGGCGAGGGCTCTGCGCGGCTTGCCGGTCTTTCGCGTGCGGCCGGAGGCCGCCGCCGAAGCCCCGGAGCCGGAGACGGCGGCTGATGGCGGCGCCGGGTCGCGCCGCGGCCGCTTCTGGTTGGCGGTCCTGCTGGTGCTGTTTGCCGGCGGCGTGACGCTTGAGCTGGCGGATCCGTCCTGGCGCCAGTCCGTCCTGCGCGCCTCCGGCCTGGCCGAGGTGGTTGAGGCGGCCGGGCAGCGCCGCGCCGCCGCCGCGCCGGTGGCGGAGACGGCGGCCGTGTCCGCCGTCGTGCCGGTCTGGCGCCGGCTGATGGACGGCGCCTCCGGCGTGGCCATCCCCCTGCTGCTGGTGGTCACACTGGGGGTGGCGCTGGTCCGGCGCGTCAAGGTGTACGAGGAGTTTGTCGAGGGCGCCAAGGAGGGTTTCCAGGTCGCCACCCGCATCATGCCCTTCCTGGTGGCCATGCTCGCCGCCCTCGCCATTTTCCGCAGTTCCGGCGCGCTCGTCCTGCTGGAGTGCGTGCTGGCGCCGCTGCTGCGCTGGATCGCCTTTCCGGTGGAACTGCTGCCGATGGCCCTGATGCGCCCGCTCAGCGGCAGCGGCTCCCTGGGCATCCTCAATGAACTGCTGGCGCGGCCGGATCTGGGCGAGCAGATCAAGTACACCGCCGGCATCATGTTCGGCTCGACCGAAACCACCTTCTACGTGCTCGCCGTCTACTTCGGGTCGGTGGGCATCCGCCGGACGCGCCATGCCCTGGCCGCCGGCCTGACCGCCGACGCGGTCGGTCTGCTGGCCTCGGTGGCGATCGGCCGGTTGCTGTTCGCCGCCGGATAAGTTTTTGCGGGTGACGCTTCCACCCCGCGGGAAACGCCTCTATGGTGCGCGTACTACCCGACGGCATGAGCGGCGTCCGCATCATCTTCAGCCTCCTGGCGATTCTGCAACTGCAGCAGACGGCGGCGCAGGCGCTGACCCTGCCGGCCTGGATGCGCCTGACCCGGCCGGCACCGGCGGCCCAAACCGCCGCGCAGGCTGCCGGTCGCCGGGTGCAGGTGGCGGCCTTTTCCGGCGGCACCGGGGTCAGCGCCCGCACCGGCCTGATCCGCGAACTCGACCTCGCCCGCACCCTGCAGCTCACCGAGACGGCCGCCGACCACATTCTGTCCGGAAGTTCCGTGGGCGGGCGGGTGACCGGCCGACTCGCCCGCGCCGACGGCCGCCTGCTGTTCGAGCGCACCTATGCGGCTCCCGGCCTGGACGACAATCTGCGGGCCTTTGCCGACGACGTGATCCTGGCCGTGACCGGCAAGCCCGGTCTGGCCACGAGCCGCCTGGTGTTCGTGAGCGATCACACCGGCGTGCCCCAGGTCTACGTCTGCGATGCCCGCGGGCGCGACCTGCAGCAGATCACCCGGCATCCCCATGGGGCGGTCTGCCCGAGCCTGTCGCCGGATGGCTCGACGCTGGCCTACACCAGCTACCGCTCCGGCTTTGCCAACGTGATGCTCATGGATCTCGGGCTCGGCTGGGAGCGCACCGTGACGGATGCCCCCGGCAGCAACTTTGGCGCCGCCTTTGCGCCGGACGGCCAGCGGCTGGCCCTGGTGATGAGCTTTCTGGGCAACCCGGAGGT
>CAYYJK010000436.1:0-2521 GCA_964472185.1 uncultured Prosthecobacter sp.
TCATTGACCTCAATCCCGGGATCAATTACGCCGTCCTGCCCAACCCGACGGCCCAGGCCCGCGCCCTCGCCCAGCCCGCCAGCCTGGTCTTCAGCAGCGACGGCGGCACGCTCTGGGTGGCCGCCTTCGCTTCCGACCGCATCGCCCGCATCAACCCCGCCAACGGCGACATCCAGGCCGGCATCGACCTCCGCCTCGGCGCGGACACCGACGCCTCCGCCATGCGCGGCCCGCGCGGACTCGTGCTCGACGAGGCGCGCGGCCGCCTGTACGTGCTCAACAAACTGGCCGGCACGCTCAGCGTCATCGACACCGCGACCCGGGCCGTCACCGGCGAACAGCCGCTCAGCAGCTACGACCCCATGCCGCGCGCGATCCGCGCAGGCCGCGGCTACCTGTTCGACGCCCGCCTGTCCGGCAACGGCACCAGCTCCTGCGGCAGCTGCCACATCGACGCCGACCGCGACGGCCTTGCCTGGGACCTCGGCGATCCGGGCGGCGAGATGGTCACCGTGCTCGGCGCCAACCTCAGCGTCCACGACACCACGCCGCGGCCGCGCGTCCTGCATCCGATGAAGGGTCCGATGGTCACGCAGACCCTGCGCGGCCTGCAGAATGGCGCGCCCTTCCACTGGCGCGGCGACAAGCCGACCTTGCAGAGCTTCAACCCCACCTTCGCCAACCTCATGGGCGGCGCCCCGATCGACGACGCCGACATGGACAACCTCGTCGCCTACCTGCGCTCGCTCGTCCACCATTCGAACCCGAACCGCAACCTCGACCGCAGCCTGCCGAGCAGCCTGCCCGGCGCGTCCGGCAACCCGGTGAACGGCCGCACGCTGTTCAACCACCACACCCGCTCGCACTGCTCCGTCTGCCACGTGCTGCCGGAAGGCACCGACCACAACCTCGACCTGCCGCAAGAAGCCGGCCTGAGCCAGCCGGTGAAAAACCCGCCGCTGCGCACGGTCTACCAGCGCGCCTTCTTCGACGCCCGCCCCGGCGCCGCCTCGCTCAGCGGCTTCGGCCTGCTGCACGACGGCACCGGCGGCGCCAGCTCGCTGCCGACCGTGCATCCCTACGTGCTCGACCTCCTGGAGACGCCGCAGGAGTTCGCCGACGTCACCGCCTTCATCCGCTGCTTCGACACCGGCACCGCCAGAACCGTCGGCCACAGCCGCACCGTCACCGCCGCCAACCGCGGCGACAGCGCCGTGCTCGCCGACCTCGCCCTGCTCGAAGCCCGCGCCGCCGCCAACCCGGCGGACTGCGACCTGATCGTGCGCGGCCGGATCGCCGGCCAGGAGCAAACCTTCCTGTGGCAGAGCGGCGCCTACCGCAGCGACACGCAGGCCGGCGGCAGCACGGCGCGCACGGCGCTGCTGGCCGCCTTGAGCGGCGGCGACAGCCTCACCTTCCTCGGCGTACTGCCCGGCGCCGGCGCACGGCTGAGCATCGACGAGGACGAGGACAGCGTGCTCAACGGCGACGATCCGGAACCCGGCGTGGTCAACGGCCCGCCGCGGATCACCGGCCAGCCGCAGAGCCGGGCCGCCGCCCCCGGCACGGCGGTGAGCTTCACCGTGACCGCCGAAGGCACGGAGCTGTCCTACCAGTGGAAACGCGGCACGACGAACGTCGGCGACAACGCCGCCACGCTCACCCTGACCGCCGCCGCGGAGGCGGACGCCGGCACCTACACCGTGGTCGTGTCGAACCCCTTCGGCAGCCGCACCAGCGAACCGGCCACGCTCAGCGTCGTGCCGCCGCCGGTGATCACCCAGCCGCCGGTCAGCCGCACCGCCAAGGAGGGCGCCACAGTCAGCTTCAGCGTCACCGCCACGGGCTCGAACCTGAGCTACCAGTGGCGGCGCGGCACCACCCCGATCGGCGGCGCCACCCAGGCCAAGCTCACCCTCGGCGGCGTCGGCGCCCAGGATGTCGGCAGCTACTCCGTCATCGTCTCCAACGGCGCCACCAGCGTCACCAGCGAGCCGGTCACCCTGACCGTCGACCTCTGGCCGGTGCTTGCCGACCTGAACCTGCCCGATGCCGTCATCGGCCAGGACTACGTGGGGCAGCTCAGCGCCAGCGGCGAGCCGACCCGCTTCAACGTCAGCGGCCTGCCCTCCGGCCTGAAGGTCGATCCGCTCACCGGCCTCATCCGCGGCCGGCCCACCGCCGCCCGGACCTTCACGGTCCAAGCCAGCGCCAGCAACGCCGCCGGCACCGGCACCGCCAGGGAGCAGCTGCTGGTGGTGCATCCCTACCCGCTCGCGGCGCTCGGCAGCTATCAGGGCACGGTCGACCGCCACGCCGACCCCAGCTTCAACCACCAGCTCGGCGGCCGGCTGACGCTGACCACCAGCCCGCACGCCGCCTTCACCGGTTCGCTCCAGTTCGGCACCGCCCGCCACGCCTTCAAAGGCAGCCTGGTCATGGCCCCGGACGCGGACCCGACCGGCGAAGTCAGCCTGCCGCGCAAGGATCTCAGCCCGCTGACCCTGCGCTTCACCCTGCA
>CAYYJK010000437.1:0-2508 GCA_964472185.1 uncultured Prosthecobacter sp.
TGCGCATGATCGTCAGCATGTTCCTGACCAAGGACCTGCACTGCCACTGGAAGCTCGGTGAGAGCTTCTTCATGCAGCACCTGATCGACGGCGAAAACGCCAGCAACAATGGCGGCTGGCAGTGGAGCGCAGGCACCGGTGCCGACGCCGCGCCCTACTTCCGCATCCAGAATCCCTGGTCGCAGACCAAGCGCTACGATCCCGAGGGCGCCTACATCCGCCAGTGGGTTCCGGAACTGCGCCAAGTCAGCTCCGCCGCCCTGCTCGATCCGCCCGCCAGCGGCCGGCCGATCGCGCCGGACTACCCCCTGCCCCTGGTCGACCACGGCCAGGAACGCGAACGCACGCTGGCCCTCTTCGCCAAGCACCGCCAGGGCTGACGCTCACTCCAGTTCGGGCGGCACGTTGCCGTAGCTCCAGGGCGCGCTGAAGGGCGGCGCCTTGGGAAACTGCGGCGCCGGCGCCGGCTGCAGCTCCCGCGCCAGTGCGATGCCCGTGTCCGCCATCTGCCGGCCGGCGGTGATTGCCAGGTTGCTGTAGGCGGTCAGGCGCGTTTCATAGCCGCCGCCGTTCGGTCCGAAGGCCTCCTCCGTCGGCACGTAGCCGACGATGCCGTTGGCCAGTTCGACCGGAAAGGTGAAGGGGAACGGGCTGCCCTTTTTGATGTCGAGACCGAACTGGACGAAGTATTCGGCCGGATTGCTGACGAAGGCCGCCGGACCGACCTGGATCACCTGCACCTCCGCATCGACCTCGGGCGTGACGGTGCAGAGATGGTCGAGCAGCACGATCTCCTTGGCGAACAGCCAGGCCGCGGTGTCGCCCTTCGGTTTGCCCGCTTGGACGATCTCGCGGCTGCGCTGCACGCGGGCGGCCGAAGGCTTGCGGCGCGGAATGCTCAGGACCTTCTGGCGCACGGCCAGCGGCGCCTCGCCGCCGCGCGGACAGGCGAGCAGGACCTTCACCGCCTCGGCGCCGACCCGGCCGCCGACCAACCGCGCCCACTCCTCCGCGCCCGGGCGGCGGTGCGGGCTGAGGTTGTCGACCTGGGTGACATCGCCGCAGGCGCCCTGGAGGAAAACCACGGGCACGCGCGTGCCGGTGGCGCCCTGAACGGTCTGCTCCAGGTAATGGATCCAGTTGGCCGAGATGCCGCCGGGGTTGGTCGTGGCGTGGCAGGCGTAGTTGACCATCACGCCGAGCAGCCGCCCCTGCAGATCCCAGGCACCCAGAACCCCGACCTGCGGGTCGATCGGGCCGGCGTACTCGAGCATGTCCGGATTGCCCGGGCCGGGATGGCTCCAGCTCTGGCCGTTTTTCATCCGCAGCCGGCGGTTGAAGGCGACCTTGTCCTCGTGGCCAAAACCGTAGCCGAGTTGGGCCGGCACGCGCGCCTGCTGGGCGGCCCGCACCCCTTCGACAATCTCGTGGGTGACCCGCAGCAGGTAGCCGGCATCGGCGCAGGAGGACTCCTCGTAGGCCAGCTTCCGCACCAGTTCGGAAGCGCCGTCGTACTCGCCGGGCAGCACCATGCCCACCGGCCCGGACGAATGCGAATGCGAGGCGCCGATCATGACGCCGTCGCCCGGAATGCCGAGCTCCTTGGCGATCCGTTCGCGGGCGGCCAGCACGACCGGGCGCGGCACCACCAGGGTGTCGAGGCCGACCAGGGCCACCTGGCGGCGGCCGTCGTCGAACAGGGCGACCCGGACCTTGCAGGCGTCGTGGAAGGTCCGGTGGTAGCTCTTGCCGTAGCCGCCCGGCTGCTCCATGCCGATGCCCGGCGTGATGTCGCGCTCGGCAAAGCCGGCCTGGACGGTGGCGGGGCTGGAAGCGGTTTGCGCGGCGAGGCCGGCGGCGGAAGCCAGGAGGAGGAGGGCAACGAGAGGTTTCATGGGCACCGGAACCAACGCTGCCGCCCTTTTGGCTTTTGCCTTTTGACGTTTGTCTTCTACAAAACGCCATGCCCACCCTGGATCATGAACACGCGCTGCGCGCCGCCGGTCACCGCATCGTGGCGGGGATCGACGAGGCCGGTCGCGGGCCGCTCGCCGGGCCGCTCTGTGTCGCCGCCGCGGTGCTGCCCGACGACTTCGACCACCCGGTGCTCAACGATTCCAAGCAGCTGAGCGAAAAGAAGCGCGACCGCCTGTACGCCGAACTCACCGGCGATCCGCGCATCCGCTGGCACTGCGAGGTGGTCGGCGTCGCCGACATCGACCGCCTGAACATCCTGCAGGCCACCTGGCACGGCATGCGCCAGTGCGCCCTGGCGCTGAATCCGCGGCCGGACGCGGTGCTGATCGACGGCAAACCGGTGCGCGACTTTCCGGTGCCCCAGCTGGCCCTGGTCAAGGGTGACAGCCTGAGCCATTCGATCGCTGCCGCGAGCATCATCGCCAAAGTCACCCGCGACCGGCTCATGCGGGCGCTGGCCGAGCGGCATCCCGGCTACGGTTTCGAAATCCACAAGGGGTACCCGACCCCGGCCCACCAGCGCGCCCTGCG
>CAYYJK010000438.1:0-2504 GCA_964472185.1 uncultured Prosthecobacter sp.
CTGACCGATTTCATGGCCACGGCCGCCGAGATCACGGGCGCGTCCCTGCCCGACAACGCCGCGGAAGACAGCTTCAGCTTTCTGCATGTCCTGCTGGACCAGGTCGGCGGGGACCGGCTGGTTCGCGAGCGCCTGGTGCATCACAGCATCCAGGGCAGCTTCGCCATTCGCGAAGGCAAGTGGAAGCTGGCGCTCTGCCCCGGCAGCGGCGGCTGGAGCGAGCCGCGCCCGGGCCGCGAGGCCAAGGATGCGCCGCCCGTGCAGCTGTTCGACCTGGAGCAGGATCTTGGCGAAACCACCAATCTGGCGGCGCAGCACCCCGGGCAGGTGGCGCAGCTGACCCGGCAGCTGGAGGCGCTGATCGCCAACGGCCGCAGCACGCCCGGAGCGCGGCAGGCGAACGCCGTCCCGGTGGAGATCCGGAAGCGGCCGCCGCCGGCGGCCAGGGCCAAAAAGCGGTCATGAGGGCCCGCCGCCTGGCGGCGACTGAGAGGCGGGCGGGCCGCGAAGCGTACCTGTCCGCCATGAACACGTCCCGCGCCTCGCGCCGCCGCTTTCTGCAAACCTCGCTGGCCGGAGTGGCCTCCTTGCCGGTCTGGGCGGCGCCGCTGGGCGCCAACAGCGACGTTCGCGTCGCCGTCATCGGCTTTCGGGGCCGCGGTGCCGGCCACATCAAGGAGCTCCTGAAGGTGCCCGGCGTGCGTGTCGTGGCGCTGTGCGACGTTGACGCCGGGGTGGTCGCTGCGAAAGTGGCCGAACTCGGACGACAGGGCGTGAAGGTCCGGGCCTACCGAGACTTCCGCGACTGCTGCGCGGATCAGGAGGTCGACGCGGTGACCATCGCCACGCCGAATCACAGCCACGTGCTCATCGCCCTCACGGCGCTACAGCACGGCAAGCATGTCTACGTCGAGAAGCCGGTGAGCCACAACTTGAGCGAAAGCGCCAAGCTCATGGCCGCCGCGGAGAAGGCGTTGGCCAAGGGCCTCATCGTCCAGCACGGCATGCAGCGCCGTTCGGATCACGGCTGGGCCGCGGCCATGGCGTGGGTGCAGGCGGGCCACATCGGCCGGCCGACACTCTCTCACGCGCTCGTGCACGGCCTGCGTCCCGGCATCGGCAAGGTCAACGGGCCGCAACCGCCGCCTGCCGGCGTTGACTACAAGCTCTGGTCGGCGCCGCGTCCCGAGCTGCCAATCCTGCGCCGGCAGTTCCACTACGACTGGCACTGGCAGTGGGCCTACGGCAACGGCGACATTGGCAACCAGGGGCCGCACCAGTACGACGTGGCGCGCTGGGCCCTCGGCGATCCCGACGGTCTGCCCCGGCGGGTGATGAGTTTCGGCAACCGTTGGGGCGACGCCGATGACGGCCAGAGCGCCAATTGCCAGCTCGCCTTTCACCCTTACGAACCGGTGCCGCTGATCATGGACAAGTTTGGGCTGCCCATGCGCAACCTGGACCCGAAGACCGGCGAACCGCCCTACAAGGGCATCCGCACCGGCAACATCATCCACTGCGAGGGCGGCTATGTCGCCGAGTCGAAGGCCTATGACCCGCAGGGACGCACGATCCAGAAGTTCGACAACTTCCTGACCGGCCCCGAGCACATGCAGAACTTCATCGATTCCGTGCGTGCCGGCCGGTACACCAAGGACGTGCTGCACCTGCGGCACGGCCATCACGCTGCCTGCCTGGCCCATCTCGCCAACATCTCCTACCGGCTGGGCAGGACGATGAAGGCCGGCGAGATCCGCGAGCGCCTGCAGGGCGACCGTTTCGGCCAGGAACTGTTTGCCGGGTTCCTCAACAACCTGGCCAACAACGGCATTGATCCCGGGCGCCAGCCGGTCGTCGCCGGCCCCTGGCTCGACTTTGATCCGGAACAGCAACGCTTCACCGGCGAATTCGCCGCCGAGGCCAATCGTCTGTGCGAGGAGGAGTACGCCGCCGGCTTCGAGCTGCCGGAAGTGTGATTCGCGGGATTCAGCCGGGTTGGTCGGAGTCGCCTGGCTGCAGCGCCTGCGCCAGAGCCTTGAGCAGCGTTTCCGCCGTGAACGGTTTCGGGATGAAACTTCGCGCCCCCAGCTGGGCGGCGTTGACCTTGGGATTGAGGCCGCTGGTCGTGATGACGACGACCTCCGGATGGGTACGCTGAAGTTCCCGGATCAGCGCCGGGCCGTCCATCACGGGCATCATCATGTCGGTGATGACCGCCGCGATCTCACCCGGGTTTTCGCGGTAGATGCGGCAGGCTTCGCTGCCGTTCTCCGCGAGCCGGGTGCGGTAACCGAAGGCCTCAAGGATCTGGCGCGTGATCTCGCGCGTGGCCTCCTCGTCATCGACCACCAGAATCCGCTCGCCGCGGCCGCGCGGCAGCAGCTCGGCCGAGCCGGCGCTGCTGGGCGGGCTGGCGGGCGCCTGCCGGGCGGGCAGGCAGACGCGGAAGCGGGCGCCGGCGCCCGGTTCGCTGGACACCTGCACGGAGCCGCCGTGGCTCTTGA
>CAYYJK010000439.1:0-2474 GCA_964472185.1 uncultured Prosthecobacter sp.
GGGCGTCGGCATGATGGTTGCCCTCGATGTCGCAGGTGCCGATGTGCAGGTTGCGGACGTTGCCGCCGCGCGAGACGATGCCGCCGCCGTGGTTGTAGCTGATGTGGCTGCCGACGACGTTGATCTGGTGCAGGTTGACGCCGTCCAGGAACACGCCGACGCCGCGGTTGTGGTAGAAGTGGCAGTCGCTGACCAGGACGTTGCGGTTGCGGGTCACCAGATGCACCGCATGCCGGCAGCCCGTCACAACCACCCGGTGCACGGTGAGCTGCATGGTGCCGACCGCCTCGATGGCGTCGGCCTCGGCGTGCTCGCCCTGGAACTCCAGGCCGCTGACCATGGGCGAACGCTCCCGGTCCCAGACGCCCGGCTTGAAAGTTTTCGGATCGGCGGAACCCTCGTGATGGCCGACGAAGCGGAAGGCCGGGCCGGCGCCGGCCATGACGAAGCGGGCCGTGCCGTCGCCGGACAGCGAGGCGACGCCGGTTTTCGACAGGTCAATCTCGACGGTGCGGGTCAGGCGATAGACGCCCTTGGGGAAAAACAGGCTGCCGTGGGCGTTCACCGCCTGCTGGATCGCCGCGCCGACATCGGTCCGGCCATCGCCGGCGATGCCCAGGGACTGCACATTGGTCTGGGCCAGCAGGCTGGCGGAGGCAAGGATCAGAAGGCTGAGTACACGGATCATGGTTTGAACGAAAATGAAACGCCGGCGCAAGCCGCCAATCACGTATCGGCGTGCCGGCCAGCGATGATTTTGTGCGGCTCAGTCGTAGCTGTTGGCCAGATCGCGCATGCTCCACTCGAGGGTGGTGCGCGGCAGGTCGCCGGCCATCTGGCTGCGCAGGCGCAGGTCCTGAAACGGCGCCAACCAGGGCAGCACGGCCTGCGGATTCGCCTTCGCCGGCGCCCCGGCCGCCTGCCCGTCGGCCAGCCCCTTCAAAAAGCGGCGCAGCGCCTCGAAGTTCACCCGCAGGTGCGCCCCGGTCATCGCCGGAGCCGGCTGCTGCAGCCGCCCGGCCAGCTCCTCGTTGAACAGCTTGGAACTGCCGAGCAGATACACCCGGTCATTGACCGAGGCGCAGGGCATGAGGTCATTGCCGCCGACCGGCAGCGGCAGGAACCAGGTGGTGACCCCGTTTTTCTCGGTGCTCATCGGCTCGGGCAGCGCCAGCGGCAGCGGCGAGGCCTGCATGCCCTTGGTCAGGGCCGCCTGCATCTGCTGCCAGGAACTGGCGAGCAGGGCGCGGTCGGTCACCGCATGCACCCCGGCGAACCGCGGCAGCACGGAGCTGCCTGCGGGCAGCGTCACCCCGGGCAGCGGCGGCATCTGGCCCTTGAGATCGACCACCAGGGCGGACTCGCTGCCCAGCGCCTGCTGATACAGGGTCCGCGACGCCCGGTACATCTCCTGGAGGGCTGGCACGACCGCCTGCTCCGCCAGCGTCCACATCCCGGTCGCCTGCTCGCCGCCCAGGCCGCTCTTCACCAGGGCGCCCGACAGCGTGTAGAGCAGATCCATCCAGCCTTCAAAGTACACCCGCCCGGCCTCACCCGGCGGCTGGTGCCCCACGGCGGCCAGCAGCACGTCGGGCGTATCGAGCAGACCGCCGAACTGCAGCGGCTTGCCGAGCCACTCCGGCGCCGCGCGAACGCCGCCCGTCACGTCCAGGTGCAGGCCGTCCTGCCACCAGGCCAGCCCGGCCAGGGTGGCAAACTCGCGCCGGTTCGCCTGCTTTTCGGCCTCCCCCAGCGCCTGCACCTTCGGCGTCAGCTGGCCGGCCAAGGCGCCGAACACCGGGCTGCCCGCCAGCCCCTTGAGCGCTCCGCGCAGCATCGGCGCCAGCGGCTGGTCGTCATGCAGGGCCTGGAACAGTCCGGCGTCGGCCAGAATCAGCCCAAGCGCCCGCTGACCCGCCGCCGGTGCGGCAAACGCCAGTTCGGGACGCGCCAGCACGGACTGGCCGGGGTCCGCCGCGAACTCCAGCTCCGCGCGCTGCCAGCCGACGGCCGCGACCACATGCCCATCCAGCGTTCCCAGAGCCAGCGACAGCTTTTTCGCGGCCAGCCGGGTCAGCACCTCCTGCACCCGGCCGCGCAGGGCCGGATCCGAGACCGAAATCTCAAGCTGCTTTTGCAGCTGCTGCCGCACCGCCTCCGTCAGCCAGGTCGCCGCCGTGGTCTGATAGAGCGTGAAACTGCCGCCGGCCGCCGGCGTGAAGCTTTCCTTGGAGGCCCCGGCCAGCCAGGCCGGCGGCGCGGCCGGATCGAGCACCTGGCGCAGCGTCTCCTCCGGCTTATCGGTTTTGAAGCCGAACATCAGCGGCGGCATCTCCGCCCCCTCCAGCAGGGTGCACAGCCGCTCCAGAAGGTCGGGCTGGGCCGAGGCCACCGTGAGCCAGGACTGCCAGCCGGCCTCTTTGCCCGGCCCCTGACCGGCGGAAAAGCCGGCGACCAGGGTGTAGTAGGTGAGT
>CAYYJK010000440.1:0-2418 GCA_964472185.1 uncultured Prosthecobacter sp.
GCACGGTGCCGACGGTGGCGTTCACCAGATCGGAGCGGTCATAGACGACGGTGACATCCATGCCGGCGGGCAGTTTTTCGCGGATTTCCCCGAGACGCGGGTTGACGCGCTGGCAGACCACGCGGGCGTTTTCGCCCATGAGCATCATCACCGTGCCGAGCACCACCTCCTCACCGTCCATGGTGGCCGCGCCACCGCGGAAGCCGGCGCCCCACTGCACTTTGGCGACGTCCTCGACCTTGAGCGCTTCGATCGCTGCGCCGAACTTGACGGGCAGGCGGGCGATCTCTTCGGCCGTGCTGACGCGGCCGACGCTGCGCACGGTGAGCTGTTCGCCCTCGCGGCTGATGACGCCGCCGCCGGCGTTCTCGACGTTGCCGCGGATGATGTCGGCCAGTTCGCCGACGGTCATGTTGGCCGCCTTGAGCTTGTCGAGCATCGGCTCGACCGTGACCTGGCGCTGGTGGCCGCCGTTGCTGTTGATTTCGGCGATGCCCTGGACGGTGCGCAGCATCGGCTTGACGACGTACTCGTGCGTCTCCCACAGGCGCATCAGGCCTTCGCGCTCGTCGGCCGGACGTTCCTTGGCGCCCTTCTTCCAATGCAGGGTGTAGTAGAAGATCTCGCCCAAGCCGGTGCTGATCGGCGCGAGGCTCAACTCGCTGCCCGGTGGCAGCTCCTGGACCACGGCGCTCAGGCGTTCGCCGACCAGCTGGCGTGCGCGGAAGATGTCGGTGCCGTCCTCGAACTCGACCGTCACCTGGCTGAGGCCGAACTTGGTGATCGAGCGCGAGTCGAGCACGCCGGGCATGCCGGAGAGCGCCATTTCGATGGGGCGCGTGACGGCGCGCTCGGATTCCTCGGGGGCGAGGGCGGGCACGTTGACATTGATCTGCACCTGCGGGCCGGTGAGATCGGGCACGGCATCAATCGGCAGGTGCAGCAGGGCGAAAATGCCGGTACACAGAAGGCCGAGCGTGGCCAGCAGCACGAGGGCGCGCTGCCGGATGGAAAATTCAAGGAGGGCGTTGAGCATGGCGAGAGAGTCCTGAGGCGGTCAGGGGCGGCCGGCAGGCCGGCAGCGGGTTCGGGCGCCGGCGCGCGGGTCGGACCCGCTGCCGTCGCTGCCGGCTTGAGGGTCAGGGCAGTTTCGTGCCGGTCAGCTGCTCAAGGGCGAGGCGCGCTTCGACCGCGTTGAGCTGGGAGTCCAGCAGGGCGGTGACGGAATCGACGTACTGATGCTGGAGCTCGGTGTAGGTCGTCAGCGGCAGCGCGCCGAGGCGGTAGTGTTCGTCGGCCTCGGCGGCGGCCTTGCGGAAGCTGTCGAGGGTGTCGGCCGGCCATTTCGCCAGTTCTTCGGTGTGGATGCGGTAGTGGCTGAGCTCGGCGGCGACGTCGCGTTCGAGCTGGCGCATCTGGGCGGTGAGCATGACCTCGGCCTGCACCTGGCGGGCTTTGGCGGTGTCGATGGCGCCTTTGTTGCGGTTCCACAGCGGCAGGGGGATGGAGACGCCGATGCCGGCCTGGGTTTCGCGCGTGTCGTTCTGCTGCCGCTGGATGTAGGGAACGACACTGATCGAAGGCCAGCGCTCGTTCTCGGCGAGCTTCACTTCGTAGCCCTGCTGCTGAACGTCCAAAATCCGCGCGCGCAGGTCGAAGTTGCGGCGGCGGGCGGAGGACAGCAGCGTTTCGATCGGCGGCGGCGGGTTCAGGGCGGTCGCTTCACGTTTCAACTCCAGCGGCTGGCCGGGCTTCTCCCCCAGCAGCTGATTGAGCTCAAAACGGACGGACTCCCGGTCGTTGCGCGCCGCTGCGGCGGCGGCGCTCAGGTTGAGGGCGTTGGCCTGGACGATGCGCGCTTCCAGGCGCGGCGCGGCGCCGGCGGGATCGCGCTGCAGGAGAACCGCCGCCAGCGTCTGGTAGCGCTGCGCGACCTCTTCGCTGACCCGGGTTTTTTCCTGGGCGGCGAGCAGCTTCCAGCAAAGGTTTTGCACCCGGGCCGCCAGGGCGGCGCGGAACTGCTCGACGCCGAGCTGGGCGAGTTCGATGTTTTTCTGGGCGATGGCCTTGCGCAGGGCGAGGCGGCCCGGCCATTCGAAGGTCTGGGTGAGCTGGACCGACCAGGTGGGGCCGTCGCTGACGCCGCCGGTGGCGAGGTCGCGCACGCGCCAGTTGCCGACGCCGGTCAGCAGTTCGGGGTTGGCGATCTCGCCGGCCGTGGTCTTGCCGCCGCGGGCGGCTTCGACCTGGGCCTCGTAGAAGCGCAGTTCGGGGTGGGTGGCCAGGGCTTTCTGGACCAGGGTGGTGCTGGTGACGGGAGCGGCGCCGGCGGCGGCGGTGAGCAGGCAGAGCAGGGAGGTGTGGAGGAAAGAAGACATGACGACAGACGTGGGGGTGAGCGTGGGCCGGATCCTGGGG
>CAYYJK010000441.1:0-2415 GCA_964472185.1 uncultured Prosthecobacter sp.
GGCATGAGGGGGAGGTGGGGTGAGGGGTCAGGGGACGAGGCGGACGAGCAGGTTGCCGGGCTCGCTGCCGGTGATGCCGACGCGCGCGCCGGCGGCGGCGAAGCCGTCCTCGCAGCGCACCTCGCGGCGCAGGCCGGCGAAGTCGGCGCGGCCGAGCGGGCGCAGTTCGGTGAGGGCGACGCCCTCGGTGCCGGCGGGCGGGCTGGCGGGGGCGGCGGCCGCAGGCAGGCTGGCGGTGAGCGTGAAGGTTCGGTGCCAGAGTTTGACGGCGAAGCAGCGCAGCCAGACGAGCAGGACCGCCGCGGCGCCGGCGATGATGGCGAAGGCCAAGCCCGTGCGCGCCCAGTCGGACCAGGCGGCAAAGTCCTCGGCGGTCATCACCAGCCAGACGCCGGCCAGGACGCAGAGCAGGCCGAGGATGCCGGCGACCATGCCCGGCAGGAACGTCTCCACCATCATGAGGAGGACGCCGAGGACGACGAGGATGGCAATGGTGAGTCCCACGCGTCCAGGATGGCGAGAAAGCCGGCGGGCGTCAACCCGGACCGGTCAGTCGTCCCAGACAATCAGGCTGCGCGCCACCTCGCCGCGTTCGAGCGCGGCGTAGGCCTCGTTGATCTGCGTTAGCGGGTAGGTGCGGGTGAGCAGCTCGTCGAGCTGGAGGCCGCCCTGGCGGTGCAGGTCGATCAGGCGCGGCAGGTCGATGCGCGGCCGGGCGCTGCCGTAGAGCGTGCCCTTGAGGGTCTTTTCGGCGTAGACGAGCTGGTTGACGTTGATCGCTGCGCGGGCGTCGGCGCGGGCAATGCCGGAGACGATGCAGGTGCCGCCCTTGCGGACGCTGTCGTAGGCCTGCTCGATCGGCCGCGGCAGGCCGACGGCTTCGAAGGCGCAGTCGACGCCGCCGCCGGTGAGCGCCTTGACGGCCTCGACCGGATCCGTCCGGCTGGCGTCGATGAAGTGGCTGGCACCCATCTGGCGCGCCCAGGTTTCCTTGCCGGCGTGCGTGTCGACGGCGATGACCGGGTGCGCGTGGAGCAGGCGGGCGCCCTGAAGGATGTTGAGGCCGATGCCGCCGCAGCCGAACACCGCGACGCTGCCGCCGGGGCGCAGGCCGGAGGCGTGGACGACCGCGCCGACGCCGGTGATGACGCCGCAGCCGATCAGGGCGGCCTTCCACAGCGGGAAGTCGGGGTCGATCTTCACCACCGCGGCTTCGGGCATGGTCGAGAGCGAGCTGAAGGTGGAGACGCCGGCGTAGTGGCGGATGCGGTCGCCGCGGGCGTTGCGGAAGCGCGTTTCGCCGTCGGGCATGAGGCCGGTGAAACGCATGGCGGTGCCCATGTCGCAGAGCGCGGGCCGGCCGCCGAGGCAGTACTCGCAGCGGCCGCAGGAGGCGCGCCAGACCGGGATGACGTGATCGCCGGGCTGGACGCTGGTGACGCCCTCGCCGACGGCTTCGACCACGCCGGCGCCCTCGTGGCCGAGGATGATCGGCGCGGGCATGGGCAGGTCGCCCTTCATCACATGCAGGTCGCTGTGGCAGACGCCGGCGGCCTTCATGCGCACCTGCACCTCGCCGGCCCGGGGCGGCAGGACGGTGACTTCCTCGATGACAAGAGGCCGGTTGGCCTCATACAGGACGGCGGCAAGGGAGGTGGTCATGGACGCCAGCGCTTTTAGCGGCTGGGCGCCGGGCTGGCCAGCGGCAAATGCGCGGCCGGCTCAGGCCACGGCGGCGAGCAGGTCGCGATGCGCCTGGGCGGCGTCGGCCTGGCCGAAGAAGGAGGTGCCGCAGACGAACAGGTTGGCGCCGTGGGCCTTGGCGACCGGGGCGGTGTGGGTATAGATGCCGCCGTCGACCTCAAGGCAGTAGTTCAGGCCGTGGGTGGCGCGGTAGTCGCGCGCCGCGGCGAGCTTGGGCATGGTCTCCTTCTCCATGAACGGCTGGCCGCCGAAGCCGGGCACCACGGTCATGACCAGCAGCAGGTCGATGTCCTTGGCGTAGGGGATGGCGGCTTCGAAGGGCGTGTCCGGATGCAGGGCGATGCCGCACTTCTTGCCGGCGTGGCGGATGCGCTGCAGGGTCTCGCTGACCGAGCTGTCGTAGCGGGCCTCGACGTGGATGGTGATGTTGTCGGCGCCGGCGGCGAGGAAGCGTTCGAGGTAGTGGTCCGGACGGTGGATCATGAGGTGCACGTCCAGAAACAGGCCGCTGCACTTGCGCACGGTCTGCACCATCTGCGGGCCGAAGGAGATGTTGTCGACGAAGGCGCCGTCCATGACGTCGAGGTGCAGGGCCTCCACGCCGGCCGTTTCGGCGCGTTTCACCTCGGTCGCGACCTGGGACCAGTCGGCGGCGAGCAGGGAAGGCAGAATCAGGGGCGTGGCGGGGGTCATGAACGCATGAATTATGGG
>CAYYJK010000442.1:0-2410 GCA_964472185.1 uncultured Prosthecobacter sp.
CATCGGGGTGGGGCGGCGGGACGGGAGATGTCCGCGCAGACTCATTCCGAGGTTTACAATGATAATCAAGAGGCATAAATCATGCTGAAGCCGGTTGCTGCTTGCACGGCCTCGCCGCCTGCCGGCCCGATTTTCGACTGCCCATGACCGAACTGATTTCCAAAGGAGGACCGCTTGTCTGGCTGCTGCTGGCCTGCATGGGGTTCTCGATCGTCATTTTCCTGGAGCGTCTCGCCTACTTTCACCGGGCGAGCATGAACATCGGCGAGTTCCTCTCCGGGCTGGCCTCGCTGATCCGGCGCCGGAACTACGCGGAAGCCCTGCAGGAGGCGCTGGCGACCCGGGTGCCCGCCGGGCGGGTCATTCACGCCGCCCTGCTGCGGCATCACGCACCGCGCGAGCAGCTCAAGGAGATCGTCCAGGAAGCGGGTCAGCTTGAGGTGCCGCGCCTGGAACGCTACCTGGGCATCCTGAATGCCATCGCCCACATCGGGCCGCTGATCGGCCTGCTCGGCACGATCATCGGCCTGCTCGACAGCTTCACCAACATGTCGACGGCGAACGGCGTGACCACGGCGGCGGAAGTGGCCCACGGCGTCTACCAGAGCCTGATCACCTCGGCCCTCGGCCTGGTGGTGGCCATTCCGGCCTACCTCTGCTTCGCCTTCCTGAGCGCCCGCTCGCGCGCCATCATGCACGATCTCGAGCGCGCCGGCGTCGAGATCGTCAACCTGATCGAGGACGCCAAGGATGCGGACAACATCGTCGAGTTCCGCCAGGCCGCGGCGGACGAGGAGGGGGCCCGGCCCCGCAGCCAGCGCGGCTGATCCGGCACCGCGCGCAGCGTCCGATGAAGCTCGAAAGCCATCTGCCCAAGCAGAGCCCCTGGCTCTACATCACGCCGCTGCTGAACGCGATTCTGCTGCTGCTGGTGTACTTCCTGTTCAGCAGCGGTCTGGTCGTGCAGTCGGGCATCACCGTCGACAAACCGCGCTCGTCCAGCCGGCTAACCGGCTTTGACCGCGCCCACATCATCACCCTGGCCGCCGGGGGCGACGCCCCCCTGTATTTCAACGGCCGCCGGGTCACCGACGAGTCCCTGCGCGAGTTGCTGGCGAAAAGCCGCGACGGCGAACGCCGGGTCATCATCCATGCCGACCGCCAGGCGCCCCATGGCCGGGTCGTGGAGGTGATCAACCTGGCGCAGGAACTCGGCTTCGAGGCGGCCCTGTCGACCACGCCCGGCCCCGCCCAACCGGCCAGCCCATGAAGCGTTCCCACGGCCAGGAATCCGCCCTGCTGTTCGACTGGCGGGCGCACGACCGCAGCGCGGTTCGCCTGGCCTTGGCCGTGCTGGCGACGTTGGGCGGGGTGATCGCCCTGTTCGTCGTGTTCCGCATTGTCGCCCCCGAGTCCCGGCCCGTCGACGTGCGGCCGCGCCGCGTCCTGGTGCTGAATCCGCGTGTGGAGGCGGAGCGGGCGCTCATCCACCAGGCCGTGGACCGGAGCTTCGTGCTGCTGCCGGCGGAGAATTTGGCCGCAAGTCCCGGGCCCGCTGCCGCGCTGCCCGCCTTCCAGCCCAGTTTCGCTGGCCACCAGCTTCGGCTTCAGCCGCTGCGCTCGGGGCCCAGCGGTTCAACGCAGGCGCGCCTGTTCGCCCTGGACCTCAATGTCCTGCCGCACGTGCCGCGGGCGGAACCGGCCGAGGCACCGCCAGCGCCGCCGACCCGGCTCGAGGCGGTGGTTGAAGGCCCGCTCGAAGCCCGGGTCACCGGCCGGTTTCCTGTCGACGGCGTGCTGCTGACCGAGGCCACCCGGCCGCGCTTCCGGATCGCGGTGGGCCCGCTCGGCCAAGTGCTGCTGGCGCTGCCGCTGATGCCCGCCGAGGACGTCGAGGTCACGCGCCAACTGCAAGCCGCCGTCAGCGGCCTGCGCTTTGCGCCGGCGCCGGCCGAGGTGGAATGGGGGCAGGTGACCTTCGCCTGGAAACCCGTCAGCAGGGAGGGCGCGCCGTGATCGGCATCAGCCTCGCCAACTTCGTCATGCTGATGATGCTGCTCGGCGTCAGCCTGGTCTGCGTCCTGTGGTTCTACATGTTCTGGCGCGACCGGCGCCGGGAGCTGCAGCGCCGCCGCATCGCCACGCAGTGCCGCATCTGCGGCTGCACCTACGCGACGGAGCGCCGGCGCGCCGCGCGCATCAGCAGTTGCCCCTCCTGCGGCAGCCTGAATGAGCGCGGCGGCGCCCGGCCGATCTGAGACGGCCGGCCGGTCCGGCTAACGGCCGAACCCCGGCAGCTCCAGCTGCGCCACGGGCGCGAAGCTGCGCCGGTGCTCGGGACAGGGCCCGAGGGCACGCAGGGCGCGCTGGTGGGCCGGGGTCGGGTACCCCTTGTGGATTTCGAAACCGT
>CAYYJK010000443.1:0-2404 GCA_964472185.1 uncultured Prosthecobacter sp.
TTCCGCCTCCTATGCAAGTCTCCCTTTCCTGGCTCAGCGCGCATCTCGACCTCTCCGGCTACACGACCGCCCAGCTTTCCGATCTCCTGACCTTTGCCGGCATCGAGGTGGAAGGCATCGAGGAGAAGGGCGTGGCCTCCGAGAAGGTGGTCGTGGCGCAGATCCGTGAGTTCGCACCGCACCCGGATGCCGACAAGCTCAGCGTCTGCCAGGTCGACGACGGTTCCGGCGCGCCGCGCCAGATCGTCTGCGGCGCCAAGAATTTCAAGGCGGGGGACAAGGTGCCGCTGGCCCTGCCCGGCGCCCAGCTGCCCGGGGGTTTTGAAATCAAGGAAGGCAAGCTGCGCGGCGTGGTGTCCGGCGGCATGATGTGCAGCGGCAAGGAGCTCGGCCTGGGCGACGATCACGCCGGCCTGCTCATTCTGGATCCCGAACTGCCGGTCGGCAAACCCATCCGCGAGCTGTTCGAGCCCGACACCGTCTTCGATCTTGAGATCACCCCGAACCGGCCCGACCTGCTCAGCCACCTCGGTCTGGCGCGCGAACTGGCGGCCCTCACCGGCCTGCCGCTCAAAGGCGTGCGCGACCACGCCGGGACGGTGTCACCCGCGCAGGCCGCGACGTCCGGGCAGGTCCGCCTCGACGCCGCGGACGGCTGTCCCTACTACACCGCCCGACGGATCCGCGGCGTCAAGGTCGGCCCCAGCCCGGCCTGGCTGAAGGAACGCCTGGAAAGCGTCGGGCTGCGGCCGATCAACAACGTGGTCGACATCACGAACTACGTGATGTTCGAGATGGGGCAGCCGCTGCACGCCTTCGATCTCGATCAGCTGCAGGGCGGCATCGTGGTGCGCCGGGCCGCCGAAGGCGAAACCCTCACCACCCTCGACGGCAGCCAGCCGCTGCTGCAGCCCGAAGATCTCGTCATCGCCGATGCCGGGCGGCCGCTGGCCATCGCCGGCGTCATGGGCGGCGACGCCACCGGCGTGACGGAAGCCACCGTCAATGTCCTGCTCGAAAGCGCCTACTTCACGCCCTCCGGCGTGCGGCGCACCTCGCGCCGGCTGGGCCTGCACACCGATTCCAGCTACCGCTTTGAACGCGGCGTCGATCCGCAGCAGGTGCATGGCGCGTCCGACCTGGCGGTTCAGCTCATCCTCACCATCGCCGGCGGCAGCGCTGAAGACGTGCTGCAGGTTGCCGGAACCGCCCCGGAACTGGCGGGTGAGGTGGATTTGGACGAGGCGCGCGCCCACCGTCTGCTGGGCATGCCGGATCTTCATGCCGACGAGGCGCACGGCATCCTGGAGAAGCTGGGCCTGCGCAAGCTCGCGGCGACGCCTGAGCGCAGCCGCTGGCGGATCCCGAGCTACCGGCTCGACCTGCAGCGCAGCGTCGACCTGGTCGAGGAAGTCGCGCGTGTCATCGGCCTTGAGCGCGTCCCGGCCAAGTTCACCGCGGCCTTCGGCGTCGGTGACGCCACCGATCGCCAGTACGACCACGCCATGCAGCTGCGTCAGGCCCTGGCCGGCCGCGGCTTCAACGAGGCGCAGACGCTGCGTCTGATCGCGGGCGCGCAGATTGCCGACAGTCTGGGCAGCCCCGATCCGGCGGCCGCCAGCGTCGCGCTGAAAAACCCGCTCAGCGAGGACCACACCGCCCTGCGTCCCAGCCTGGTGCCCGGCTTGCTGGCCAGTGCCGCCCTCAACATCCGCCAGGGCGCGGAGCGCCTGCGTCTGTTCGAACTCGGGCGCGTCTTTCTCAAGCTGCCCAACGGCCACAGCCGGGAGGAGGAACGCCTGGCGATCCTGCTCAGCGGCCCGGAATCGCCCTCGAGCTGGCATGCCCGCGAGCCGCGTTCCGCCGACGGTTTCGACCTGCGCGGGCTGATCGAGGCGCTGCCGGGCGTCGCCACGCTCGACACCAAACGCCTGACTGACAACGCCGCCTTCCTGCTGCACAGCGAACTGCGCGTCGGCAATCGCGTGCTGGGCTGGATCGCCCAGCTGCATCCGGCGCGGGCGCGGCAGATCGACGCGCGCCATCCCGTCTACGTCGCGGAACTGCTGCTCAGCGCTCTGCGCCAGGGCAGTGCCGGGCCCGCCAAATTCGAGGATCTGCCGCGTTACCCGGCGGTCACCCGCGACGTCGCTCTGGAACTGCCGGCGGAGGTGACGCATTCCAAGGTCGCCGCCTTCTTTGCCGGTTTGAAGGAGCCGCTCCTGGTCGATGCCCGCCTGTTCGACGTGTTCACCGACCCAGCGGGCGTCAAGCTGGCGGCAGACCGCAAGTCCGTGGCCTGGAGCCTGACCTACCGGGCACCGGACCGCACGCTGGAGACCAGCGAAGTGGAGTCGGCGCATGCGCGCATTTTGGCGGCCCTGCTGAAGGCGCTGCCCGCCGT
>CAYYJK010000444.1:0-2387 GCA_964472185.1 uncultured Prosthecobacter sp.
CGCCAGCCGGCTGGCGCTCGCTTTGTGGGATTCGATCCCCGACAAGGCCCTGCTGCAGGCCGCCAGTGAAGGCAAGCTGCGCACGCGCGACCAGATCCGGGCGCAGGCCCAGCGCATGCTCGGCGACGCGCGCACCAAGGCCAAGCTGCACGGCTTCTTCCACCACTGGCTCGACCTCGAGCACGCCGAGAACACCAGCAAAGATCCGAAGGCCTTCCCCGGCTTCACCGAGCAGGTGCTCGCCGACCTGCGCGCCTCGCTGCTGCGCTTCGTCGACCAGGTGGTCTGGAACGGTTCCTCCGACTACCGCGAGCTGCTCAAGGCTGACTACCTCCTGCTCAACCGCCGCCTGGGCGGCCTGTACGGCAAGACCGTCGACAGCGAGGACTTCCAGCCCGTCTCCTTCGATCCCCGGGAACGCGCCGGCGTGGTCACCCACCCCTACCTGCTCGCCTCGCTGGCCTACAGCAAGCAGACCTCGCCCATCCACCGCGGCGTTTTCCTCACCCGCAACATCGTCGGCATGACGCTGAAGTCGCCGCCGATGGCGGTGAGCTTCGACGAGAGCCACTTCAATCCCAGCCTGACCATGCGCGAGAAGATCACCGAACTGACGCGCAACAACAGCTGCATGTCCTGCCACGCCGTCATCAACCCGCTCGGCTTCAGCCTGGAGAACTTCGACGCCATCGGCCGCTGGCGCACGCAGGACAACCGCAAGCCGGTGGATCCCGTCAGCGAATTCTCCGACGAGCAGGGCCGCACGGTCCGCCTCACCGGCCCGCGCGACATCGTCAACCACGTCGCCGACAACCCGGCCGGCCACCGCGCCTTCATCCGCCAGCTCTTCCACCACACGGTCAAGCAGCCGGTACCGGCCTTTGGCCCGAAGGTGCTCGACCAGCTGCAGGCGGGCTTTGCCGCCTCCGGCTGCCACATCCAGAAGCTGCTGCTGGAAATCGCCGTGCTGGCCACCGAGGTCAAATAGCGACCTCGGAGGCACCCGGCGGCGCGGCCACCCGGCGTTTGCTCCGCGCCGCAGGACGGCGTAACGGGTGGCGCATGCCGCCCCGCCTCTGGTTCCTGCCCCTGCTCGCCTGCGCCTGCACCGCCGCAGCGCTCGACCTGACCGTCACCGCCGAACTGCCGCCCACGCTTGCCCTGCAGAAGCTGCGTGCCGCCCGCCAGGCCGGCGACACCGTCCCCGCCACGCTGACCTTTCCCACCGGCGTCACCGAACTCGGGCAACCCCTCGTGCTTGAAGCGCAGGATTCGGACCTCACCCTCACCGGCGCGAACAGCACGCTGATCGGCGCCCCGCGCATCACCGGCTGGCAGCCGCACCAGGGATCGGTCGTCAAGGCCGCGGTCGCCGCCCGGCTGCCCAAGGGCTTCCTACCGCGGCAACTGCTCTGCGACGGCGAACGCCAGATCCTCGCCCGTTACCCCAACTTCGACGCCCGGGATCCGCTGTACGGCGGCTGGGCCTTTGTCGCCGACTTCGGCCCCGGGGGCGCGCCCGCAGGCCACCGCTGGAAACGCACGCTCCACGTCAAACCGCAGGATGTCCGGCAGTGGGCGCATCCGGAGGACGTCGAGATCGACATCTTCGCGCAGTACGGCTGGTGGAACTTCGTCGAACCCGTCGCCTCGCTCGACCCGGCCACGCGCCTGCTGACGCTGAAAAAGGACTGCGCCTACGACCTGCACCCCCACAACCGCTACCGCTTCCAGAACGCTCTCGAAGAGCTCGACGCCCCGGGCGAATGGTTTTACGACCGCCGCACCGGCACGCTCTACTTCTGGCCGCCCCGTCCCGTCGATCAGTGCGAGGTCCGCGTGCCGGTGCTCGACGGCCTGATCCGGGTGAAGCCGGGGGCGAAGAACATCACCGTGCGCGGCCTGACGCTGACCGGCAGCCAGGGCACCGCCATCACCTTCGACCGCGCCGAAGACTGCCTCGTCGAACGCTGCGTCATCGCCACCGTCGGCGGTTTTCACGGCAGCGGCGTCGGCGTCAGCGACGGCCGGAACGTCCGCATCGCCCGCTGTGAAATCCGCGACACCGGCAGCAACGGCATCAGCCTGAGCGGCGGCGACCGCAGGACGCTCACCGGCCCGGGGCACGTCGCCGAGGACAACCACATCCACCACATGGGCGTCTTCAACAAGAACGCCTGCGGCGTCGCGCTTTACGGCGTGGACAACATCGTGCGGCACAACCACATCCACCACGGACCGCGCATGGGCGTGCAGATGAGCGGGAACAACCTCGTCGTCGAATTCAACCACCTGCACCACCTCTGCCTGGAAACCCAGGACGGCGGCGCCCTCTACACCGGCGGCCGCGACTGGATCAGCAGCCGCGGCAGCAAGTGGCGCTACAA
>CAYYJK010000445.1:0-2368 GCA_964472185.1 uncultured Prosthecobacter sp.
CACGCGGCCGCTGCCGTTGAGGTTGAGGCTGACGGCGCCGCTGCCGTTGTTGACGATGCTGGAATGCACGGTCAGGGCGTGCTCGGCGGACAGGTTGGTCAGCATCAGCTGCCCCGCCGCGTTGTCCGCTCCGCCCGCGGTCAGCTGACCGGCGTTGCCCGGCACTCCGACGTCGAGGCTCCGGGAGCCGCGGACGATCTGCAGGCCGCCGTCGGCCGCCAGGCGCAGGGTGTGGCCGGCGAGATCGAGCCGGCGCGGGCTGGCGCCATCGGTCATGGACAGCGTGGCCAGGGCCGTGGTGCCGGCGCCGAACGGCACGTCGCCGCCGGACGCGGCCGAGACGCGCAGATGCGCCTGCGGGCTGTAGCCGGCCAGCTCGCCGACCGTCTGGCCGCCAGCGTAGTCCAGGCTGCCGTCGAACCGGCCGATCACGCCATCGGTCAGGCCCGCCCAGCCCGCCGTCCGGCCGTCGGCGCTGCTGTAGGTGGCCCAGGTGCCCAGCAGGCCCTGAGTCTCGCCGTTGCGGCTGCCGGTGAGCTGGCCCGAGGCGGGGGCGGTCAGGGCGAGCACGGCATTGCCGGTGCGGGTGATGGCACCCAGGTCGAGATCCATGCGGCCGCCGGTGCCGGACACGGCGGTGATTGCGGTCGCGCTCTGCTGCACGCTCAGCGCGCTGAAACCCTGCCGGTTGGCGGTGCCGGCGGCGCCGTTCAGACGCAGTACGGTCGGCGTGGCCAGGCCGCCGATGAGCTGGAGTTCCCCGGCTGGCCCGGCGTGGTACAGCAGGTCGGCGGCGGGGGAGCCGCTGCCGGCAAAATCGAGCACGGTGACGCCGCCCTCGGTGCCGATCGTTTCGCTGGTGCTGGCGATGCTGGTGGCGCGGCCGAGGATGGTGGCGCCGGTGTAGGTGCTGGCGCCGCTCAGCGTCAGGGTGAGGGGCAGTACGGTGTTGACGGGTGCATAGGCGGTGCGGGTGAAGCTCCAGCTGCCGCCGCTTTCGCCGATGCCGCCGTTGATCCCTGTCTGGGTGTTGTTGATGTGCGTGTGAAAGCGGGCGTTGCCGGCGAGGGTCAAGCCGCCGCTGAAGACGGTGTTGGCAGCGTCCACCCGGATGGCGCCGTAGTTGGCGCTGCCGACACCGGCGAAGGTGACCGGCATGGCGTAGGTGCCGGCGCCCGTGGGGTTGAAGACGGAGCCGGGCTGCACGACCACCTGGCTGACGCCGGCGATGTAGTTGGGGCTGCCGATGCTGGCGTAAACGCCGCCGGTGACGCCCGCGGCGCTGCCCAGGGTCAGCGTGCCGGTGAGTTCGGTGTTGGCCGCATTGAGGCGGACGAAGGCCAGGGCGCTGCCCGAGGCTTTTTGGAAGGTGAGGTTCCGGCCCTTGAGCAACGAGTTGAAGGTGATCCACTGGCCGCCCGTGCCGCCCCCCGAGGCGGCGTCGGTGATGCGGATCAGGCTGTCGGTGCCGATGTTGAGCGTGCCGCCGCTGAAGGCGTAGGCGGAGGATCCGAGCGGGGTGCCGAGGGCGTTGAAAGTCAGGCCGGCAACCTGGATTTCACCTTCCAGCGTCAGGGTGCCGCCGCTGGTGCTGCTGGTGCTGCCGAATTCGGCGACGGCCAGGCCGCTGTTGTCCCAGGCGCTGTAGGCGCCGTCCTTGAACCAGCGCAGGTTGGCGGCGACGCCGGCGTTGGTGCTCCAGGTGCCATTGCCGTTCTGGATGCCGGCCGTGCCGAGATCGCCGTCGTAGACGTAGGTTTGGGCGGCAACGGCGGGGGCCAGCAGGAGCAGGAGGACGGTGAGGGTTTTCATGGTGTCGCGACGGTCCGCCCGAAGATCGCAGCCGTGGACATCCCGGATCAGCCGGGGGCTGTTCCTTGGCTCAAGTTTCGGGGGATCTCCCGACAGAGCAGCGAGCGTGCCGGATGCCGCGGCGGCGGCCGGCTTTGGCACAATAGTACCGACTCTGGGGCCGAACGGCCGCGCTGCCGCCGGCGCGTCAGGCGCTCAACTCTTCCAGCAGCGCCTGGTTCAGGCGGATGCCCGCTTCGAAGTTCGCCACCGGAAAGTTCTCGTTGGGCGCGTGCGCCTGGCAGTCGGGCAGGGCCAGACCGAGCAGGAGCGTGTCGGCGCGCAGGACGTCCTTGAACGCCTGGACGATGGGGATGCTGCCGCCTTCGCGGATGAGCGCAACCTGGCCGCCGAAGGTGCGGGTGAGGGCGCGCTGGGCGGCCTGGCCCAGCGCCGAATGCGGGTCCATCAGGTAGGCCTGGCCGGTGTGGCCGCGGTGGATGTCGAGCCGGACGCCGGCGGGCACCTGCGCGCGCAGGTGCGCCTCGGCGGCCTGCAGGATGCGTTCAGGGTCCTG
>CAYYJK010000446.1:0-2360 GCA_964472185.1 uncultured Prosthecobacter sp.
GGCCTGCAGGCCTCGCACCGCAACGTCTTTGAATTCGCCCGCAAGAGCCTGCGCCAGGACTGGTTCGGCACCAACGAGCAGGGCGCCCAGGTCGGCGAGGTTTACCATCCCTTCGAGCGCGTCGGCTGCTACGTGCCCGGCGGCACGGCGCCGCTGGTGTCCACGGCGATCATGACCGTCACCCTCGCCGCCGCGGCGGGCGTTCCGGAAATCGTCGTCTGCACGCCCTGCGGCCGCGACGGCCGGGTGAATCCGGGGCTGCTGGCCGCCCTCAAGCTGGCCGGCGCCACCGAGGTGTACGCGGTCGGCGGCGCCCAGGCGATCGCCGCGCTGGCCTACGGCACCGAGACCGTCCGGCCGGTGGCCAAGATTTTCGGTCCGGGCAACAGCTACGTGGTCGAGGCCAAGCGCCAGGTGTTCGGCGTGGTTTCCATCGATCTTCTGCCGGGGCCCAGCGAGGTGCTGATCCTGGCCGACCGCACCGGCAATCCGGCCTACATCGCCGCCGACATCCTCGCCCAGGCCGAGCATGGCAAGGACAGCCAGGCGGGCTTCATCACCGACGACCCGGCCCTGCTCGACGCCGTGATTGCCGAGGTCGCGCGTCAGTCGGCCTCGCTGAGCCGGCAGGCCCAGCTCGGTCCCGTGCTTGAAAAGGGCGTGTTCCTGATGCTCGCCGCTTCGCTGGAGGAGGGGGCGCGGCTGGTCAACGCCTACGCTCCCGAGCACCTGACGCTGATCACGGCGCGTGAGCCGGAAATCCTGCCGCTCATCCGCACCGCCGGCGCCATCTTCCTCGGCAACGATTCGCCGGTAGCCGTCGGCGATTTCCTGGCCGGTCCCAGCCACACGCTGCCGACCGGCGGCGCCGGCAAGTCCTTCCCGGGGCTGACCGTCGACATGTTCCAGCGCCGCACCAGCATCATCCGCCTGGACCCGGCCAGCGTCCGCCGTTCGGAACCCGTGGTGCGCGTGTTTGCCGGGGTCGAGGGCCTGGATGCGCACGGCGAGTCCGTGGCGGTGCGCGCCCGCGGCTGAGCCGCTTCACGGGCGGCGGCGGGCCGCCCACCAGGCCGGCACCAGAACCGCCAGCAGCAGCGCCGCCGACAATGCGCCGGCCAGCGGCAGGTTGCGGTCGCTGAAGGCGCGCTGGGCGATCTTGTTGCCGAGCATGTCGGATTCCGTGCCGCCCACCCACTGCGGAATGACGTACTGGCCGAGCGAACTGACGAACACGATTACCGCCGCGGCGGCCAGCCCGCCGCGGATGCCCGGCAGGAAGACGCGGCGCAGGCTCTGCCAGCGGCTGGCGCCCAGGTCGCGCGCGGCCTCCAGCAGGCTGAAGTCGAATTTTTCGGCGGCGGCCTGCAGCGGCAGGATGGCGAAGGGCAGCTGGGTGTAGACCATGAGCAGCAGCACGGCGCCGGCGTGGTTGAGCAGCTGGCTGTCCTCGGCGGCCAGGTGCAGGGCGACCAGGGCCCGCTTGATCGGGCCCTCCGGATGCAGCAGCGATTTCCAGGCGAAGATGCGGATCAGGAAGTTGGTCAGGAACGGCACGATCACCAGCAGCAGCAGGCGCTGCCGCCAGACGCGCGTCGCCCGGGCCATGCACCAGGCCACCGGCAGCGCCAGCCCGACCGACAGCAGCGTCGTCAGCAGGCTGAGCCAGAGCGTGCGCCAGAGCACCGGCAGGTAGACGGGGTCCGCCAGCGCGGCCAGGGTGTCGAGGGTCCAGCCTTCCCCGACGCCGCCGCGCAGGTCGGCCGGGCGCAGCGCCAGTGCCAAGACCAGCAGGCAGGGCAGGGCGAAGAACAGCCCCAGCCAGCCGAGCGAGGGCAGGGTGCAGAGCAGTTCCCGGGTGCGTGCTTTCATGGCGGCGACGGTTCGACGAGGCGCGTCTCCTCCGGAGCAAAGTGCAGCCAGAGTTCGGCGTCCGCGGCAAAGGGCGGCGCGCCCGTAAGGGCCTGCACCTGCAGGTACTGGCCCCCGCATTCGACCCGCTGGCGCAGATGCGTGCCAAAATAACTGGTGCTGCGCAGCCGGGCGGGGAAGTGATTCACGGCCCCGGCCGGAGCGGTGGCCGCGAGTTGCAGATGCTCCGGGCGCAGCATGACACGCACGCGGTCCCCGCGCTGCAGCCCCGGGCCGCCGCTGACGGTGGCTTCGCCCAAACCGTGCAGCCGTACGCGCAGCCGGCCGTCCGCCAGCGTTTCCGCCACCTCGCCGGCCAGAAAATGGGCATCGCCGATGAAGCCGGCCACAAAGGCGGTGGCGGGGTGTTCGTACAGCCGGCGCGGTTCGTCCATCTGCTCGACGCGGCCGGCGTGCATGACGGCGATGCGGTGGCTCAGGCTCAGGGC
>CAYYJK010000447.1:0-2352 GCA_964472185.1 uncultured Prosthecobacter sp.
TGAGCAGGAGGGCCCAGACCATGATCATCAGGGCCGAGCCGCCGCGGCGTCGGCCGGGCGGGTGCCGTCGGCCGAGGGTCATCGCCCACCTCCCATGTTGGAAGAGCCGCCGCCGCCTGGGCCGCCGCGCCCGCCTCCGTCGCCACCGCGCGGATTGTCGCCCGAGGGCCGGCCGCCGCCATCCCCGCCGCGGCCACCGCCCGCGTCGCCGCCTCCGCCGCGGTTGCCGCCGGCATTGCCCGGGCTGCCGGTGGGGGTGGTGGCGCCGCCGGTTGCACTGCCGCTGCTGGCGGGCGTGGCGCGCCCCGCGATGATCTGGATCACCGGCAGGCTGTACACCATGCGCAGCGGCGTGGTGCGGTCGCGCATCTGCAGCTGCACCTCGATCAACTCCGGCCAGTCCGAATCCTCCCATTCCTCGAGCCAGGTGTCGTCGTCCTCCTTGTAGAAGCGCCACTTCAGCTGCACGACGTCGGGCAGCAGGGGCATCCAGTGGCGGCCCTGTTCGTCCGGGGCGGCGAGGCCGGTGGTCTCCTGGCGCAGGGCCAGGCTGCGGTCGTCGGTGGCGGGGATCAGGTCCTCGCGCGAGAGGCAGAGGTACTGCAGGGGCAGGCCGTTCTGGTCGGTGGCGCCGGCCGGATCCGGGCGCAGCCCCAGGATGGTGTCCTCGTACGTGATGGGCTTGAGGCCGAAGCTGAAGCAGTGGGTGGAGCCGCTGATGGTCAGTTCCTGACCGGAGTCGACCCGGCTGTCCAGCGGCTTGAGGGTGAGAGTGGCCGAACTCGGCAGGGTGGTGAAGGTCTGCCGGCAGAGTTCCAGGAAGCGGTGGATGGCGTCGTTTTCGCGCTGCAGCTGCTCGATCTGCGCGGCGCCGCGGACGCTGCCCTGGATGATGGCGAACAGCGTGCCGGTGATCAGGCCGAGGATGGTCAGGGCGATGACCACCTCCATGAGCGTGAACGCCGGCGCCGAGCGCACGGGCCGGCCGGGGCGCTGGACGGCGGGCTCAGGGTTGGGCGGGTTTGTGCACATAGACGTCCACGCTTTCCTCTCGGGTTTCATTGCCGGCCTGGAACGAGGCCACCACCTTGAGGTTGTACAGGTCGGCCAGCACCTCGCCGCGCGTGGTGGTCAGGGCCACGCGTTCAATGGTGCTGGTGTAGGTAACGCCGGTGGCGGCGTCGGTGACGCTGGCGCTCATTTCCGCGAGCGGTTTGCGCCGGATCTCCTCGACGAACGACCGCAGGCCGATGCGCACGCGCTGCTCGCGGTTGAGGATGTTGGCGACCTCCATCGAGGTGTTGAGCGTGCGCGCCAGCCCGAGGACGCCGATGGCGAACATCGACAGGGCGATGATCAGCTCGAACAGGATGTAGCCGCCGCGCGGCGCTTGCGGGCATGGACGCGGCGGCTTCATTTCAGGTCGATGACCTCCCGGGTGATGTCGGCGGTGAGGGCGCCGAACTCGACGTCGAACACGGCGCTGGGACGTTCCAGGTGCAGCTTGAGCGGCTGGCAGATGCCGGAGGGCTGGAAGACCCAAAGTTTGACCAAATCGCCGGCGACCGGGGTCTCTTCGAGGTCGTGCCAGAAACGCAGCGAGTACTGGGTGTCGGGCGGCAGGCCGTAGTGCTCCTGCCACTGGTCGTCGAGTTTCGGCGCCGCCGGCGCCAGCGGCAGCGAGGTTTTCGGCAGCTCGCCGCTGCCGGCGTCCAAATCGGCGTCGTTGTCGTCCGCGTTCGGGTTCAGGCGCCGCACGCCGGTCTCCTCCTCCTGCAGCAGCTCGGTCAGGTCGGAGAGCTGCAGGTAGGGGTTGAAGTAGCGCGAGGCGGTGAAGCCGCCGGCATGAAAGGCGACCTGGTAGGGGCGTTTCTCCTTCATGGCGCGCAGGCGCGCCTCCTTGGCCAGGCGGACCAGCTCGGTGATAGGCTCGCGCGCCAGCTGCTCGTCGCGCAGGCCGCGGAACATCGGCACCGCCGCGGCGGTGATGACGACGATGATGGTCAGCGAGATGACGATCTCGACAAGCGTGAAGCCGGCGACTGCGGGCGTGCGGCGCGGGGCGTGAGACGCGCGCTCAGGCCGCCGGCGGTCCTGCCTGCTGGGACTGCACGCATTCATTCATCGGGTCCTGCGCGGTTCACTTGGCCGCCGCGGCCTTCCAGTTGCCGATGTCGTCCTCGCTGCCTTCGACGCCGTCCTTGCCGACGGAGTAGACGTCGTAGGCCTTCTTCGACTTCTGGGCCGGGTAGCGGTACTTGTATTCCTGGCCCCAGGGGTCCTTCGGCACCTCCTCGAGCAGGGCGGTCCACTTCTCCGGCAGCGGCTCGGTGGTGGGCTTCTCCACCAGGG
>CAYYJK010000448.1:0-2351 GCA_964472185.1 uncultured Prosthecobacter sp.
CCGGCAACTGGGAGTGCGCCCGCGCCGCCGTCGCCAACGGCGCGGATGCGATTTTTTTCGGCCTGCCGCGCTTCAACGCGCGCATGCGGGCCGACAATTTCACGGCGGAGGACCTGCCGGAGCTGATGCGGTTTCTGCATGCGCACGGGGTCAAGGGCTACTGCGCCTTCAACGTGCTGGTGTTCACCGGCGAACTGGCGGAGGCGGCCGAACAGCTGCGGGTGCTGGAGGCCGCGGGGGTGGATGCGGTCATCGTGCAGGACCTGGGACTCGCGCGGATGGTGAAGGCGCTGACACCCGGCCTGCGCCTGCACGCCAGCACCCAGATGACCATCACCTCTCCGGAAGGCCTCGATTTGGCCAGGACGCTGGACATCGACCAGGCCGTGCTGGCGCGCGAACTGAGCCTGCGCGAACTGGAACGCTTCCACGCCGGCGACCGGCCGGCCGTGCCGTTGGAGGTGTTCGTCCACGGCGCGCTCTGCGTGGCCTACAGCGGCCAGTGCCTGACCAGCGAATCGCTCGGACGCCGCAGTGCCAACCGCGGCGAGTGCGCCCAGGCCTGCCGCATGCCCTACGAGATGATCGTCGACGGCGAGCTGCGCGACCTTGGCGACAAGCGCTACCTGCTCAGCCCGCAGGACCTCGCAGCGGTGCAGGAGATTCCGCGACTGATCGAGCTCGGCATCCGCAGCTTCAAGATCGAGGGCCGGCTGAAAACGCCGGAGTACGTCGCCGCCGTGACCCGGGTGTACCGCAAGGCCATCGACGCCGCCCTGGCCGACCAGGACCTCGCCCAGGTCATCACCGACGACGACCGCTACGAGCTGGAGATGACGTTTTCCCGCGGCCTGTTCAGCGGCTGGATGCACGGCGTCAATCACCAGAAGCTGGTCGGCGCCTACTACGGCAAGAAGCGCGGCTACTACGTCGGCGTCGTGCGCTCGGTCGGCCACGACGCGGTTGAGCTGGAAGACGTGCCCGCCCACCTGAAAAACGGCGACGGCGTCGTCTTCGAGAACCTGCGGGACACCAACGACGAGCAGGGCGGCCGCATCTACGGCCTGCGCGGCAACTGGCTGGAGTTCCAGCGCGGGCGCCTGCGCACCGACCAGTTGCATCCCGGCATGCGCGTGTTCAAGACCGGCGACCAGGTGCTCGAGCAGCGCCTGCGCCAGAGCTATCAGGGCGAGATCCCACTGCGCCGGAAGCAGCCTCTGCACCTGGTGGTCGGCGGCAGGGCCGGCGAGCCGCTGGTGCTGCGCACCGCCGACGGCGGCGTGACCGTCACTTCGACGGTGGCGCTGGCGGCGGCCCAGCAGCGGCCGCTCAGCGCCGAGGTGCTGCAGGCGCAGCTGGGCCGCCTGGGCGGCACGGCCTACACCCTGGGCGACCTGCGCGTCGAACTCGAAGGCGACGTCATGCTGCCCGTGAGCGAACTCAACCGCCTGCGCCGCGCCCTGGTCGAGCACTGCGACCGGCAGCAGGCGGCGGACGCGCCCGCCGAGAAGCGCTCGCCAGCCGCGACGCTGGAAGGCCTGCTGCAGGAGGTGCGCCGGCAGGACGCGCCGGCCGAAACCGCCCCCACCCTGCACGTGCTCTGCCGCAACCGCGAGCAGATCGAAGCCGCCCTGGAATGCGGCGTCAGCGAACTCTACGTCGATTTTGAGGACATCCGCCTGTACGGCGACGCCGTGAAACGCGTGCGCGAACACGGCGGTGCGCGCATCCACCTCGCCACCCCGCGCATCCAGAAGTCGGGCGAAGCCGGCTTCTTCAAGCTGATCGCCCGCGCCGAGCCGCACGGGGTGCTGATCCGCAACCTCGGTGCGATGGCGTTCTTCAAGGACGCGGGCCTTCCCATCACCGGCGACTTCTCGCTGAACGTCGCCAACCCGCTGACGGCCGACTTCCTCAAGGGCAACGGGCTGGAGCGCCTGACGATTTCCTACGACCTCAACATCGAGCAGGTCTTGGACCTGCTGGCGCAGGCGCCGCCCGCCTGGTTCGAGATCACGCTGCACCAGCACATGCCGATGTTTCACATGGAGCACTGCGCCTTCGCGGCCTTCCTGTCGGACGGCACGGACTTCACCAACTGCGGCCGCCCCTGCGAGAAGCACCGCGTGCACCTGCGCGACCGCGTCGGCATGGAGCACCCGCTGAAGGCCGACGTCGGCTGCCGCAACACCCTGTTCAACGCCGTGGCCCAGACCGGCGCGCAGTTTTTCCCGGGGCTGATGCAGGCGGGCCTGCGCCACTACCGCGTCGAGCTTCTGGAACAGTCGCGCAGCGACAGCGCGCGCATCCTGCGCACCTACCAGAGCCTGCTCGACGGCCGCCGCGGCGGC
>CAYYJK010000449.1:0-2351 GCA_964472185.1 uncultured Prosthecobacter sp.
GTCTCATCGAGCAGCGAGAACTCGTTGTCGACCAGCTGGTAGGGCGGCGGCACGGCAAAGCCGTCGTCGCGCAGTTTCACCCGTTTGGGTCCGAGCAGGCCGAGATGCATCCAGACCGAGGACGAGCCCGGGCCGCCGTTGAAGGAAAAGGTGACCGGCCGCGTGGCCGGATCACTGACGCCTTTGCGGGTGTAGGCGATGTAGAAAACCTCGGCGGTCGGCTTGTCCTCGGCGTTTTTGAGGACCGCGGTGCCGGCCGTCGCGGTGAATTCGATCACCTGGCCGTTCAGGCTCAGGCGGTGCTCGGTGACGCTGCGGCGCTCCGGCAGTTCCGGCTTGTCCGCGGGCTTCGGCGCCTTTTCGGCCTCCGGCGCGGACGGTTCCGCCGCCAGCGCGGCGCATCCCAGGGACCAGACCAGCAGACCGGGCAGCAAACGGGAAAAAAGCATGAAAACAGCATAGCGGCCCGGCTCCGGCGGTCGAGCCCCATTCTGCCGATCGCGGAGGGCCGGCGGAAAACTGCAGTTTTTCGACAAAAAGAACTGGCAAAGCAGGCTCCCTGCCTTATGTCTCCCGCCCAATCACCGCGCGGTTAGCTCAGCGGTAGAGCACTGCCTTCACACGGCAGGAGTCGCAGGTTCGAACCCTGCACCGCGCACCATCCTTTTCAGATTGACCGGCTCAAGCCGGTTTTTTTGTGGCCGCGCTTCGCACTGCTGAATCGGCGAACGCCGGCCGGCCATCCGCCCGGCCCGTTTGATAGATCGGCCTCCTGAACGGATTACTGATCGTACATTCTGGCAGCCGGCCATCCCCCAACACCGGCCGCCCCCAGGTCCATGCCCCGATCCCTCCGCTTCTTCCTGCTGCACTCCCTTGCCAGCCTGCCGGCGTTTCTGCCGGCGGCGGAATCCCCGCGCCCGCATCCCGGCGCCGAAATCTACCGCAAACTCTGCGAGGAATGCCACGGTGCGGACGGCCAGGGGGTCGAAGGCAAGTACGACGAACCGCTGACCGGCGAGCGCACCCTGGAGGCGCTGGCGCGCAAGATCGAGAAGACCATGCCCGAGGACAACGAGGGCGCCTGCGTCGGCGAGGACGCCCAGCAGGTCGCCGCCTACATCCACGAAGCCTTCTATTCGCCCGAGGCGCAGGCGCGCATCCGGCCGCCCGAGAAGGATCTGACCCGCCTGACCATCGCCCAGTACCGGACCAGCGTCATGGATCTGGTCGGACGCTTCCGCATGGGCCCGGGTTTTGACCGCCCGATCGCCCAGGAAACGGGGATCAAGGGTTTCTACCGCGGCTTCGTGCCGCAGCCGCCTGAGGAAAAAAAACCGCTGCCGAAGCTGCCTGAAGAGATCCGCCTCGCCGAACTCGTGGCCGCAAAGGCCGAGGCGCCAACCATCGCCGCCGCGCGCACGGAACTGCGCAAGGCCCAGGACAAGCGCGCCCGGGAACAGCGTGAGCTGGAGGACCAGAAGAAGCGCAACCGTCCGACCCACCGCTTTGAACGAGTCGACCCGGGCATCGCCTTCCATTTCGGCGCCGACAGCCCGGACAAAGCCAAGATGATTCCGGAGGAGTTCCAGATCCGCTGGGACGGCTGCGTCGTCGCCGAGGAAACCGGCGTGTACGAATTCAGCGTGCGCAGCGAAAACGGCTTCCGCCTCTGGGTGAACAACGACCAGGAGGCCCTGATCGACGGCTGGGTCAGCAGCGGTCCGGAAGTCCGCGAGGAGAAAAAAAGCCTCTTCCTGGTCGGCGGCCGCGCCTATCGCCTGATCCTCGAGCACTTCAAGTTCAAGGAGCAGTCCGCCTCGATCGAACTCTGGTGGAAGCCGCCGCACGGCGTGCGCGAACGCCTGCCCGCGCGCGCGCTGCGCAACGACCGGCCGCAGCAACTCATGGTCGTGAGCACCAACTTCCCCGCCGATGACCGCAGCATCGGCTACGAGCGCGGCTCCAGCATCAGCAAGGCCTGGGACCAGGCCACCACCGAGGCCGCCATCGCCACGGCGGAGCACGTCGAAGCCCATCTCGACCGCCTGGCCGGCACCAAGGCGGATGCCCCGGACCGCGCGGACAAGCTGCGCCAGTTCGCCCACGCCTTCGTCAGCACCGCCTTCCGCCGCCCGCTCAGCGACGCCGAGAAGCCGCTCTACGTCGACGCGCACTTCCAGGCTGCGAAGTCGCCCGAGCGGGCGGTGAAGCGCGTCGTGCTGCTCGCCCTCAAGTCGCCCCGCTTCCTCTACCCGGACCTGCGCGGCAAGGACGCCGCGGACGACTTCGACGCCGCCAGCCGGCTGGCGCTCGCTTTGTGGGATTCGATCCCCGACAAGGCCCTGCTG
>CAYYJK010000450.1:0-2348 GCA_964472185.1 uncultured Prosthecobacter sp.
CGTTGGCGCGCAGGAAATCCGGGCCGTGCTTGCCGATGTAGCTGCTCGCCTTGGGGTCGGTGTAGTTGCTGACCAGGCGGTGGCCGTGCAGGTTGCCGAAGAGGAGCTGGTTGCGGTAGGTCGCCGGGAACTGGCTGCTCTGGTAAATCGCCAGGCCGCAGTGCGCATGGCCGCCACCGAGGGCGTTGGTGTCGGCGTTCGCCAAGCCCGCACCGGTGGTCTTGTCGAACTCGATGGTCGGGCGCAGATTGCCGGCGTAGTGCGCGTGATCGGCGATGGTCTTGATGTCGTCGTAGGTGTGCGGGTTGAAGTGCTGGCCCGCCTGGCGTTGGTAGCGACCGCCCGGAACGATGTGGTACAGGTGCGGGATGACGCAGGCGGTGACGAAGAACTCGCCATGCTGGTCGTAGTCGAGCCCCCAGGGATTGCTGGTGCCGTGGGCGAAAATCTCGAATTCGTGGCGCACGGGATGGTAGCGCCAAACCGCGGCGTTGAGCGGCTGACGCTGGTCATCCGGCGTGCCCGGCTTGCCGACGCGGCTGTGGGTGAAGACGCCGTGGCAGCCGTACAGCCAGCCGTCGGGTCCCCATAGGAAGCTGTTCAGAGTTTCGTGGGTGTCCTGCGCGCCCCAGCCGTCGAGCAGGGCATAGGCGGTGAAGTTGAGGCCGGGGACTTTGGGGTAGGACTTTGCGTAGGTCGCGTGTTCGGCATCGGGTTTGTCGTCCTTGTCCGCGTCCGGAATGAACATCAAATACGGTGCCGCACCGACCCAGACGCCGCCAAAGCCGAGCTCGATGCCGCTGGCGAGGTTGAGGCCTTCGCAGAAGGTCTTTTTGGTCTCGTACTGGCCGTCGCCGTCGCGGTCCTCGAGAATGCGGATGCGGTCCTGGCCCGCGCCCACCTCGCGCGGTTTCGGGTAGCTGTTGCCCTCGATGACCCAGATGCGGCCGCGCTCGTCGAAGGTGAAGGCGATCGGCTGTACGAGGTCCGGTTCGGCAGCGATGAGGTCGGCGCGGAAGCCGGTCGGCAGCTGCAGGTTTTTCAGCGCCTGCTCCGGCGACTGGCCCTTCGCGTAGTCCTTCTGCGGCATCAGCGCCGGGCCGTAGAGCTTGCGCGGCTGCGCGGCCAGCGCTTCGGCGGCGCTGATCTCATGGCGCTGCTGGGTGAAGGCGTACACCCCGCCCTTGTTGCCGACGACAATGTCCGGCAGCGCGTCGCCGTTGAGGTCGCCAACCTGCACGTCCACGCCGACGCCGCTGTTCGCATCGACCAGGTGCGGCACGAAATCGACCCCGCCCTTGCCGTCGCGCTTGGTCTGGTACCAATACAGCACCCGGTGACCGCTCTCGTCAGGGTCGCCCTTGCCGTTGTGGGCCCAGTAGCGCTTGCCGGTGACCAGATCCTGCACGCCATCACCGTCGATGTCGGCCAGCGCCGCCGCGTGCGGCTGGGAGAAGACGATGCCGTAGTCGTTGTCCTGCGGCTGCTCGGAGGCGAGCAGGCGACGTTGCCAGAGCGCGGCGCCCGGCTGCGGATTGCGGTTTTGCAGGAACACCGCGACGCCGTAGCGATGCGCGGCCAGGGCCGTGAAGACATCGTTTCTGCCGTTGCCGTCGAAGTCGTAGGCGAACATCTGGGCGCCGCCACCGATGCCGGCGGCGAAGCTGTGCTGCTGCCACAGGCCGTCGCCGGTGTTCTCCCACCAGTGCCGGGCTTCGAGCAGGTCGTTTTTGCCGTCGCCGTTCACATCGCCGACACCGAGGCCGTGGGTGAACTTCGCCACCTTCCGGTCGTCGGTCACGGCGACGAAGGCCCATTTTTCGGTGGGTTTGTCCCAGTTCGGGGCGAACCAGCCAAACCTGCCGCCGGTGCTGCAGACAATTTCAGGTTTGCCGTCGCCAGTGATGTCGGTGAACACCGGTGACTCGTTGTCGACCACCTCGGCGACGATGTGCATCGGCCAGGGCTGGTCGTCGTGCACGCCGGGATTCAGGTACAGCCGCGCTTCCTTGCCCGGAAAGCCGAGCACCAGGATGTCGTTCTTCTGGTCGGCGTTGAAATCGCGGACGTAGGCGAAGAAATTGTCCGAGTAGCCCTGGATGCTGAATGCCTTGGGCGGGTAGAAGGCGTGCTTCTTCTCAAAGGCCGGCCCCTCCCACCAGAACGGCCCGGCGACGATGTCGTTGCGGCCGTCGCCGTTGAGGTCGCCGATCGCCGCGCCTTCGGAGTAGAACTCGCCATGCAGCTGCTGGCGCTGCCAGCGGATCTGGGGTTCCGCGTGCAGGGTGCAGGTGCCGAGGACCGTGAGAAGGAGCAGGCGTTTCATGGCTGGAAGTCCCCTACGCTAC
>CAYYJK010000451.1:0-2323 GCA_964472185.1 uncultured Prosthecobacter sp.
GCCGCGCTCGGCCGCCAGGCCTGGGTGGCCTGGTACACCGCCACCGGCGGCACGCCCGCCATCCGCCTGGCGCGCTCCGGCGACGGCGGCCGCACGTTCGGCGGCATGAAGGAGCTCGCCCGCGGCGAGGCCCAGCAGGGCCGCCTCGACCTGGCCGCCGACGCCAGCGGCGTCTGGGTGACCTGGGTGGAAGAGCAGGGCGGCGCGCAGTCGCTGTGGCTGGCCCGGTTCGACGCCGGGCTGGGCACGGAACACTTCCGCCGCAAGGTGGCCGACATCGCCGGCCGCGGCCGCGCCACCGGCTTCCCGCGCCTGCGCCTGCGCGACGGCCAGGCCTGGCTGGCCTGGACCGAGGTGGTGGGCGGGGTACCACGGCTTCGTGGCGCCCGTATTTCTGAATGACCCTACCTAGTGGTATGGGTGAGTCCTTTGGATTAAGGTGGGGCGGCCTCGCCGGGGCGCACCCGGCCTTACATAAGTCCGAAGGAGTTGCACATGCCCCGTTTCAACCGTTTGGCTGGCGCGCTTGCCTTGGCGCTTGGCTGCGCCGGCGCGGCCCAGGCCCAGGAATTCAGCAACGTCGTCGTGTTCGGTGACAGCCTCAGCGACTCGGGCAACATCGCCCAGGCGCAGGGCCTGCCGGCCGGCTTCAGCTTCACCACCAACCCCGACCCGGTCGCCGCCGAGATCATCGCCGCGGCCTTCGGCCTGCAGGCGCGCAACTCGCTGGCCGGCGGCACCAACTTCGCCTGGGGCGGCGCCTGCGTGAACGCGGCCGCGCCCTGCCTCAACCCGGTGCCGAACATCGGCACGCAGGTGACGCAGTACCTGTCGCTGACCGGCGGCGTGGCCGACCCGAACGCGCTCTACAGCATCTGGGGCGGCGCCAACGACATCTTCGCCGCGCTCACGCTGAACCCGGCCAACGCCCAGGCGCTCACCGTGGCCGCGGCCACCGCCTACGTGCAGCAGATCGGTCGCCTGCAGGCCGCCGGCGCGAACTACATCATCGTCTACAACCTGCCGAACCTCGGCGCCACCCCGCAGTTCGGTTCCACCCCGAACGCCAGCGCGGTGTCGCAGATCACCGTGGTGTACAACTCGGCGCTGGCCACCGGCCTGGGCCAGCTGGGCGACGGCATCATCCCGATCAACACCTTCGGCCTGATCGGCGAGATCACCGCCGACCCGGGTCGCTACGGCTTCACCAACATCACCGGCACGGCCTGCCAGCCGGCCAGCTCGATCGCCTGCGGCCCGGCCGGGTCCGGCCTGCCGGCGACCTACGCGCCGGGCGCCAACGAGACCTACCTGTTCGCCGACGGCGTGCACCCGACCGGCGCCGCGCACGCGATGCTGGCCAACGTGGTGCTTTCCACCATCGCCGCGCCGGTGCAGTTCTCGATGGCGGGCGAAGCCGGCGTGCAGATGAACGAGAACCACGTCCGCGCCATCAACGACGAGATGTTCTCCGACTTCCAGCTCGACCGCGAAGTGGGCAGCGTGCGCGGTTACGCCACGGTGCAGTACGGCGAGCAGGACTACGACGCCAGCGCCGCCGTGCCGGGCGCCAGCGCCGACGTGATGAGCCTGTCGCTGGGCGCCAACCACCGCTACAGCGAGAACGCCTACTGGGGCGTGGCCGTCACCCTGGGCAACCACGACAACGACACCGGCATCGGCGGCATCGAAGGCCGCTCGGTGATCGGCTCGCTGCACGGCACCCTGCGCTTCGGCGGCGGCGGCTACGTGCACGGCGCCGTCAGCGGCGGCAGCACCAGCCTCGACCTGACCCGCTACATCCAGCTCGGCCCGTACACGCGCGAGGAAGCGGGCTCCACCAACGCCAGCCTGCTCGGCGCCGAGCTCGGCATCGGCTGGCTGTTCGGTTCGGCCTCGGGCCTCCAGCACGGTCCGTTCGTGGCGGCCTCGTGGGTGCAGCAGGAAGTGGACGACTACACCGACGACAGCGGCAGCGCCACCTCGATGAACTTCGCCGGCTTCGACCGTGATTCGCTGGTCACCCGCGCTGGCTACCAGGTGATGGGCAACTACGAAACCGTGCGTCCGTTCCTGCGCGTGGCCTACAACGAGGAAGGCGAGGACAACCAGGTGTTCGTGAACGCCGGCTCGAACTCGATGCCGGGCCGCTTCACCATGCCGGGCTTCACCCCGTCGAAGGACTGGATCAGCGCCGACCTGGGCGTGAACTGGCAGGTGGGCGAGAACGTCACCGCGTTCGCCGCCTACAGCGGCCGCCTGAGCGACGACCAGCAGGAGCGCAACAGCGCCAGCCTGGGCCTGCGCGTCACGTTCTGACCGC
>CAYYJK010000452.1:0-2315 GCA_964472185.1 uncultured Prosthecobacter sp.
ATCCCGACGTCTTCTTCGGCGTCTTCATGCTCTTCCTCGGCCTGGTCACCGCCACCCGCGAGTACCAGGACGCCCTCAAGCTGCGCGAAGGGCTGCTGGTCGGCTTCTTCCTCGCCGGCCTGGTCACGCTGGGCTCGCTGCAGACTTGGTGGCTGAAGCCGCTGCTCAGCAGTCTTGACGGCGCCACGCTGTTTTTCGGCGCCACCGGCCTGACGGCGATCACCGACAACGCCGCCCTCACCTACCTGGGCTCGCTGGTCGAAGGCCTCGGTCCGGACCTCCAGTATGCGCTGGTCGCCGGGGCCGTCACCGGCGGCGGGTTGACCGTCATCGCCAACGCCCCGAACCCCGCCGGCGTCGGCATCCTGCAGACCGCCCGCGCCTTCGGCGACGAGGGCATCAGCCCGCTCGGCCTGCTGCTCGGCGCCCTGCTGCCCACCGCCAGCGCGGTGCTGTTCTTCTGGCTGGTCTGATTCCGTTCTTGGAAATCGGGCCGCGCCGGCGCTAGGCTGGGCGCATGTCCAGCTCGCCCCTGCCCCGCCGCACCTTCCTCACCCGCAGTCTCGCCGCCGGCACCAGCGTCGCCGCGGTCAGCGCCCTGCTGCGCCGGCAGCTCGACGCCGCCGACACCGGCGCGGGCCGGGTGCGGCACTCGGTGTGCAAGTGGTGCTACAAGGACATCCCGCTCGAAACCCTCTGCCTGGCCGCCAAGGAGATCGGCCTGGAATCGATCGAACTGCTCGATCCGCCGGACTTCCCGGTGCTGCAGAAGCACGGCCTGCACTGCGCCATGGTCAGCTTCCCCACCGCTGTCGCGCCTGACGGCCGCAAGGTCGGCAGCATCCCGCACGGCTTCAACCGCCCGGAAAACCACGACCTGCTGGTGCAGGCTTACGAACCCCTGCTCCGCGCCAGCGCCGAAGCCGGCTTCAAGCAGGTGATCTGCTTCAGCGGCAACCGCGCCGGCCTGGACGACCCGACCGGTCTCGACCACTGCGCTGCCGGCCTGCGGCGCCTGCTGCCGCTGTGCGAAAAACTCGGCGTCACGCTGGTCATGGAGCTGCTCAACAGCAAGGTCAACCACGCCGATTACATGTGCGACCGCAGCGCCTGGGGCGTCGCCCTGTGCGAGAAACTCGGCTCGCCGCACTTCAAGCTGCTGTACGACATCTACCACATGCAGATCATGGAGGGTGACGTCATCGCGACGATCCGCCGGCACCACGCGCACTTCGCCCACTACCACACCGGCGGCGTGCCCGGCCGGGCGGAGATCGATGCCACTCAGGAGCTGAACTACCCGGCCATCGTGCGCGCCATTCAGGACACCGGCTACACCGGCTTCCTCGGCCAGGAATTCATCCCCAAACGCCCCGACAAGCTCGGCTCGCTCAAGCAGGCGGTCGGTCTGTGCACGGTCGGCTGAAGCGCGCCCTAGCCGCGCAGCCAGTCGTCGCGGTGCGCCTCGACGAAGGCGTCGTCGTTGAGGTGCGGATAAGCCGCGTGCACGCGGTCGATCTCGGCCGCCTGCCCCGGGCTCAGCCCCTCCTGCTCGTCCAGGCACCAAATCCCTTCCAGCAGCCCCTGCCGGCGCAGCACCTCGTGCAGGCCGGCGATGCAGCCGCGGAAGCCGTGCGCCGCGTCGAAGAGGGCGGCGTTGGCGTCGGTGACCTCGACGCCCAGGCGCAGCAGTTCCGGCGAGGCGGCATCGCCGCGGCAGCGCGCCTGCAGCTCGACCGCGCGCCGCGTCCAGACCGACCAGTGGCCGAGCAGGCCGCCGACGATGCGCCGCTCGCGGCCGCCGAACCGGAAGGGTGTCAGCAGGTCGGCAACGATGCTGTCGTCGTTGCCGGTGTACAGCGCGAGGTCGTCGCGGCCGGCCTCAAGGACCGCGCGCACGACGTCGAGAGTCTGGTAGCGGTTGAACGGCGCGATCTTGATGGCGACGACGCGCTGGATTTCAGCGAGCTGCCGCCAGAACGAAAACGGCAGCAGCCGGCCGCCGACGCCCGGCTGCAGGTAAAACCCGACCACCGGCAGCACCTCGGCGACGGCACGGCAGTGCTCGAGCAGGCGCGGCTCGTCCGCCTCGCGCAGCGCGCCTAGGCTGAGCAGGCCGGCGTGATAACCGAGCTGGCGCAGCAAGTCCGCTTCGGCGACCGCCTGGCGGGTGTCGCCGCAGACCCCGCCGATGCGCACCAGCGGCCCGCCGGCCCGGTCCATCTCGTCGCGCGCAAGCTCAAGCACCGGTTGGAACAGCCCGACCCGCGGATCGCGGATGGCGAACTGGGTCGTGTGCACGCCGACCGCCAGGC
>CAYYJK010000453.1:0-2315 GCA_964472185.1 uncultured Prosthecobacter sp.
GCCTGGCGGTCGGCGTGCACACGACCCAGTTCGCCATCCGCGATCCGCGGGTCGGCCTGTTCCAACCGGTGCTCGAACTGGCGCGCGAGGAGATGGACCGGGCCGGCCGGCCGCTGGTGCGCATCGGCGGAGTCTGCGGCGACACCCGCCAGGCGGTCGCCGAGGCGGAGCTGCTGCGCCGGCTCGGCTATCACGCCGGCCTGCTCAGCCTGGGCGCGCTGCGCGGGGCGGACGAGCCGCGCCTGCTCGCGCACTGCCGCGCCGTCGCCGAGGTGCTGCCGGTGGTCGGCTTCTACCTGCAGCCGGGCGTCGGCGGCCGGCTGCTGCCGTTCTCGTTCTGGCGGCAGCTCGCCGGGATCGAGCGCGTCGTCGCCGTCAAGATCGCGCCGTTCAACCGCTACCAGACCCTCGACGTCGTGCGCGCGGTGCTCGAGGCCGGCCGCGACGACCTCGCCCTGTACACCGGCAACGACGACAGCATCGTCGCCGACCTGCTGACGCCCTTCCGGTTCGGCGGTCGCGAGCGCCGCATCGTCGGCGGCCTGCTCGGCCACTGGTCGGTCTGGACACAGCGCGCGGTCGAGCTGCAGGCGCGCTGCCGCGGCGGGGCCGCCTCGCCGGAGCTGCTGCGCCTGGGCGTCGAGGTCACCGACGCCAACGCCGCCTTCTTTGACGCGGTGCACGGCTTCCGCGGCTGCATCGCCGGCCTGCACGAGGTGCTGCGCCGGCAGGGGCTGCTGGAAGGGATTTGGTGCCTGGACGAGCAGGAGGGGCTGAGCCCGGGGCAGGCGGCCGAGATCGACCGCGTGCACGCGGCTTATCCGCACCTCAACGACGACGCCTTCGTCGAGGCGCACCGCGACGACTGGCTGCGCGGCTAGGGCGCGCTTCAGCCGACCGTGCACAGACCGACCGCCTGCTTGAGCGAGCCGAGCTTGTCGGGGCGTTTGGGGATGAATTCCTGGCCGAGGAAGCCGGTGTAGCCGGTGTCCTGAATGGCGCGCACGATGGCCGGGTAGTTCAGCTCCTGAGTGGCATCGATCTCCGCCCGGCCGGGCACGCCGCCGGTGTGGTAGTGGGCGAAGTGCGCGTGGTGCCGGCGGATCGTCGCGATGACGTCGCCCTCCATGATCTGCATGTGGTAGATGTCGTAGAGCAGCTTGAAGTGCGGCGAGCCGAGCTTCTCGCACAGGGCGACGCCCCAGGCGCTGCGGTCGCACATGTAGTCGGCGTGGTTGACCTTGCTGTTGAGCAGCTCCATGACCAGGGTGACGCCGAGCTTTTCGCAAAGCGGCAGCAGGCGTCGCAGGCCGGCGGCGCAGTGGTCGAGGCCGGTCTGGTCGTCCAGCCCGGCGCGGTTGCCGCTGAAGCAGATCACCTGCTTGAAGCCGGCTTCGGCGCTGGCGCGGAGCAGGGGTTCGTAAGCCTGCACCAGCAGGTCGTGGTTTTCCGGGCGGTTGAAGCCGTGCGGGATGCTGCCGACCTTGCGGCCGTCAGGCGCGACAGCGGTGGGGAAGCTGACCATGGCGCAGTGCAGGCCGTGCTTCTGCAGCACCGGGAAGTCCGGCGGATCGAGCAGTTCGATCGATTCCAGGCCGATCTCCTTGGCGGCCAGGCAGAGGGTTTCGAGCGGGATGTCCTTGTAGCACCACTTGCACACCGAGTGCCGCACCCGGCCCGCGCCGGTGTCGGCGGCGTCGAGCTGCCGGCGCAGCAGGGCGCTGACCGCGGCGACGCTGGTGCCGGCGGCGAGACTGCGGGTGAGGAAGGTGCGGCGGGGCAGGGGCGAGCTGGACATGCGCCCAGCCTAGCGCCGGCGCGGCCCGATTTCCAAGAACGGAATCAGACCAGCCAGAAGAACAGCACCGCGCTGGCGGTGGGCAGCAGGGCGCCGAGCAGCAGGCCGAGCGGGCTGATGCCCTCGTCGCCGAAGGCGCGGGCGGTCTGCAGGATGCCGACGCCGGCGGGGTTCGGGGCGTTGGCGATGACGGTCAAGCCGCCGCCGGTAACCGCCCCGGCGACCAGTGCATACTGGAGGTCCGGGCCGAGGCCTTCGACCAGCGAACCCAGGTATGTGAGGGCGGCGTTGTCGGTGATCGCCGTCAGGCCGGTGGCGCCGAAGAACAGGGTGGCGCCATCGAGACTGCTGAGCAGCGGCTTCAGCCACCAGGTCTGCAGCGATCCCAGAGTGACCAGGCCGGCAAGGAAAAAGCCGACCAGCAGACCTTCGCGGAGCTTGAGGGCGTCCTGGTACTCGCGCGTGGCGGTGACCAGGCCGAGGAAGAGCATGAAGACGCCGAAGAAGACGTCGGGAT
>CAYYJK010000454.1:0-2303 GCA_964472185.1 uncultured Prosthecobacter sp.
TGCTGCGGCGTCGGCCAGTGCCATTTGAGTTCGTGCGTCGGCCCGAACAGCGTCACCGCCGGCACGCCGAAGGCCTGGGCCAGATGCGAAGCTGCGCCGTCGATGCACACGACCAGCCGGGCCGCCGCGAGCAGGTGCAGGTACTCGCGCAGCGACGTCTGCCCGGCGAGGTTGAGCGTCGGCACGCCGCACTGGTCGGCCATCGCGGCGCAGTGCGCGCGTTCGCGTTCGGAACCGCCCCCGGCGATGACCACCGGCAACCCGGGGTCGCAAGCGAGTGCACGGATCACTTCGACCCACTGGCCGACCGTCCAGAATTTGCGCTCCCAGGCGGCGGTGGGATTGATCAGCACAAAGGGGCCGGCCGGCAATTGCGGATGCCGCCATTCCGCGGGCGGCGGGCGCAGCGCGGGCGGCTGGAACGCCTCGACCGGCTGACCGCTGACGACGCGCCAGAAGTAGCGCGCCCAATACTCCGCCGCCGGCGGTTCAAGGCGAAGGTCGTGATAGATGAAGCGGTACCACCAGCGCAGATGCCGCGGCTTGTTGGCAATCAAATGCCGGCGCGTTGCGCGCAGGCGCAGCGCCTGGAAGGCCGCGCGCGAGCTCCAGCTGGTGACCCACAGTTCGTCGTAGCGGCGGCCGGCCTCGGGGCCCCAGACCGCCTGCGGCATCAAGTCCACCAGCGGCCGGAACGCCTCGCGCACGAACAGCGCGCAAGGTCCGCCGGTGGCTGCGGCCAGATGCCGGACGCTCGGTTCCAGCAGCAGCACGTCGCCCAGCTGCTTGTCGCTGAGAATGGCGGCGCGCGCGCTCATGCGTCGGCGGGCAGCAGCCCCTGGTAAATGCCCTGCAGCTTGCGCACCGTGCCGTCCGTCGAAAAACGCTCGCGCACCACCGTCTGCGCGCCGTCGAGATCAAAGGCCTGCGCCAGGGCTTCGGCGCTCAGGCCGAGGCAGCGCTCCAGACGGTCGGCCAGAGGCCCGATCGCGGCGGGGGGGAACAGAAACTCGTCCTTGCGGACAAAGTCGGGGATCAGGCCCGTGGCCGCCGCCAGCAGCGGCACGCCCGCAGCCACGCATTCCAGCGCCGCCATGCCGAAGCTCTCGCTGCGCGAAGGATGCACCGCAAAGGCGTACTCGAGCAGGCGCTCCCGGTAGTTCTCCGCGACCCCGAGGAAGCGCACCCGGAAGCGCCGCAGACGGCCGGTGCCGAGCACCTCGGCCGGATCCTTGCCGAGCAGGTCGCCGAGAAAATGCAGTTCCGGCAACGGCCCGGCCGGCAGCCGCTCCTCCAGCAGCAGCAGCGCTTCCACCAAATCCTGCCAGCCCTTGCGCGGGATGATCGACCCCAGCACCAGCACGCGGTCCAAGGTCTCGGCCGGCCGGGACCGCAGCGGCAGAATCTCCTCCGCGGTGACACCGTTGTGCACCAGGGACAGCGGCTTGCCGCCGACCCAGGGGCGCACCTTGTCGAACAGGTCGCTGCCCACCGCGATGAGGTGGGCGTGGGCGCCGCAGCGGTACTTGTCAAAATCGCGCCGCGACATGCCCGGGGTGCGCAGGGTCAGCACCGGCACAGCCTGCAATGATCGCGCCAGCGCCAGTCCAAGCAGGCTGTCGGGATGGTCGTTGGTGTGCACGATCAGCGGCCGGCCGGCCTGCAGCACCGGCCGCAGAACACGGCCGGCGCGGCGGGCGAAAGCGGCATTGCCCCAGCAGCGGCCGGAGAGGCTCCGCGAGGCCGGAAACGGCACCCGCCGCCAAATCACGCCCCGGTCCTCGCACAGGCGTGTCAGCCAGCCCTCCTCGCCGGTCAGCAGCACCGGATCCAGCGCGCGCAGGCCCGGCGCCGTGAGCAGCCGCGACAACGATTTTTGCGCCCCGGCGAGGTGCACGGAGTTTTGGACGAAAACAACTTGGGGAGGCATGCGGACGCGCACCGCCTTCATGCGGCAAAGCCGGGCCGGCGTCAATGAAACTAGCTGGCCGGTTTGTCCGGCTCCGCCGCCGGCGGCTTGGCCGCCGCGGGCGCGCGCAGGATGCTCATGCCGCCATTGAGTTCGCCCCCCGGCTCGATCGAAATGGAGCGGATGGCCACGTCGCCGTTGACCGATCCGTTGGCGCCAATGAGCAGGGGGCCGTGACAGACCAGGCTGCCCGTGACCTTCGCCTGGATCTCCATGATTTCGGCGTACACCTCGTTCTCGAACACCACGTCGGCGCCCTTCTCGACCAGCAAACGCCGGCAGCGCAGCACGCCCTTGACCGGCCCCACCGAATGAAAGATCGCGTCGCCCGCCG
>CAYYJK010000455.1:0-2287 GCA_964472185.1 uncultured Prosthecobacter sp.
CGGCCGATGGCGCCGCCGAGCTGCTCGCGGGCGGCCTGCAGGGCCAGCGTGCTCTGGGCATGGATGAGGTCCATGACCGCCTCCGCCTGGGTCAGATCCATCTTGCCGTTGAGGAACGCCCGCTGGGTGAACTCGCCCGGCTCGGCCGCCCGGGCGCCGGCGCGCAGCAGCGATTCCAGGACCTTTTGCGTGACCAGCAGGCCGCCGTGGCCGTGGAACTCGACGACGTCCTCGCCGGTGTAGCTGGCGGGGGCGCGAAAGACCAGCAGCAGCCCCTGATCGAGGACGCCGCCCTCCGGATCCAGCGCCCGCACCAGGTGCGCCGTACGCGGCGCCAGTTCGGCCAGGGGCCCGGCTGCCTGGAAAACCCGGGCGGCGATCTCCAGAGACTGCGGTCCGGAGAGCCGCTGGATGCTGACCGCCGACTCAGCAGCGGCCGTGGCTACGGCGGCGATGGTGTCGTGGAGCACGGCGTCGGATCCCGGGAAACGGTTGGGCCAGGAAGCGGTTCCGGCGGGACGCCGCCCGCAGGCCTCCGGCTCACTTCGACTTCTTGCCGTCAGCGTCCTTCTTGGGGCTGTCGAGCGGCGTGATGATCGGGCGGTCCTTCATCTCGGGCCAGATCAGCCACTTGTCGCCTTCCTTGACAAAGGAGATCAGGAAAAGCTCCTCGATGCGGTCCGTCAGCGTCTCCTGCGAGGTGCGCACGGTGGCGTGGATGAAGTTCTTGTCCTTCTCCTCGACCAGGCCGAGCACGTCGATCTTGAGGGTCTGCTTCTTTTTGGCGGTGACCTCCGGAGCGGCGTTGATGCGCTTGTGCCAGGCCGTGCGGTCGGTGATGTAGAAGTCCTGCGGCGACTGGGTTTCCAGGTCGCGGATCTCCTTGACGCCGAAGCGCTCAAGCATGGCCGCCTCCTCCGTCATGGTCGGGGCGGTCTTGATGATGGCGATGGTCTCCTTCTGCTTGCGCTCCAGAGAGCTGGGCAGCAGCATCGTCGAGGCGGTCTTCCAGTCCTGGGCGACCACGCTCTCGAGGTACTTCTTCACCAAACCGGCGCAGGGATGGTCCAGCGACAGCTGCGCCCCCATGCCGAAGCCGGCCAGGGCGAGGAAGCTCAAGGCCACGGAAAGACGAATCAGGGGAAAGGCGGAGTGCATAGAGTCAGCTTAGACCCGCAGGAATGCGGAATGTTCGGGGCGAGTTTTTAGCCCGCGCCGTTTCACCCGTCAAATGGAGAAACCCGCAGTCCCGCCGTGAATTCGCCGCGCCGGCTCAGGCCGGCGCCTGCTCCACCTCGAACAGGTGCATGGCGATGCCGTCGGGGTTGAGGGCGACATAGTTGTCGGAACCCGCCCAGTCGTAGCGGTGCCCGTGCAGCAGGTCGTGGACACGGAAGGCGCGCTGCGGATCCAGGCCGAGGGCGGCCAGGTTGAGGCGGACCATGCTGGCGACCGGCTGGTGGCCGTTGAGGCTGATGACGCAGAGGACACGGCTGCGGAAATCCGCGGTGCACTTGCTGTAGCAGAGGATCTGGTCGTGGTCGGCGTGATGGAAGACCAGGTTGTCGTACAGCTGCAGCGCCGGCTGCTCGCGGCGGATGCGGTTCAGGCGGGCAATGAAGCCCTTGATGTTGCCGGGCGCGTTGTAGTCGCGGGCCTTGAGCTCGAATTTTTCGGAGTCGAGGTACTCCTCCTTGCCCGGCAGCGGCTGGTTTTCGCAGAGTTCATAGCCGGCATACAGGCCCCAGCTGGACGACAGCGTGGCGGCGAGGGCGGCGCGCAGCCGGAACATGCTGGCGGGCGCATTCTGCAGGTAAACGGGATGGATGTCGGGCGTGTTCGGCCAGAAATTGCCGCGGTAGAACCAGCGCATCTCCCCCTGGGTCAGCTCGGAGGCGTAGGCGGTGAGGCCCGCCTTGTCCTCACGCCAGGTGAAGTAGGTGTAGCTCTGGCTGAAACCGATCTTGCCGAGCACCTGCATCATTTTCGGCCGGGTGAACGCCTCGGCCAGGAAGATCACCTCGGGATGCTGCCGGCGCACCCGGCCGATGAGGTGCTCCCAGAACGCCACGGGCTTGGTGTGGGGGTTGTCGACCCGGAAGATCTTGACGCCGAGGTCCACCCAGAAGAGCACCACCTCGGTCAGCTCGTTCCAGAGGTTGCGCCAGTCGTCGCAGTGGAAGTTGAGGGGGTAGATGTCCTGGTACTTTTTCGGCGGGTTCTCCGCATAGCGGATGCTGCCGTCCGGCCGCTGGTAGAACCAGTCCGGATGCTCGCTGACGTAGGG
>CAYYJK010000456.1:0-2279 GCA_964472185.1 uncultured Prosthecobacter sp.
GGCCCTTGCCGTCCTCGGTGACGTAGAAGGGCCGGCCTTCGATGTCGTAGGCGGTCTTCGGGCTGATGCCCATGGCGGTCATGATGGTGGCGTGCAGATCCATGACGCTGACCGGATCCTTCACCGCCACCAGCGGCCGTTCGTCGGCGGTTTCACCGTGCACGTGGCCGCGCTTCATGCCGCCGCCGAACATCAGCACGCTGGTGCCGCCGGTGAAGTGGCGGTGCAGGCCGTAGTGCGCCATCTCGTCGATGCGGTCGACCTTGAAGGTGGCCTGGTCGTTCGCGGTCGAGCCCGGCTTTCCCTCGATCAGGGCGTCACGGCTGAACTCGCTGGCGACGACCACCAGGGTGCGCTCGAGCAGGCCGCGCATCTCGAGGTCGCGCACCAGCCGCGCGATCGGGGCGTCGATCTCGCGGTGCAGAGCGGCGACCGTCTCGTGGCCGCTCTTGTGGGTGTCCCAGTACAGGAAGGGCACGTACTCGGTGGTGACCTCGACAAAGCGCGCGCCGGCCTCCACGAGCCGGAGCGCCAGCAGGCAGCCGCGGCCGAAACGGCCGGTGTCGTAGGCGGCGTAGCTCTCCTTCGGCTCCAGGCTGAGGTCGAAGGCGGCGCGCTGTTTCGAGCTGAGCAGGCGATGGGCGTTGTCGAGGCTGCGCAGCATCGACTGCTGCTGGTAGTCGCTCATCGCCTCGCGGTGCGGGCTGCGGTCGACCAGCCTGCGGAACAGGCGGTCGCGGTTGGCGAAGCGGTTCGCGTCCATGCCCTTGGGCGGCTGGACCGACTGCGCGGCCTCTTCGGGGAAGGGCAGGTTCATCGGGCCGAACTCGCTGCCAAAGAAGCCGGCGGTGGTGAAGGCCTTGAGCTCCTCGCTTTCGCCGACGCCCTCCAGGCGCTGGCCGATGTTGATGAAGGCGGGCATGACCGGATCGCGCGGGCCAAGCACCTTGGCCATCCAGGCGCCGAGGTGCGGGCAGGCGACGGTCTGCGGCGGCACGTAGCCGGTGTGCCAGTGGTACTGGTGGCGGCTGTGGAGGATGCTGCCCAGGTCGGGCTGGACGGCGCTGCGGATCAGCGTGGCGCGGTCCATCACCCCGGCGACCTGCTCCAGCCCCTGGCAGATCTTCACGCCGTCGAGCGCGGTGTCGATCGCTGGAAAGGTGCTGAGCATGCGCTTCACCTCCAGCCCCTTCTCGAAGGGCAGGTAGCGCTTGGGATCGAAGGTCTCGGGCGCGGCCATGCCGCCGGCCATCCAGAGCAGGATGCAGGCGTCGGCCTTGGCCGGCGGATGCGTGACGGCCTCGCCCGTTGCCCACAGGGCGCGCGGCTCGCCGGTGGCCCATGCGGCCGCGCCGGCGGCAGCGAGCTTCTTCAAAAAGTCGCGGCGTACCAGGGATTCGGGCAGGGCAGGATCGTGCGGCATGGCGTCGCTCCAGGTAACGTTGCCGCCCGGCGCGGTGTTGCGTCCGTCTCCCGGCGCTCCGGAGATCGCCGGCGGCCACCCGGATTTCGGCCGAACCAAGGCCTCATCGTGTGCATCGGGCGAGGCTGATTCCCGGATCAGCTGCACGGGTGCCGGTCTGCCTGCGCATCGGAAAGCGGCTGAAGATGAGAGAGATCGGCCGCGTTTTTTGCGGAGACCCCTCCAAGGCATGCCCATCACCTACATCATTGATCCTGAGCATCGGTTCATTGTGGAAACGTGGACTGGAGGTGTCGGGCGTGAAGATCTGCGCAACCATTGGCGGGTTTATCTTGCCGATCCGGAGGTTCTCGACATCCGCAGGACCTTGGTGGATCTGCGCGCCGCAACCATTCACTTCACAGGGCAGGAAATGGATGCGCTCATCTCGGCGGTCGTCCTGCCCAAGCTGGAGGGGCGAGCTTGGAAGACCGCCATTGTCGTGGATTGTCCCGTCCAGTTTGGAGTCAGCAGGCAGTATCAGGCCTTCGCGGAGAGGTACAGCACGGACTCCATTTTTTCCGACCCGGAATCTGCAGTCGCCTGGCTGCTGACAGAGGTCTGAGCGGCCAAAAGCAGCAGGCCGACGCTGTGGCGGCTGCCCGTTCCGTCTTCCGCTTGGAGTGATGTCTGTGCGACGTCTTCCGCCTGTCTGTCTGACTGGAGTTCATGCCGGGTTTGCTTCCGAGGTGGACCCACGCCGCCGATCAGAAGGGCGGCAGCCCGGTCGGCTGCCAACCTGGCCGGTGCACAACGGCGTCGGTCAGAAGCTCCAGCGCAGGTTGAGCGCGCCGAAGGGGGCGGGATCGAGGTTTTC
>CAYYJK010000457.1:0-2271 GCA_964472185.1 uncultured Prosthecobacter sp.
ACTGGACCAGCGCCGTGGTGTTCAAGGACGTCGTCGCCCTGCAGTCGAGCAAGGGGCTGACCGGCGTGAACCCGCGGACCGGCGAGATTGTCTGGGACTACACCGACGGCGCCGCCACGATTCCGAGTGCGGCGGTGACGCAAAACGCCATCTACGTGCCCTCCAACGGGGTCACGGCCCTGGCGCCGGAAAAAGGCGCGGCCTCCCAGCTCTGGCGCGCGGCCGGCCTCAAGCCGGGCACCGGCAGTCCGCTGGTGATCGGCGACGCTCTGTACGTCCTCAACGGCTCGGGTGTCCTGGTGAAGGCGGCGGCCAGCAACGGCGACGAGGCCTGGAAGCTGCGCCTCAAGGGCCCGTTCAGCGGCTCACCCGTCGCCGCCGGCAAATACATCTATATCGTCAGCGAGCGCGGTGATTTCCAGGTGGTCGACACCGCGGCCGCCGAAGGCGAGATCGTCCACACGGTCGCGCTCAAGGACACGCTGCTGTGCACGCCGGCAATCAGCGGCGGCGCGGTCTACGTGCGCAGCGACAAGAAGCTCTGGAAGCTCCAGTGAGGCCCGGCTTGACTTCGGATAATCCCTGTCCAAGAAGCGCTCATGCATCCAGGCCGACGACCGAATCTGCTTTGGGAGCTCGCCCTGCCGGTTTTGGCGTGCCTGCTGGCGCGCACGATCATCCACTTGGCGGGAGGCTGGGCCTGGTTTGAGTCCGTCTGGGGCTGGCTCGCCTACGGCTTCATGGTCTGCGGCGTGCTGGCCTTCCTGGAGCAAGTCCGCCGCTTTCTGGCCCCGGCCAAGCCGGAACCGCCGCGCCGCGACTGGTACTCCGAGGCCTTGGCGCGTGAGCCTGGCGGCACTGTCGAACCGTGACAATCGCGGCCCCTCCTGCGACCCGGGGGAAAGAAAATCCGTCTGGCCAACGATACAGCGGCGCGCCATTCTTGCCTCCCTCATGAAACTCACCGCCGCTCTTGCCCTGCTGTTTGCCGTCACCGCCGCCGCCGCGACGGACTGGAACCGATTCCGCGGGCCGAACGGTTCGGGCGTGGCCGAGACCACGGGCCTGCCTTCGGCGGTGAGCGAGCAGACCACGGTCTGGAAGGTGGCTCTGGGCAAGGGCTGGTCCTCGCCCGTGCTCTGGGAGGACAAGGTGCTGGTGACCGCCGAGACCGGCGCCGGCAGCCGGGCCGTGATCGCGCTCGACGCCAGGACCGGAAAGGAACTCTGGCGCCATGAGGAGCATTTTGCCGAGCACGCCAAGCACAAGTTCAACAGCTTCGCCAGCAGCTCGCCCTTCGTCGACGCCCAGCGCGTGTACGTCAACTGGAGCACCGGCACCACCATCCAGGCGCTGGCGCTCGACCACGCCGGCAAGCCGGTCTGGCGCAACGAGCACGTCGCCGACTACATCCACGAGCACGGCACCGGCATCTCGCCCGTCGTCGTCGACGGCGTCATGATCGTGCGCAGCGAGTTCGACTGGCAGCGCGACGGCCGCGCCTACACCGAGGATCCGGTGCAGAAGACCTGGAAGAGCTGCATCGTCGGCCTCGACGCCGCCACCGGCAAGCAGGTCTGGAAGCGCGAGATTCCCAACTGCCTGAACACCTTTTCGACCCCGGTGATCAACGTGCGCGCCGACGGCCGCAACGAGATCATCTGCACCAACAACGCCAGCGGCGTCATGGGCATCGATCCGAAGACCGGCAACCTCAACTGGCAGCACAACCCGGGCTACAAGCAGCGCAGCCTCGGTTCCGGCGTCCTGCACCAGGGGGTGTACTTCTGCACCTTCGGCACCGGCGGCGGCGTCAAGGAGTTTGCCGCCCTGGACGTCACCGGCAGCCAGCCCAAACCGGTCGATTTCGCCTTCAGCAAGGGCCTGCCTTACGTGCCCTCGCCGCTGGCCATGGGTGACTACCTGTACCTGCTCGGCGACGGCGGCATCCTCAAGACCGTCAAGTTCAAGACCGGCGAACTGGTCTACGAGGAGCGCGTCAACGGCAGCGACGGCAGCAGCAAGTTCTTCAGCAGTCCGGCGGCGGGCGACGGCAAGATCTTCTGCGGCAGCCAGCAGGGCGACCTGATCGTGCTCAAGGCCGGCCCGAAATTCGAGCAGCTCTCCGCCAGCAAGCTGGACGGTCCGATCAACGCCAGCCCGGCCATCGGCGACGGCCGGCTGTATGTGCGCACGGAGAACTCGCTCTGGTGCCTGGGCGCCAAGGGGGCGCCGCTGCCCTGCGGCGGTCTGGCGGGGCGGGGGCGGGGA
>CAYYJK010000458.1:0-2256 GCA_964472185.1 uncultured Prosthecobacter sp.
CGGTGCTGGGGGTGGACGATGACGTCCTCCATGAGGATGACCAGGCCGCCCTCGGCGGTGCTGATGGTGAACAGCAGGTTGACCATGCCGATGACCTGGTGGTCGGTGCGCAGGACGAAGATGCGGCCGCGGTTGGGCTGCTCGAGGATCAGGCGCAGGCCGTGCTCCTGCTTCACCTTGTCGGGCCGGAAGTCCGCTTCGACACTGAACAGGGCCACCAGCAACTCGACGAGCTGCGGCAGGTCTTCGATGGTGGCCGGCTCGACGCGGGGCTCCTGGGAAACGGTGGGCATTGGCAAAAGTCTAGCCCGCGCCGGGCCAAAGAGCAATGCCGGGCTCACTTCCAGCGCATGCAGCGGAAGGGGTGGTCGTCGATCAGGTTGCCCTGGACGCCGCCCAGGCGGTCGGCGTGGTAAAACTGCACGCCGACGTAGGAGTAGACGGGGATCAGGGCCGCCTCGGTGCTCACCAGCAGGCGTTCGGCCTCCTGGAAACGGCCGTTGCGGCGCAGCGGGTCGGGTTCGGCGGCGGCGGCGGCGATCAGGCGGTCGTAGGCCGGATTGGCCCAGCCGGTGCGGTTCTGGCCGTTGCCGCTGGTGAACAGGTCGAGGAAGGTGCTCGGATCGTTGTAGTCGCCCACCCAACTCGACCGGCACAGGTGGTAGTCGAGCTCGCGCATCGACTTCAGCCAGATCTTCTGCTCCTGCTTGACCAGGTTGACCGTCACGCCCAGCGCGTCCTGCCACATCGCCTGCAGTTCGATGGCGATGTTCCGCTCCACCGGCAGCGGGATGTAGAGGTACTCGACGCGCGGGAAGCCGCGGCCGCCGGGGAAGCCCGCCGCCGCCAGCAGTTCGCGCGCCCGGGCCGCGTCGTGGCCGAGGCCCGGCGGCGGCTGGTAGTTGTGGCCGGTGCCGGCCGGCGTCATGCCCTCGGCCACCGGTTCGCCGAGCTGGGTGATCTTGTCGACGATGCGCTGCTTGTCGACGGCGAGCGCGAAGGCCTGGCGGACGCGGGCGTCGGTGAACGGCGGCCGGGTGACGTTGATGCGGATGAACCAGGTGCCGAGGAAGGGGGCGGTGTGGAACCAGGGCTGCTCGCGCAGCTTGCGCGTCAGCGTCGGCGGCACCATGCCCTTGTCCATCATCAGGTCGCACTGGCCGGTGTGGAAGTAGCTGAGCGCGGTGTTGGCGTCGAGTACGGGCTTCACCTCCACCGTCTCCAGGCGGACGTTGGCGGCGTCCCAGTAGCGCGGGTTCCTGCGCAGGCGGATGCGGTCGTCGAGCCGCCAGTCCTCGAGCAGGTAGGCGCCGTTGCCGACGAGGTGGCCGGGTTTGATCCAGGCCGTGCCGTGGCGCGCGATCGCCGGCAGCGGCACCGGCGCCAGGGTGACGAAGGCGCAGAGGTCGAGGAAGTAGGGGGTCGGGTTCTCCAGGACGACCTCCAGAGTTTGCGCGTCGAGGGCGCGCACGCCGACCTGGTCGAAGCCGGCGGTGCCTTCGGTGAAGGCGCGCGCGCCGCGGATGATGTGCAGCAGGGAGGCGTAATCGGCGCCGGTGGCCGGGTCGAGCACCCGCTTCCAGGCCTCGGCGAAATCGCCGGCGGTCACCGGCCGGCCGTCGCTCCAGGCCGCGCCGCGGCGCAGGTGGAAGGTGTAGGTCTTCCGGTCGGCGGAGAGGTCCCAGCGCTCGGCCATGCCCGGCTCGGAGCGGCCGGCGGCGTCCACCCGGCACAGGCCCTCGAACAGCGCGTTGGCGATGCGCATCGACACCTGGTCGGTGGCCAGCGCCGGATCGATCGTCTCGGGCTCGGCGCTCTGCACGAACACCAGGTCGGCGCGCGGCCGGTCCGGGGCGCAGGCCGCCAGCCCCAGCGCCAGGCTGAGGGCGGGAAGCAGCCGGCGCATCCGCATCATGCCGCCAGCCTGCATCGGACTGCCCGCGCCGGCAAGGGGCGTGTGGCTGCCGGGCGCCCGCCGTGGCGATTCCCGCAACATTCCGGCCGGCGCGCCGTTCATGGCGGCCTATGAAGACCCTGCTCCTCAGTCTCGGCGCCGCCGCCCTGACCCTGGCCGCCGCCGGCGCCGCCGACACGCCCCTGCTCGCCCTGCCCGGCGAGGTGATCTATCAGAGCCCGCTGGACGCGCCGCTGGCGGCGCCCTGGAAGGTGGCCAAGGGCCGCTGGCAGGTGGTCGACGGCGCGCTGCGCGGCAGCGAGCTCGCGGCCGACAAGCACGGGGCGGTCGCCCGCCTGCCG
>CAYYJK010000459.1:0-2254 GCA_964472185.1 uncultured Prosthecobacter sp.
GGTGCAGCGGCTTTTTCCCGGCGCGCCGGTGCAGATCGTCGCCTGGCCGGTGGCCGGACAGTCGCTGGCGCAGTTGGAGGCGGCCGCCAAGCGGGTGCGCCATCAGCCGCCCGATCTGGTGGTGCTGGCGGTGCCTGCGGCCTGCCTGACCGGTGCGCCGGAGGAGCTGCACCGTTTGTATTCCTGGGTTCTGAACTGGTCGCTGAGCTTCGGCCGCCAGGAATGGGATGTCCTGGCGCTGCCGCCTTCGTTGGCGCAGGAAACGGCGGGGCCGGTGGATGCCGCCGCGGAGCAGCTCGCCCGCCGCCTGATCCACGGCAAGGATCTGGCCACCGTCGAACCGGGCGAGGGTCCTCCGGCGGCGCTTTTCCAGGCCTGGCTGGAAAAGCACCTCTAGCGCCGCCGCCGCTTGAGCGGGCCTTTGCCGGAAGGTTTGCCGGGTTCGCGGCTATTGTTGAGGATGCGCCACTCGCTCCCTCCTCCCCGACCCGCGTGCCGATTTCGCGGCCTGCTGCCCTGCCTGGTCCTGCTGCTCACCGGCTTGGCCGCCGCCGCGCCGGGGGAAAAGCCCGGGCCGCCGGATGTGGTGACGGTGGAGATCGGCGACCTGCGCGTCGAGTTTGCCGGCGACCGAGCCTGGACGATCCGCCGCATCGTGCACCGCAACGAGGTGATCACCGATGTCGCCGGCTTTTACGGCACCGTGTTCTCGCCCCAGGGCGGACGCTGGATCGGCACCGGTCACAACGAGGGCGGCGTGGAGAAGATCGAGTCCGTCACCCTGACCGTCGACGGCCTGGCCTGCGCCTTGCAGGACCGGGCGCATTACCGGGGACGGCGGGCCGAGCTGCGCAAGCGTTCGCGCATGGGCAGCTTCGCGCTGGAGGCGACCTATGCGGTGACGGGCGAGGCGGTGCTCGAACGCCACCGCTACGAAACCGTCGAGCCGGTCAAGGTGGGCATCCTGTACGCCTTCATGCATCCGTTTGTGCCGCAGACCCGCGAGTGGCTGGCGGCGACGCCCGACGGCCGTCGCTTGGCGGGGGCGTTCGACAGCAGCGGCGGTTTCCGCCTCAAGGAGGACGTTCGCTGGACCGCGGTGCTCGACCCGACGCGGCGGCGCGCGACGCTGGTCTGGTATCCGACGCCGCTGGTCGGCCAGGGCCTGAAGACCGCCTACTGGGACAAGACGGTCTACCACAAGCTTTACAACCAGGTGCTGGCGCAGGCCGAACTGGCGGCGGGTACCCGCTTTGAAACCGAGCTGGTTTTGCGCTGCGTGGAAGCGGCGACCGAGGACTGGCAGAAGCGGATGGAGACCCTGGCGGAGGAGACCGCGCGCCAGCATGCAGCCGGCAAGCTGGCCTTTTGAATCTGGTCCGGGGAACAAACCAGAGCCTCGGGATTGTTCCATCCGCCCGGGATCCCCAAACTTTCCGCACGCCATGAAGTTGTTTCTCGTCCTCGCCGCCGGCCTGCTCCTGGCGCCCGCCTTGCGCGGCCAGTCGCCCGCGCCGGTGCTCGATGTCTACGTCAGCACGGGCGACAACCACTTCCTCGGCTCCTCGCTGCCGATTGACTCGCCGGCCAGCATTGAGGCCAGCTTCGACCTGTTCAAGACCGTCAACCGGGCGCGGCGCGTCTACTGGCGCGGGCTGGAGGCTTCCTGCTGGCTGGCGACGATGCAGGCACGGCCGGAAAACTGCCGCTACCACTCGTTCTGGGAGTGGCTGACCTGGCTGTATGCCAACGTCCAGCCGGACCGGCTCGCCGTGCAGGCCGCCAAGGCGCGCGGGATGGAGATCTGGGGCATGGGCTCGCTCTGGGACTGGGGGTCGCAGGCCGACACGCCCGGGTTTGGCGATTATCCGTTCTGCTTTGAATCCCGGCTGCGGTTGGAACATCCCGAGTGGGTGCCGGTGGACCGGCACGGCGTGCGCCGGCAGGGCGGCCCGATCGAGCTGGCCTACCCGGAGGCGCGCAGGGCCCTGGTCGATCTGACTGTGCGCGAAACGCTCAAGGCCGGCTATGACGGCCTCTGCCTGCTCACCTACGTCGAGAACTACTCGCTGCGCTTTGCCGACGAGTTCGGCTACAGCGATCCGATCGTGGCGGATTTCCAGAAGCAGTACAAGCTGGACCTGCGCACCGAGCCGTTCCGGCGCGGCGCCTCGCGCGAGGACTGGCTGCGGCTGCGCGGCAGCTACGTCACCGCCTTCCTGCGCGAGCTGAAGGCGGCGCTGCAGCCGCACGG
>CAYYJK010000460.1:0-2249 GCA_964472185.1 uncultured Prosthecobacter sp.
TCTTGTCGAGCACCTGGTTGAGCGTGCCGGCAAAGTCGGCGGCGGGGACGCTGCCAATTTGGCTGCCGAGCGCCTTGCCGTCGGCGCTGATGAACTGAACGTGCGGGATGCCCTGCACGCCGTATTTCTGGGCGGCGGCGGCGTTGGCTTCGACGTCCACGTCCAGGTAGGCCCAGACGAACTGGTCATGCAGGGCGGCGACTTCCTTGCTCGGATAGACGGCTTTTTTCATCTGCTGGCACGGGCCGCACCAGGAGGCGGAAAAGACCAGGATGGCCGGCTTGTTTTCCTTTTTGGCGGCGGCGACGGCGGCCTGGTAGTCGGTGCCGAACTTCGGGCTGCCTTTCGGGAAATCGGCGGCAAAGGCGGGCAGCAGGCAGGCGGCGGCGAGGAGGGCGATCAGCTTTTTCATGGGTGGGTGTTCGGGGAACAGGGATAAGACGCAGGGCGGCGGCGGATTATTCCAACTGCAGGCGTGCCAGGGTGCCGTACAGGCTGCCCGGCTTGGCGACCAGCTCGTCGTGACTGCCGCGCTCGACGATCGTGCCGGCGGAGAGCACGAGGATCTGGTTGCAGCGGCGGACGGTGGAGAGGCGGTGGGCGATGATGATCGAGGTGCGGTTCTCCATGAGCTTGTCGAGCGCCTCCTGGACCAGGTGCTCGCTTTCCGCGTCGAGGCTGCTGGTGGCCTCGTCGAGAATGAGGATGGCCGGGTCGGCCAGGATGGCGCGGGCGATGGCGATGCGCTGGCGCTGGCCGCCGGATAGCTGGGTGCCGCGCTCGCCGACCAGGGTGGCGTAGCCTTCGGGCAGCGTTTCGATGAACTGGTGGGCGTTGGCCTTTTTCGCGGCCTCGATGATCTCGGCCTCGCTGGCCTCGGGTTTGCCGTAGGCGATGTTGTCGCGGATGCTGCCGCCGAACAGCAGCACCTCCTGCGGCACCAGCGCCAAGTTGTGGCGCAGCAGGCTCAGGTCCATCGCGTGGATGGACTGGCCGTCGATGCGGATGCTGCCGGCCTGGGGTTCATAGAAGCGGTAGAGCAGGGCGATCGAGGTGGTCTTGCCGCTGCCGCTGGGGCCGACGAGGGCGATGCGCTGGCCCGCCTGCACGCTGAAGGAGAATTCGCGCAGAACCGTGGCCTCCGGCCGCGAGGGGTAGGCGAACTCGACGTCGCGGACCTCGATGTCGCCGCGGAAGCGCACGCGCGCCGCCGGGGTCTCGGCCGGTTCAATGGGCTCGTCCAGGATCTCGCGCACGCGTTCGGTGGCGCCAAGCGTGCGCTGCAGCTGGGAGATCAGTTCGGGGAACTGGGCGAACGAGGCGCCGACCAGGGCGCTGAAGCCCATGAACTTGCTCAGCTGCTCGGAGTCGATCTCGTTCCGGCTGAGCATGCCGAGGGCGAACCAGACGACCAGGGTCAGAGCGACGCTGAAGCAGAAGATGATGAAGGCGATGAACGAGGCGCGCGGAAGGGCGGCGCGGATGGCGGTGGTGAGGAAGCCGTTGAGGTGCCGGTTGTAGCGCCGGATCTCGTACTCCTCGTTGCGGAAGGCCTTGACGCTGATGATGCTCTGCAGGCTTTCGTCGACCACGACCTGGGAGTGGGCCAGCTGGTCCTGGGCGTTGCGGGTCAGGCGGCGGATGCGCGCGCCGAAGATGGCGATGAGCATGAGCACGACCGGGATCGTGCCGATCATGAACAGCGCCAGCTTGACCGACATCCAGAGGATCACCACGACGCTGCCGAGCAGGATGACGGAGTGGCGGATGAGCAGGGGGATGGTCACCACCAGGGTCTCGCGCATCGACTCGACGTCGTTGGCCAGACGCGAGCCGAGTTCGCCGACGCGGCGGGCGTTGAGGGTGGTCATCGGCAGGCGGATGATGCGGCTGAAGGTTTCCAGGCGCAGGCTGCCGAGGGCGCGCTCCGAGGCCTTGGCGAAAAGCAGGATGCGCCAGAAGGCGATGAACGCCTGGCCGCCGGCCAGGGCCACCAGGACCCACAGCGTGTTGTCGGCGGCGGTGCGCAGGGCCTCGCCGCGCACGCCGGCCATGGCCAGGCCGCCGAGTCCCGCCAGGTTGTGGAAGAACAGCAGCGTCATCGAGGCGGTGACGGCCAGGGCCAGCAGGGCCGGGATGAAGACGTTGAAGTGCGGCCGCAGGTAGCGCAGGAAGAAGGCGGCATCGCGCCAGGCGGAGCGGTCCCAGAGCTTTTTGGACGGAGGGGTTTCGGGCATGTGGGAGCGGAT
>CAYYJK010000461.1:0-2244 GCA_964472185.1 uncultured Prosthecobacter sp.
CGGCGAAGAGAAGGACTGGCAGGCCTTCCACCTGCGCGTCGAGCGGCAGAGCTACGGCAGCGTGATCCTCCGCACCACGCCCGAGAAGGTTCGGGTGTTCCAGCGCGACGAATTCCTCGGCTACACGCCGCTGGAGCTGCCGCGGGTGCGCAGCGGGCCGGTCGAGTACGAGCTGCGCGAGGAGGGGTTCTCCGACGTGGTGCTGGAAGGCGAGGTGCGCGCCGGCGCGCTGCTCGAGCTGTTTCACGACATGCAGACGCGGCAGGCGGTGACTTTCGGCCGCGAATGGCAGGCCAACGGGCTGGGCATGCGCTTCGTACCGCTGGGCGACGTCATGTTCGCCGCCATCGAGACGCGCCGCCGCGACTTCCTCGAGTACGCCAAGGCGACCAACTCGCGCCGTCCCGGCAACCTCGACGTCGAGGGCAAGGGGGCTACGCATCCGGTGGTCGGCGTCGATCGCGAGGAGGCGCGCGCCTTCTGCACCTGGCTGACCGAGCGCGAGCGCAACGCCGGCTTGATCGGGTCCAAGGACGTCTACCGCCTGCCGACGGACGAGGAGTGGAGCCGCGCGGTGGGCCTGCCGCTGGAGCGCGGCAGCCGGCCGGCGGAGCGCAACGGCCGCATCCGCGGCATCTATCCCTGGGGCTTTGACTGGCCGCCGCCGGCGAACACCTGCAACCTGGCCGACATGAATGCCGGCCGCAAAGCCAACCTGGCCAAGGTGATCGCCGGCTACGAGGACCGCTTTCCCCAGCTCGCGCCGGTCGGCGCCTTTCCGCCCAACGAGCGCGGCATCATGGGGCTGGCCGGCAACGCTTCGGAGTGGGTGGACAGCGATTACGAGGCGCCGGTCAAGGGCAAGCCCGTGCTCGGCACCGTGCGCGGCGGCAACTGGCGCAGTGCCGACCCGGACGAACTGCTCGCCTCGGCGCGCACGCCGGTGCCGGCGGATGCCAAGCGGCCGACGATCGGCTTCCGGATCGTGCTTGAGCGCCGCAAGTGAGCGGTTCAAGACCGATAGACAATCCGGTCGCCTCCCGTTAAGTGGCGCCCGCCCCGCCATGCACCGCCCCCTGATCCTGTTCGCTCTGACCGCCGTTGCGGCCGTCGCCGCCGATCCCAAAATTCCGCCGCTCACGCCCGGCGGAGTTTATCGCGCGCACGATCTGAACCGGCCGCGGCCGCCGGTGGTCACGCCGCCCGGCTTCAGCAGCCAGGAGCGCGCCGGCGCACCGCCCTCGGACGCCATCGTCCTTTTCGACGGACGCGATCTGTCGCAGTGGCGGCGCGACACCCGCAAGGAGGACGCGGGTGATGACCGGCCGCGCTGGAAGGTTGAGAACGGCTGGATGGAAATTGTGGGCAAAAGCGGCGGCATCCGCACCCGGCGCAGCTTCAAGGGCGACTACCACCTGCACCTGGAGTGGGCGACCCCGCGGCAGGTTCAAGGCAAGGGGCAGGGGCGCGGCAACAGCGGGGTTTTCATCGGTGGCTTCCCGGAAATCCAGGTTCTCGACTCGTTCGGCAACGACACCTACCCGGACGGCCAGGCTTCCGGCCTGTACGGCCAGTACCCGCCCATGGTCAACGCCAGCCGCGGGCCCGGCGAGTGGCAGACCTACGACATCTTCTTCGAGCGCGCCCAGGCCGGCCGGAAGGCGCGCCTGACGGTCCTGCACAACGGCGTCGTCACCCACTACCAGCGCGAGTTCGACAGCCCGGCGCAGGAGGGCGATCTGGCGCTCCAGGACCACCACAACCCGGTGCGCTACCGCAACATCTGGCTGCGGCCGCTGCGCAGCGATCCCGACCGAACCGGGACGAAGGTCACCCGTGCGCCGGCCGCCGCCCCGCCGCACCAGGTGCGCATCAAGACCATGACGGCGCAGATGAAGTACGACGTCAGCCAGTTCACCGTGCGTCCCGGCGCGCCGGTCGAGCTGCACTTCGTCAACGGCGACGATCTGCCGCACAACCTGGTGTTCTGCGAACCGGGCACCGACACCGCCGTCATGGCGCTCAAGCAGATGGAGAAGCCCGACGAGGCGCTCAAGCGCAACTGGGTGCCCGACGACAGGCGCATCTGGCTGCACTCGAAGATGCTCAATCCGCATGAGGAGGAAACGCTGCGCTTCAACGCGCCGGCCCGGGCGGGCGACTATCCCTTCGTCTGCACCTTCCCCGGCCATGCGCTCACCATGCGCGGCATCATGAAGGTGCTGCCGCAGGGCGGGGGACTCC
>CAYYJK010000462.1:0-2244 GCA_964472185.1 uncultured Prosthecobacter sp.
CCAGCACGCGGAAGGGCTGGGCCAGCTTCCAGGCCGGCGCGGTGTTGGTGGAAAAACGCTGGTGGAACACGATGACCGAGGAAGCCAGCTCCGGCCGCGCGAGGTCGGGGAAGACGCGCGGCAGCGCTTCGGGCAGCACCATGGCTTTGTAGCCGATCGTCGCCGCCGACAGCGTCACCACGTAGAAGTCCGGCGTCTGCGCCAGCGCCTGCTCGGCCGCACGCCGCGCCAGGAACAGCCGCCGCTCGAACGCCGCCGCGTCGCCATCTTCCGGCGCCGCCACGAACACCTGGCCGATGCGCGGCAGCCCGCGAAGCGCGATTTCGCCGCAGTCGGCGCGCGACACCGGGACCTCGCGCCAGCCGTGCACGGCCAGGCCCTGGGCGCGCAGGGCGGCATCGAGCGTGGCGCGCGCTTCGGCGGCCGCGGCTTCGTCGTGGGGCAGGAACACCATGCCGCAGGCATCGCGCCCGCCGAACGTCAGGCCGGCTTCCGCCGCAATCGCCGCCAGGAAGGCCTGCGGGCGCCGCCGCAGCAGTCCGCAGCCGTCGCCGCTCAGGCCGTCGGCGGCCACCGCGCCGCGGTGGGCCAGCCGTGCCAGCGCCTGCAGGCCGGCATCCACCAGCGCCCGCGACGGCCGGTCGTCGAGCTGCGCGATCAGCCCGAAACCGCAGCTGTCGCGCTCGAACGCCGGGGAATGCAGGCCCGGGGCCGGGGGTGCTGGCATGCGCCCTCCGCGAGGTGGAATGGGGCCGGCGCGGCCTTGCCGGCGCCGGTCTCCGCACCGTCACACAGCGGCCTAGAGTTTCTGCTCGGCCGCCTTCCTCGTCCGCGCCGGGCGGGGTAGAGTGCAAGGCAGTCCCGGCAGCGGAGGCACGGCATGCGCACGATCCTGGTCGCGAGCTCGAAGGGAGGCGCCGGCAAGTCCACGGTCGCCACCCACCTGGCCGCCCACTTCGCGGTGGAGGGCAAGGCCACGGCCATCCTCGACGCCGACAAGCAGAAGTCCTCGACCCACTGGTGCAAAAAACGCGCCCACCTCGAAACCGCCGTGCTGCCGCTCGACGGCTGCAAGCGCAACTGGGACAAACAATTGCCGGAAGGCATCCAGCGCCTGGTCATCGACGCGCCCGCCGGCGCCATGGCCGACGACCTGCAGGCCTTCCTCGACATGGCCGACGCCGTGGTCGTGCCGGTGCTGCCCTCGGCCATCGACCTCGAGGCCACGGTGCCCTTCCTCAACAGCCTGGTCACCCACCCGCGGGTGAAGAAGGGCAAGCTGCCGGTCGGCATCGTCGGCAACCGCCTCAAGCCCTGGACCGGCGCCTCCCAGCAGGCCATCGCCCAGCTCAAGTCCTGGCCCTACCCGCTGGTGGCCGAGCTGCGCGACACCCAGGCCTACGTGCTGCTCTGCGGCCTGGGCAAGAGCATCTTCGACTACCACTCCGAACAGGTGCGCAGCCACCAGGAAGACTGGGCGCCGCTGCTCCGCTGGCTCAAGAAATCCCTCTGACGCGACAAGGAAGGTCATGCGCGAACTGATCCTGCTCCGCCACGCCCACGCCGAACCGCCCGCACCGGGCCTGGACGACCTGGACCGCCCGCTGTCCCTGCAGGGCCAGGCCGAGGCCGAAGCCGCCGGCCGCTGGCTGCGCGACCACGGCTACCTGCCCGACCGCGTGCTGTGTTCCCCGGCCCGCCGCACCCGCGAAACCTGCGAAACCGTCATGGCCGCGCTCGGCTACGTCGAGTGCAAGCAGGAGCCGCGCATCTACGACGCCACGCCCGGCCGGCTGATCCAGGTCGCCGACGAACACCGCGACCTGGCCCGCGTGCTCATGGTCGGCCACAACCCCGGCTTCGAACAGCTGGCGGCCCTGCTCAGCTCGGGCCAGTCCGGCGACTTCCGCGGCATGCCCGCGGGCGGCGTGGCCGTGCTGACGATGCCGGCCGACGCCGCGCTCGAACCCGGCATCGCCCAGCTCACCGCCTTCTGGTGGCCGTGAGCGGATGAAGTCCGCCCTGGCCGGCGCCTGGCTGGCCATGCTGGCCGGCGGGGTGCTGGCCAGCCCGGCGGCCCCGGCGCAGGCACCCGCGCCCGAAATCGACCCGCTCGCCTCGCGCGCCGCCATCACCGTGGACCTGCGCGTCGGCGGCCGCGTGCAGGGCCGCTTCCAGGATTTCGACGGGCGCCTCGAGCGCCACCCCGACGGCCGCCTGCAGGTGCACGTGCGGCTCGACGCC
>CAYYJK010000463.1:0-2242 GCA_964472185.1 uncultured Prosthecobacter sp.
ACGTTCGGCTCGACGGCGCTGCGCACGAGGTCGGGGTGGTACACGTTGAGCGAAGGGATCGTGCTGGCGTGGATGGGCGAGGCGATGAACTGGACGAGGTCGTAGCCGGTGATCTTGGCCGTCTTGTAGCGGAGCACACGGCTGGCGTGGATGTCGCCGCCCATGAGGATGACGCCGGGAATCTTGCGGTCGCCGATGAACTTCTGGATGGCGGTCAGCTCGTGCTTGTAGGTGCCCCAGTCGTCGGACTCGAAGTTCTCCTTGTCGTCCCAGATGACCCCGCAGGCGAGGATCTTGAAGGGCGCGGTCGAGGCGAGCAGCCCCTGCTGCAGCCACTGCCACTGCTTCGCGCCGAGCATCGTGGGCCGGTGGCTGCCGGCAAAGGAGGGCTCGGTCATCGCATACCAGCGCGTGTCGAGCAGGAACACCTCCACCGGGCCGCGGCGGAAGCTCGTGTAAATGCCGCCCGTGCCGTCGCCGTAGGTCTTCTGCGGCCGGTAGCGGCGGAAGACGAGGCGCGTGTTCTCCTTGCCCGCCGCGAGGCCGCTGGCGTCGTTGCCGGCGAAGTCGTGATCGTCCCAGGTCCACCAGCACGGGCGCGACCGCAGCAGGTCCTGGTACTCCGCCACGGCGGCGAATTCGCGGTGACGCTGCGTCTGCTTGTCCAGATCCGTGCTGTCGATGTAGGGCGTGTCGCCGATGAGCACGACGGCGTCCACCTTTTCGGCGGCCATGCGCTTCCAGACCGCCCGACTGCCCTCGTCCTCCTTGGCGCAGGAACTGACCGCCAGCCGCACCTTCGCGGGCGCACCGGGTGCCGGCGCCGTGCGGAACGCCTGTCCCGCTGCCGCCGCCAGCGGCGCCCCATCCTGCAGGACGCGGTAGCGGTACCGCGTGTCCGGTGCGAGACCGCCGACCTGCCAGTGCAGGCACAAATCGTCCTGCGCCGTCGCGGTCTGCGTCAGCCGCTGCGGCGCGCCGCCGGCTTCCGGCCCGACTTCCAGGGTGAATTCGCCCGGCCGGCCGACGCGCATCCAGACCAGGGCCGAAGCTTCATCCGCGTGGCCGAGCAGGGGGCCGAGAACCGCGCCGGCATCCGCCGGCTGGCCCTGGCCGGTGAGCGGGGCGGCGCCGAGCGCCAGAACGCCGGCAAGAAAGTCGCGCCGGGGCAGCGCGGACGCGGTTGGGAGCGGGTCGGTCGGCATGGCAGTCCTGCTTGGGAACGGTCACGCTAGCCAGAGTCTTGTTGCCAGAAAAGCAATTTATGTGATTTTTAAGCAACATTCGCCCACCGCATGAACCTCGTCGAACTGTCCCAGCGCATCAAACAGCGCCGCCTCGACCTCGGCCAGAGCCTGGAAGAGGTCGCCGCCGCCGCCGGGCAGACGCGCAGCTGGCTTTCCAAGGTGGAGAACTTCCGCATCACGCCGTCGCTGCCGGCACTGGCGCGGGTGGCGGAGGCGCTGCGGGTCCCGCTGTCGACGCTGCTCGACGGGCTCGACGCCAAACCGCAGATCGTGCTGACCCGGAAACGGGACCGCCGCCTCATCCGGCGCGACCCGCAGAATTCCGACATCGTCTACGAGGCGCTGGTCCAGGGCCGGGCCAACCGGCGCATGGACCCCTTCCTGCTGGAGGTGCCCGCCGGCGGCGGCCGCAGCGTCTCGCGGCCGCACGAGGGCGAGGAGTTCCTGATCGTTCTGGGCGGCCGGGTGACGCTCGAATACGGCGCGGAAAGCTTCGCCCTGGAGACGGGCGACAGCCTGTACTTCGACGCCGACACGCCGCACCGGCTGCTGAATCCGCACCAAGTGCGCGCCCGGGTGCTGTGCGTGTTCCTGGAAAAGTAGCGGTTTTTTAGAACGCGCGTTCCGAACTCGGCGATTGCCCTCCGCACCCGGGGTGATAGCATGCCGGTTCCGCCTCCTCAAGGCGTGTCCTGATTCCCTCCTATGCAATGGCTTTCCTCCCTCGGTCCGGCCGGTGAAGTGCTTCGCGTCGTCATCCTCGTCCTGGAAGTGCTGCTGGTCTTCAACCTGATGATCCTGGTGCACGAGTGGGGCCACTTCCTGGCCGCCCGCTGGCGCGGACTCAAGGTCGAGGCCTTCTACATCTGGTTTGGCAAGCCGCTCTGGAAAAAGACGATCAACGGCGTCGAGTACGGCCTGGGCAGCATCCCGGCGGGCGGTTTTGTGAAGCTGCCGCAGATGGCGCCCATGGACGCCATCGAGGGCGGCCCGGC
>CAYYJK010000464.1:0-2242 GCA_964472185.1 uncultured Prosthecobacter sp.
AGCTGCCCTACAGCGTGCTGCGCAACGCCTCCAACAAGATCCTCAACAGCGTCAAGGGGGTGAACCGGGTGTTGTACGACATCAGCACCAAGCCGCCGGCGAGCATCGAGTGGGAATGACCGCGTCCGCCGTCTGACGAATCGCGCCCGCGATGACAGCTCCGGCCCTGCCGGAGCGTTGTCTGGGGCTCCGCCGACTCCCGCCATGAACCGCCGCGCCTTTCTTCAGCAGTCCGCCCTGGCCACCGCCGCTCTCGCCGCTCCCGCCCTGCGCGGCGCGCCGGGCAAACTCCGCCTCGGGCTGGATCACTTCGCGGTGCGGGGCACGGGCTGGAAAGCGGCGCAGTACATCGACTATGCGGCGAGCCTCAAGCTCGACACCTGCTTCCTTTCCGAACTGACGGTCTTCGAGTCCTTCGAAGACGCCTACCTCCGCGGCCTGAAGGAGCGCGCCGACCGCGCCGGCCTGCAGCTCTACGTCGGCACCGGCAGCGTCTGCCCGACTTCCAACACCTGGAAGGACAGCTTCGGCACGCCGGAGGAGCATTTGGCGCTGACCGTGCGCGTGGCGAAGCTGCTGGGGTCGCCGGTGGCGCGCTGCTACCTGGGCAATCAGAAGGATCGCAGCGGCGACGGCGGCATCCAGCGCCACATCGAGCAGGTGATCCGCGTCATCCGCGCCAACCAGTCGCGCGCCGAGGCCGAAGGCATCAAGATCGCCATTGAGAACCACGCCGGCGACATGCAGTCGCACGAACTCAAAGCGCTCATCGAGGCGGCCGGCAAGGGCTACGTCGGCGCCAACATCGATCCGGGCAACGCCGTCTGGGCACTCGAGGAACCGCTGGCGCATCTCGAGGTCCTCGGGCCGCTGACCGTCTGCTCGAGCGTGCGCGACAGCATGGTCTGGGAGGACGAGAAGGGGGCCGTGGTGCAGTGGACCGCCGTCGGCGAGGGCTTGGTCGACTTTGCGGCCTACGCCAAACGCTTTGCCGAACTCGCGCCGGGCGTGCCCCTGCAGGTCGAGACCATTTCCGGCTTTGCCCGGCCGTTCGCCTGGAAGCAGGACGAGTTCTGGACGATTTTCCCCAATCACCGCGACAGCGCCGGCTTTGCCGCCTGGCAGGCCATGGCCCGGAAAGGGCGGCCGCTGCCCGCCTTCAAGGCGCCGGACGGGGCGGAGCGCAAGGCGGCCGAGATCGCCTACCAGAAAGGGGAGCTGGAGCGCAGCATCTCCTGGCTGCGCCAGCACGCCTGATCGCCGCATGCGGCTGTCTCTCAGCTTTGAGAGGCAAAAAGGAGGCGTTTCCCAAGAATTGAAGTTTACTTGGGTATCTAAGCAGTCTTAATGATTGCCGATTCCCGGCCGCCGTCATGATCGCTTCCTCCGATTCCTTCGCCCCAGAAACCGCGGCGGCGCTGGCGGCGGACTTGGAGCAGATGCGCGCGGCGAACTACTGCCTGCGCACGGCCCTCGACCAAGTTTCGGAAGGCGTGCTGATTCTTGCGCCGGAAGCCACGGACGCTCTCGGGCCGCGGGTGCTGTTCAGCAATGCCGCCGCGGCGCTGATGGCGGGCGTGGCGCCGGAACGCGGGCTGCGCGATCTGGCGTTGACCGAGCTGACCGCCGGCGATGCGGACGCCTGCCGCCTGCTGGAGGCTTTGGGCCGGGCGGCGACGAATGGCGGTGTCGATGAGTGCGAGGGGGGGCTGCAGCACTTTCAGGGGCACGACGCCCTGCGCTGCCGCTGGCGGCTGCGGGCGGTGCACGACCGTCAGCGGCGTCTGCTCAATCACACCGTGGTGCTGACTCCGGCCGTTGCGGCGGGCGAGGATCTGGCCGGGCAGTCGGAACAGCTCAAGCAGGATCATCTCGCCGCCCTGGCGCAGGGCATCGTGCATGACGTCAACAACCTGCTCGGACCGGCGGTGATGCGGCTGTCGGACCTGCTGCAGCAGGTGCAGGACCAGCCCGTCCTGCGCGAGCAACTGCAGCTGATTTTCAACGGCCTCAAGCGCGCCCGCCAGTTCACCTCGCAGGTGGTGACCGTCTGCAAGGCGAAACCGAACCCCGGCCGGCCGGTGGATCTGGCGGCGATCATCCAGGAGACGGTGCAGGTGGCCGGGGCCGGGGCGAACGTCGAGGTGCGCGTGCGCCTGCAGCCCGGGCTGCGCTGGCCGGTGGCCGATGCGGTGCGGGTCAGTCAGGTGCTGCAGAATTTGATCCTCAACGGCATCCAGGC
>CAYYJK010000465.1:0-747 GCA_964472185.1 uncultured Prosthecobacter sp.
CCTTCCGCGCCACCGATGCCAAAGGCAACGTCGAGCCGGACAAGACGGCCGTCGTCGCCATCAGCGGCGCCGGACCGGTCATCGCCAGTTACGGCGTCAACGTCGGCCACCTCTTCCTGCCCGGTTCTTCCAACGTCGTCTCGGTCCGTCCCGGCCAATCGCAGCTGCAGTTCAGCGTCGCCCCCAACGCCCTGCGCGTCGATGGCCGGATCGACATCTTCCGCGGCGTGGTCGCCTGGCCGCGCCTGGCCGGCGTGCCGCCGACCCCGACCCCTCAGGACAGCGCCGAGCTCACCGTCTCCGGCGATTACGCGGACTTTTACCGCTACCAGATCAATGGCGGCGCCTGGAACCCCGAGCAGCCGGTCTCGGTGCCGATCTCCCTCACCGGCCTCAATGGCGACATCGTCCTCCGCGTGCTCGCCCGCTCCAGCCACGGCGATTACCTGCCGGAGGAGCAGGCGTTGGAAGTCACCTGGACGGTCAGCCCGACGGCACCGCTGCTGCAGGTCGCCGGCCTGCCGGCCAGCCCGATGCCGGCGCCCGACGCCGTCACCCTCACCTTCAGCGGCGCCGGCCTGACCGACTACCGCTGGAACCTCAACAACACCTTCTACCAGGCCGAGCGGCCCATCACCGAGCCGCTCGCGCTGACCGCGCTCGCCCCCGGGCCGCAGGTGCTTGGCCTGCGCGGCAAGCGTGGCGGAGTCTGGCAGGAAACCGCCGCCGCCACCCAGCTGCATTGGA
>CAYYJK010000465.1:757-2242 GCA_964472185.1 uncultured Prosthecobacter sp.
CATTGGATCTACGATCCCGCCTACGGCACCGATCTCGACAGCCTGCCGCTGGTCAAATCGCAGACCTATGACAACGTCGCCGGCCAGACTCTGACCAATCTTTGGAACGGTCGCAACGAGGCCGGCGTGCCGCAGTTGCCGGGCGTGTACACCGTGCGCCTGCGCCTTACGGATTCGCTCGGCCGCGTCTCCTACGATTCCGACCTCGTCTTCATCGAAAAACTCTCCTCGGGGGAAACCCAGCTCGGCGCGGCCGGCGCCTCGCGGCCGGATGCCCGCGGGACCTGGGCGGTGTGGCAGCAGCAGGTCGACGGCGTGCCGGCGATCCGCGCCCGCAACCTGGTCACCGGCGTGGCGCGCGACCTCACCAGTTCTACCTTGGCCCAGGAACAGCCGCGCACTGACGGCCGTTACGCGGTCTGGCAGGGTCGCGGCGAGAATGGCGTCTACGAGGTCTTTTACGCCGACTTGCAGGCGGCCGATCCGCAGCCGGTGGCGATCACCCAGACCCCCGGCCGCGACGAGGTCAACCCGGTCATCCACTGGCCCTGGGTGGTCTATCAGACACGCCCCGCGCCGGCCGATGGCGCGCCCTGGCAGCTGGAAGCGCGCCACCTGCAGACCGACTCCGTGCTGACCGTCGATGCGAGCAGCCAGGATCAGTTGAATCCCTCCCTGCATGCCGGCCGTGTCGTCTGGCAGGACTGGCGCGACGTCGGCCCGGGCGAGATCTACTTCGCCGACCTCGAGACCGGCGAACGCCGCCGCATCACCACCCAGCCGGCGGGGCAGTACCACCCGACTCTGTTCGGCCACCAGATCGTCTGGCAGGACAACCGCCACACGCAGCTCGAACTGTACCGCTTTGACCTGCGCAAGGGCCGCGAGGAACGCCTGACCGACACCCCCTACAATGAGGTCAATCCGCGGCTCTCGGGCAACTGGCTCACGTACCTGGAGGACTCCCTCGGCGCGGCAATCGAGAACCTGCGCCTGCTCGACCTCGACAGCGGCGAAAGCGTGCCGCTCACCCAGGCCGACGGCCGCCACTCGCCCGGCGCCCTCGGCGACGGCTACGCGGTCTGGGCCCAGGGCCCGGCCGGCGCTCAAACCGTGGTCGCCTCCTTCCTGCCCAGCCTGCAGCCGGTCATGCGCAACCACAACACCGTGGTCATCACACCGGATCTCGCCGCGCGCTACGACAGCGCCTTCGAGCTGCTGACCGATTGGCAGGCGGCCGCGAACGTGCATTCGATCACGCGCTACGAGTCGATCGCGACGCCGCCCGTCACCCAGACCGCCACCTGGACCGGGGGCGCCGCCACCGGCGATGACTTCCCGCTCGCCGCCGGCCAGTTCCTGTGGATCCGCTTCGACCAGGCGCGCCTGCTCGAAGCGGAACAACAGGAACTGGCCGGCGGCGAGCGGGAAGTCATCGCCGGTGGGGGCGCCCCCGGTCCAGGTGGCGGTCTGGGTGACGCGCGG
>CAYYJK010000466.1:0-2240 GCA_964472185.1 uncultured Prosthecobacter sp.
TCTTGCCCCCGATCTGGTCGGCCTGTACGCTCGTGCTGCTTTTGGCCAGCGGCGCCGCCGCGGTGAACGCGCCTTCCGGACTGAAGGTGGCGGCGAGCTTCCAGAGCTCGGGTTTGGTCGGCTTCTCGTTGCCGAACATCGACATTTGTCGCGGGTCGCCGGCGCCATCGACGGCTTTGGCGTAGCGGTCGAGGGTGTCGATGATCTGGCGCGGGCGCTGGCGGTTCTTGTGGAGGAACTCAACAAGAGCGGTGGTCACCGGGCCGGGATCGTCTCCAATGCCGGGAATGCGGTCCTGGGCGAGCCAGTCGGCCACCTTCTCGCCGCGGTTGCGCAGGTTGGTCAACGTCTGCAGGGCCTGCACCAACTCCTCGGTGATGCTGAGGGGGTGGAGAGCCCCGGCGGCGATGCGGCTGTTCTGCTCGGCGAATCTCGGTGCGGCGGCCACCAGGGCGCGGGCGATGTTGGTGTCGCCGGCGTCAATGCTTTCGGTGAGGCGGGCGAGGGCGTTGAGCGCCTCCGGGCTGCTGCCGTAGGCATGGACGAACAGGGCATTGCGGATCCGGCGCAAGCCGGCCTGGGAGAGGTTGCCGGCGGCGTCGATGACGGCTGGACGCTCGGCCGGCGGCACAATGGCGGCGATGAATCCGCGGATGAAGTCGGCGTTGGCCGCCGTGAAGATTTCGCCGTCTTCGGCTGGCACGAACGTCTCGAACAGGTCGGGCACGATCTGCTTGGCGTCGGCCTTGGCCTGCTCGATTTCGCGCTTCGGGGCGATGGTGCTGACGTTGGCGGCCAGGACAAAGGCGGGGCGGTTCACCTCGGTGGTGCGCACGCGCACCAGAACCGGGTGCGGGACGGCGTGCACCTGCTCGGCAGTCAGCCCGTAGGTGCCGGCGGTGGCGGCGAGGCGTTCGGCGTAGGCTCGGGACGCTTCGTTGCCTTGCATGTAGGCCCGCCGGGCGCCCATTGCCCGGCCGTTCCCGCTCTCCACCACGCCATCAGGGCCGACGATGGGGGCGCCGTCGCCAACGCCCGAGGAGGCGCTCAGGCGGTCGAGGTTGAAATTTTTGGCGATGTCGGCCACCTGCGCCTCGCTGCCGGCGCTAGTGCGGTCGCGCGGTTGCAGTTCCTGGGGGTAGTCGGGATTGATCCGCCCGTTGTCCTGGTTCGAGATGTTGAGCCCGTTGGCGTCGACCACCGCCCAGCGATATTCGATGGCGTCGTTGGCGTCGGTGTAGGCCGTGCCGGTACCGCCGAGTTGCGGCTGGAAACTGGTCGGTGTTTCCATGTTTCCACCGGTAGGGCGTGGAAACTCGGAAACAGGCACCACCGCGGCGCGGTTGTCCGCGGCGGTCGCGATGCCGGCGGCCGGCGCCGGCGTTTCCTTGGCGGTGAGAGGGCTCGGCAGGGACTTGCGAAGGCGCTGCACTTCCTTGGTCACGCGGGCCTCGTACTCCTTGACCGTCGCCCGCACATCGGCCGGGGCGGCATCAATCAGCCGGCGAAGCTGGTCGACCAGGCGCTGCAGGAAGGCGAGGATGCGCTCGCCCAAGGCAGGATCGGCGGCGATGGCCTCGGACACGCGGCCCTGAAACACCTTGTCCTGCACGAGCATGCGGATGAACTCGTGCCCAAGCTGGGTGGCATGCACGTCGGACCACGGGCCGGCGGGCTTCGCTGGCATGGTGCCGTTGGCGATGTCGACGGCGTGGTAGCCCTGGTAAACCCGGGCCTGCAGTTCGGCGGGCAGGCTGCGGAAAAACCCGCGCATGTCGGCGTCGGTGAAGATCGAGACGGCGGCCCGGTGAATGAACTCCTCCTCAACCTCGGTGAGGGCCACCACTCCGGCCTTGTTGGCCACGGCACCGTGCTGCTGGGCCCACCTCGCCAAGTCGACGTCGAGGTAGGCGTTCCCCTGCCCGTCGCGCGTAACGACCAAGCCGCCGCCTCCCACCTTCTTGAAGCGCACGCCAGTGAAAACGCTGCCATAGCGATTCAGCGCCTTGTCGAGGGCGCCGAGGAGTTTGACGACGTGTTTCCGGTCGGCGGGGGGAGTGGCAGCGATGGCCTTTTGCCGGGCCGCCAGGTAGGCGTCTGCATCGAAGCCGGGGACGGCGGCAGGAGCGGCGGCAGGAGCGGCGGCGGCCGGCGTGGGAGCCACCGGGACGGCCGGAACGGCGCCCGCCAGGCGCTGCGCGAGATCCGCGGGCGCGGTGAGCGGGTTGGTGCCCGCCTGC
>CAYYJK010000467.1:0-2233 GCA_964472185.1 uncultured Prosthecobacter sp.
GGCGCTGGCGTAGCGGTCCCGCGCCTTGGGAGCGCAGGCCGTGCAGATCACCCGGTGCAGCCGCCGCCAGACCTCCAGCTGCTCGCCCGATTCGCTGCAGGAGGGGATGTCGGGAAAATCCAGCCGGTCCTTGCCCGTGCTGGCCTCATACAGAACCATGCCCAGGGAAAAGATGTCCGACTCCGGCGATCCCGGCCCTTCCGGCGCGACAAAACCCTCGGTGCCGACAAAACTGCGCTGGCCCAGCAGCGCCACCAGGCCGATGTCGGCCAGGCGGCAGGCACCGTCGATGAAGATCAGGTTCGAAGGTTTGACGTCGCGGTGGATCAGCTTGTTCTCGTGCAGGTACTGCAGGCCTTCGGCGACATTCGCCCCCATCTGCAGGCAGCGCGCCGCCTTGATCCGGCGGTCGCGGCGCATCTCCAGACCCAGCGTGTGCGGCTTGTAGGTGTCGGGCTGGATGTCGCGGCCGCGCTCGAGGTCGTCGGCCAGTTCCATCACGTAATAATAAAAGCCCTGGGCGTCGCTGCGGCCGACCTGCAGGATCGGCACCAGGCCCGGATGCCGGCGCGAGATCGGCTCGTAGCGCTTGATCGCCTCAAACTCGCGCTCGAAGGAGTCGGCCTGGTCGTAGTCCTCACGCCAGACCACCTTGACCGCCCGCAGCGCCCCGGTCACCGAGCGGGCCATCCAGACCTCGCCGTAGGCTCCGCGGCCGATCAGCCGCAGCGTCTCGTGGTCGCGGATTTCCGGGGGGGTGCGTGGCGCGGCGGCAGACATTCAGGTTCAGGCTAGCAGAGGCTTCCGGCGGCTGCCCAGCGCAAAAACGGCCAGGCACGCGGCTCCAACCCGCTTGAAAAAATGTGGTTGTGCAAAATCGGCCGGCCTGATAAAACCGCGCCCTGTGATTTTTCCGGCCCGTCTGTCCTGCCTTCTCAGCCTCAGCCTCAGCCTCAGCCTTTGGGGCGCCTGCGCCCAGGCGCAGGAGGAGCTGCTGCCCCTGCCCCAAGGCGGACCGGAACTGCCCCAGTTCGAGGTTCCGGCCGGCGAGGTGCGCTTCCTCAAGCCGACCAAATCCATCAAGCCGCCCGCCCTGCCGGCCGCGTCCCCCGTCACGACCGCGGCGCTGCAGCCGCAGGTCAGCACGCCGACCGTGGCCCGCCTGCGCCGGCTGATCCTCATGCCTGGCGGCCTGCCGCCGGAAGCCATGCGGGAACAGATGCTCGCCGGCGGCCAGACCCGCACGCCGGTCACCGTGGTCGGCATGGAAGCACCGGCCCCCGTGCTGCGCCATCTGGCCGGCTTTTTTGGCGGCGACGTCACCGCCGACACCCAGAAGCAGCTGCTGGAGACGGTGCGCCAGGGCCTGGGCGGTTCCCGGCCGCCGCGCCGCGTCGAGGTGGTCGGCTGGCTGCCGAGCGAGGGCGTGATGGCCGTCGCGGTCTATCCGGAGAGCTGATCAGCGCGGTTGCGCCGAGGCGGCGCGGATGAATTTCGCCAGATCCGCCTTCTGCTTTTTCAGGTCGGCCAGGTTCAGGTACATCATGTGGCCGGCCGTGTAGTCGTCCTGGACGATGTTCTTCATCAGTTCGGGATGCACCTTGAGGTGGGCGAAGGTGTAGCGGGTGGCGAAGTAGGGCGTGGCCATGTCAAACCAGCCGTTGGAGACGTGCACCTTCAGGAAAGGGTTTGCTGCCAGGCTCTCGGCGAGGATTTCCGACACGTTGGCGAACTGGTTTTCGGCATCCCAGTTCCAGGAACCGAGGTTGGCCAGGATGTTGTAGGGGCGGTCGTCCACGAACTTCAGGTCCTGGCGGACGTAATGGTTGAAGGTGGAGGCAAAGGCGCTGAAAACGGCATCCGCACTGGGATCGCGCTCGGCCTGCGGGCTCAGCGGATCGCGCGCCAGGCTCGTGTAGCGGCTGTCAAAGCGCCCGACCACGAGCCTCTGGTCGCGCAGCAGTTCGGCATTGAAGCGGCTCAGCGGCACGCGCAGGTCGGCGGCCTCGACCAGGCTCTCGGACAGCCCCGTCAGCCGCGCCATCTGCTTGACCACCGCCGCCCGCCGCGCCGGCGGCAGGGCCGCACCGAGCAGCAGCGCCTGGTTGTAGTCGCCGCTGGCGAAAGCCTCCGCCTGCCGGAGCAGTTCCGGCAGTTCCAGCGCCTGCAGGTCCTGGGGCAGCCGGCGGTGATACCAGGCCGTCGCCGCATAACTCGGCAGGTACAGGACGTG
>CAYYJK010000468.1:0-2229 GCA_964472185.1 uncultured Prosthecobacter sp.
CGGGCCGGCGCCGTCATAGAAAGTCCCCCCTTTCCGTGTTGCTGCTGAATCCCCCTGCCTTTTTCCCGCCGCGCCGCCTCGCCTGGCTCGGCCTGAGCCTCGTCCTGGCGCTGCCTGCGCCGGCCGCGACGCCGGCGGAAACCGCCGATGCCGAACTCGCGGCCCAGCAGGCGGAGGCGCAGAAGGCGTTTCGCGAGGGCGTGCTGCCGTTCGTGAAGAACTACTGCCTCGACTGCCACGGCAACCGCCGCACCAAGGGCGGGCTGAACCTGGAACCGGCGCTGAAGAAGCCGGGCGAGTCCTCGGCCAGCCGCAAGTGGCTGCAGGCCTTCGCCAACGTCAACGCCCACGACATGCCGCCCGAGGATTCGGACCAGCCTTCGGATGCCGAGCGCCAGCGCTTCCTCGACGCCCTCGTGCGGATCAAGTACCTCAGCGCCCGCGATCCCGGTCCGTTCGTGATCCGGCGCCTGACCAAGATGGAGTTCGGCCACACCCTGCGCGACCTGTTCGGCGTCGATCCGGCCGTGGCCAAGGAGCTGCCCGACGAGGTGCCGGGACAGGGCTACCTGAATTCGCTGTCGCCGATGCAGACCGAGCAGTACCTGGGGATTGCCGAGGCGGTGCTGGAGCAGGTGCTGGGGAAGGCGGGCGGAGCTGCATCAGAGCCGCCTGAAGGCGGGACGACAAAACTCAAGCCAGGAGCGGTCGGAACTGCGGATGGACTGCCGGAGTGGCGGCGGCTGTGGGAGGCGCAGCCGCAGACGGATGCACGCACGCGGGCCCGCCAGGTGGCGCAGCTGCTGGCGCGCCAGGCCTACCGGCGACCGCCCACCGAGGCGGAGGTCGGGGTGCTGCTGAGCGTCTTTGACCTGGGGCGCGACAACCGGCTCGACGACCGCGGCGCGCTGCGCCTGATGCTCAAGGCGCTGCTGGTGTCGCCGCAGTTCCTGTTCATCACCCCGGCGCGCGAGGTGGCTGCGGGCGAGAAGATCGTGCCGCTGGACGACCATCAGCTCGCCTCGCGCCTGTCCTACCTGCTCTGGGCGACCATGCCCGACGCCGAGCTGTCGGCGCTGGCGGATGCGGGCACCCTGCACCAGCCCGAGGTGCTGCGCGCCCAGGTGCGGCGCCTGCTGGCCGATCCGCGTTCGCGCGCCCTGTTCGACGGCTTTGGCGCGCAGTGGCTGGGTCTCGGCAACCTGGGCAGCAAGACCTTCGATGCGAAAAAGTTCCCGCAGATGACGCCGGAACTGCGCCAGGCGATGTACGACGAGGCGCGCCTGTTCTTCGACAGCCTGGTGCGCGAGAACCGCAGCGTGGTCGCCCTGGTGGACAGCGACTACACCTTCCTCAACGCGCCGCTGGCGGCGATCTACGGCCTCGATCCCAAGGTCGCCGGTGCGGGCGCCGAACTGCGCCGGGTGAAGCTGAGCGACAGGAATCGCGGCGGCATTTTGGGCATGCCCGGCATCCTGGCGACCACCTCGTTTCCGAACCGCACCAGCGCCGTGAACCGCGGCGTGTGGGTGCTTGAGCAGGTGCTGGGCGAGCACGTGCCGCCGGCGCCGCCGAACGTGCCGGCGCTGGACAAGCAGGACGCGAAAACCGTGGCCAACCTGACCCTGCGCCAGCGCACCGAGCTGCACCGCACCAACGCCGTCTGCGCCAACTGCCACAAGATCCTCGACCCCATCGGCTTCGGCCTGGAGAACTTTGACGCCATCGGCCGCTGGCGCGACACGGATGACACCGGCGGCCCCATCGACGCCGCGGGCGAGCTGCCCGGCGGCCAGCGCTTTGCCTCGCCCAAGGAACTGAAGGCCATCCTGGCTGCACGAAAGGACGATTTGGCGCGTAATCTCACCGAGAAGCTGCTGGCCTACGCGCTGTGCCGCCAGCTTGAAGGCTACGACCAAATCGTGGTGGACCGGCTGATGAAAACCATCGCGCACGATGGGTATCGGATGCAGACGCTGCTCACCGAAATCGTCACCAGCTACCCCTTCCTGAACCGCCGCGTCCAAGACTGATGCCCATGAACCGCACGCCCCTCATCGATCGCCGCACCTGCCTGCGAGGCCTCGGAGCCTCGCTCGGCCTGCCGCTTCTGGAAACCATGGGCTGGGCCGAGTCCGGCAAGGGCCGGGCCGCCGCCAAACCGCCGGTGCGCCTGGGCTTCATGTACATGCCGCACGGCGTCATCATGGACCAGTTCTGGCCCGCCAG
>CAYYJK010000469.1:0-717 GCA_964472185.1 uncultured Prosthecobacter sp.
GCTTGCCGTTGCAGGCCTCGTGCTGCGCCAGCCAGCGGGCGGCGGCAATGAAGTCCTCGGTCATTTGCGCGGGATCGCGCTTGGCCTGCAGGGCGCGGCCGGCCTCGTCGTTGCCGGGGTAGCCGCCGAGCGGAAACAGCGCGTCGGGCGCGAAGGCCACGTAGCCCGCCACGGCGACCCGCCGGGCCACGTCTTCGATGTAAGGATTCAAACCGCGGTTCTCGTGAATCACGATCACGCCCGGGACCTTGGCGGAGGCGGTCGCGGTCTTCGGCCGCACCAGCAGGCCGCGCATCTTGCCTGCCCCCTGCGGCGAGTCGTATTCGGCATAGGCAGCCTCGATGCGCGGATCGTCCGGCGCCACCTGGGCGGCCAGGGCGTAGTTCGGACTGAGCATCTGCAGCAGCGCCCCGGCGGTGACGGTGCCGGCGGCGAAGCGCGAGGCCTGCTCGAGGAAGCCGCGCCGGTCGAGGCGGCCGTGCACGTACTCGTCGTAGAGGTTGAGGAGGTCCTGGTCGAAATCGGCGGCGGTGAGGCGGTCCATGCGCTGCAGGCTAGGGGAAGCGCGGGCCGTTGAGAAGCCGGAAGTGGGCGGGGGCGGTTGCGGAGGCCGCGGCACCCGGAAGATCGGCCGTTGCGCCGGCCGGCATTCTCGCCCTCTTGGCCTGGGCACCTTCCCGCTTCTTCCCATGCGCTTTCTGAACACCTCCTTTCAGC
>CAYYJK010000469.1:727-2177 GCA_964472185.1 uncultured Prosthecobacter sp.
GTGCTGTTCGCCGGTTGCCAGTCGGCATCCAAGCCGGCTGCCGAGGTCAAGCCGGTGCCGCTGCCGGGCCGTGAAGCTTCAGCTCCTGCCGCGGGCGCGCCGGCGGCTGCGGCTCCCGCCGCTGGCGGCTGGGTGGCCACCGCCAGCGGTCTGCGCTACAAGGTCGTCCGCTCGGGGGCCGCGGAGGGCCGTTCGCCGACCCGCCTGGATTCGGTGACGGTGCACTACCGGGGCACGCTCACCGACGGCACGGTGTTTGACAGCTCGATCGAGCGCGGTGCGCCGGCCACCTTTGGCGTGGGGCAGGTGATCGCGGGCTGGACCGAGGCGCTGCAGCTGATGAAGCCGGGCGACGAATGGCTGCTGCACATCCCGGCGCACCTGGCCTACGGCAGCCGCGCTGTCGGCAAGATCCCGCCGAACAGCGACCTGATCTTCCAGGTGGTCCTGCTCCAGGTCCAGTAAGGCCGCCGCGTAGGGTTCTGGGGTGACGCCAAATTCCTAGCCTGGCGCTTTGCCGGAGTGATGGCCGTGTTTAGAGCTTGTGCCGCGCGCAATCCTTGCTCCGTAGGCCCTGCGTCCATGAGCGAGCATCCGCCTCCCCCTCCGACAGAATACTTTTTTGAGCGCTACCCGTGGAACAACCGCTGGGTCCTGTTTGCTTTCGCCCTGGGGATTTCCGGCTTCGATCTTCTGGCGGCCCAGCTCATCCTGTTTCCCGCCCTGTTGCTGATTCCCGTCGTGCTTCTGGCCTGGAACTGCGGGCTGCGCACGGCGCTGACCCTGGGCGCGGTCCTCTGCGTCGTGCGCATCTGCGTCCAGTATGCCTGGGGCATCCCGTATTCGCTGGAAGTCGCCATCCTCAACGGCCTGACACGAATCGGCATCCTGCTCCTGCTCGCCTTCCTGGTCGGCAAGCTGTCCGAGCAGACCCGGGCCCTGCGCGCCCGCGTGCGCACGCTCGAGGGCATCCTGCCCACCTGCGCCTTCTGCAAGGACATCCGCGACGAGGCCGGCAACTGGCAGGCGATCGAGGACTACGTCACCACGCGCACCCAGGCGCAGTTCAGTCATGGCGTCTGTCCGACCTGCGCGGCGGAGCATTACGGCGACATCCTGAGCCAGGCCGCGAAGAACAGCGTGGCTTGAGCCGGGGCGGCGGCGGGCTGGGCATCGAGGGCGTCCGCATCCGACGTTGCGCAGTTGCCGAAACCGCCTGGGCCGGTGCCGGCGCTTGCCGAGCGGCTGCGGCCGCGTAGGGAGGGGCATGACCGCCACCGCCTCGCTCCGTCCGCTAAACGACCTCTCCGAGGCGGAGCTGGCAGCCTGGCTGGAAGGGCAGGGGTTCAAGGCCGCGCACGCCCCGCGCCTGCTGCGCCATCTGCTCGGCGCCGCCGAGGCTGAAAACCGGGGCTGGCGCTTGCCGGCGGGCGTCGAGACGGCCTTGCGG
>CAYYJK010000470.1:0-2169 GCA_964472185.1 uncultured Prosthecobacter sp.
CTCGTCAAGTCCGGGCCGGCCGCGCACACTCGCCGCCCATGAATTCCGCCGAATCAGGACCGCACGAGGCTGCCGTGTACCGCAAGGTCACCCGCCGGCTGATTCCCCTGCTCTTCATCTGCTACATCCTGGCCTACCTGGACCGCGTCAATGTCGGCTTCGCCAAGCTGGCCATGCAGCAGGAGCCCTGGTTCTCCGACGCCGTCTTCGCCACCGGGGCGGGCATCTTTTTCCTCGGCTACTTCTTCTTCGAAGTCCCCGGCAACATCCTGCTGCACCGGATCGGCGCCCGCCTGTGGATCGCCCGCATCATGATCGGCTGGGGCCTGATGTCGGCGCTGCTCGCCTGCAGCCGCAGCGCGACTTCGTTTTACCTCCTGCGCTTCCTGCTCGGCGTGGCCGAAGCCGGCTTCTTCCCGGGCATCATCCTGTACCTGACGTACTGGTATCCGCGCGAGCACCGCGCCCGCATGGTGGCGCTGTTCATGACCGCCATCGCCGTCGCCGGCGTCGTCGGCGGCCCCTTGTCCGGCTGGCTGCTCCAGGCGACCGACGGCTGGCGCGGGCTGGCTTCGTGGCAGTGGCTGTTCATCCTGGAGGGCATCCCCACCGTTCTGCTCGGCGCCGCCGTACCCTTCCTGCTGGCGGACCGCCCTGAGCAGGCGCGCTGGCTGACCGACACCGAAAAGGCGCTGCTGCGGCGCAATCTGGAGGCCGAGGAGGCGCGCAAGAGCGCCGAGGGCCATCGCGCGCACCGGGCCCTGGACGCTTTCCGCTCGCCGCAGGTCTGGCTGTGCTGCGCGATCTATTTCGGCGCCATCGTCGGCCTGTACGGCACCTCCTTCTGGCTGCCGCAGATCATCAAGGACAGCCTGACCCGGGATGAGTGGCAGGTCGGCCTGTACTCCGCGATTCCCTGGAGCTGCGCCGCGGTCGGCATGGTGCTGGTCAGCCGCAGTTCCGACCGCCGTGGTGAGCGGCGCTGGCATGTCGGCCTTTCCGCCCTGACGGCGGCGGCCGCCTTCGCCGCCAGCGGCCTGCCCGGCCTGCATCCAGTGCTCGTCCTGGCCTGCCTGGCCCTCGCCATCACGGGCGTCATGGCCACGATCTCCTGCTTCTGGGCCCTGCCCACGGCCATGCTCTCCGGCACCGCCGCCGCGGCGGGCATCGCCTGGATCAACTCCGTCGGCAATCTGGCCGGCTACCTGAGTCCCGAGATGATCGCCTGGCTGAAACAGCGCCACGGCATGGGCACCGCCCTGTCGGGCGTGGCGCTCATGCTCGCTTTGGCCGGACTCCTGGTGATCCTCGCCCACCGCCCCGGCAAACCGGCCGCCGGCGCGGCCTGAAAGAGGGTTTCCCGGGGCTGCGTTAGCCTTCCCCCGATGCGCTTCTTCTGCCGCCTGCTAGCCCCCCTCCTCGGCGCCACGGTCTGCTCCGGCGTCCGCGCGGCGGACACCGAGTTCTTTGAAAAGCGCATCCGGCCCCTGCTGATCGAGCACTGCCAGAACTGCCACGGCGCGGACAAGCAGAAGGGCAGCCTGCGCCTCGATTCGCGCCAGGGCTGGCAGACGGGCGGCGACTCCGGCCCGGCCCTGCAGCCCGGGAACCTGGAAGCCAGCCTGCTCTGGAAGGCGGTCAGCTACCAGGATCGCGACCTGAAAATGCCGCCGAAACGCAAGCTCACCGAGGCGCAGCTGGCCGACCTGAAGCGCTGGATCTCCGAAGGCGCCCAGGACCCGCGCGAAGGCCCGGCCGTCGCCAAAGCGGACGCGCCGAAAGCCGCGACGCTCTGGTCCCTGCAACCTCCGGCCGACCCGCCACCGCCCGCCGTGCAGCAGGCGGACTGGCCCGCCGGCCCCATCGACCGCTTCATCCTGGCCCGCCTTGAGCAGCACGACCTGACGCCCGCCGCCGACGCACCGCCCCGCCAACTGCAACGCCGGCTTGCCTTCGACCTGACCGGCCTGCCGCCCGGCGAGGACCTGCCGGCCGCCTACGAGGCGCAGGTGGACGCGCTGCTGGCGAGCCCGCCATTCGCCGAGCGCTGGGCCTCGCACTTCATGGACCTGACCCGCTTCGCCGAGTCTTCCGGCGGCGGGCGCTCCCTGCCGTTCAAGGACGCCTGGCGCTTCCGCGACTACCTGCTCGAATCGATCCGCGACGGCG
>CAYYJK010000471.1:0-2161 GCA_964472185.1 uncultured Prosthecobacter sp.
AGCTTCCCTGATTCCCCTGCTCCTCGCGCTCAGCCTCGGCAGCCTGCCGGCGCAAACGTTGCCGCCCAAGCAACCATCGCCCCGGCCCACGGGCGCGCTGGTGACCCCGACTCCGGCCCGGCCGGCCGCCGCGACCGACACCGCCCCGGACAGCCCCGCCGTTCAGCACAAAGTCCAGCAGACGAAGCGGCCGCTGATGCTGCAGCCGCCCGCGGCCCAGCCCAGCTCGCTGCTCAAGGTCAACGTCACCTACCAGGCCTACAACCTGCAGATCCCCTGGCAAAAACAGTCCGCCGGCGGCCGGCGCGGCCTCGGCGTCGTGCTCGACGGCCAGCGCATCCTGGTCACCGGCCAGATGGTCGCCGACGCCACCTACATCGAGCTGGAGCTGCCGGACAGCGGCCAGAAGATTCCGGCCCGTGTCGTCGCCGTGGACTACGAGGCCAACCTGGCCCTGCTGGCCCCGGAAAAGCCCGAGCGCGCCGCGGCCTTCTTCAGCGGCCTGCGCGCCATGCGGGTCGACAGCTCGCCGCGCATCGGCGATCCGCTGGCGGTCTGGCAGACCGGCCGCGTCGGCGACCTCATCGTCACGCCCATGCGCGTGAGCAAGGTGATGACCCAGGGCTACGTCGTCGAAGGCTCCAGCTTCCTGGTCTATGAGGCCATCGGCATCATCCGCAGCGAGGCGAACAGCTTCACCCTGCCCGTGGTCAAGGGCGACCGCCTCGCCGGCCTGCTGCTGCGCTACGACTCCAAGAACCAGGTCGCCACCGTGCTGCCCGCGCCGATCATCGAGCACTTCCTGCGCGACGTCGCCGACGGCAGCTACGAGGGCTTCCCATCCCTCGGTGTCGAATTCCAGATCACCCTCGACGACCAGTTCCGCGACTACCTCGGCCTCAAGCCCGACCAGCCCGGCGTGTACATCAGCAGCGTCACCCAGGGCGCCTCCGCCGAGCGGGCCGGGGTGCAGAAAGGCGACATCCTGACCGCGATCAACGGCGCCGTCATCGACTCGCGCGGCGACTACCAGGATCCGCAGTTCGGCGCCCTCAGCGTCAGCCACGTCGTGCGCGGCCGCGCCTTCATCGGCGACGAGGTGACGATCGAGGTGGTGCGCGACGGCAAGCCGCTCACGCTCAAGGGCAAGCTCACCCGCAAGCAGCCGGACGACTACCTGGTGCGCCCCTACCTCATCGACCAGGGGCCGAAGTACGTGCTCCAGGGCGGCCTGCTGTTCCAGGAACTCACCCGCCCCTACCTGAACGCCTTCGGCAGCGAGCAGCAGAGCGGCGCCATCCTCCGCCTCGCGCGCATCGCCGGCAGCCCGGAGAACTTCGAGAAGAAGGGCCGCAAAAAGGTGGTCTTCCTCAGCGCCGTGCTGCCCACCCCCAGCACCCAGGGCTACGAACGGCTCAGCGGCCAGGTGGTCGACGAGGTCAACGGCGTGAAAATCACCCGCATCCAGGATCTCGCCGCCGCCTTCGAAAAACCCCGGGACGGCCTGCACGTGATCAAGCTCGACGAGTTCCCCTTCATCCTGCATCTTGATGCGGCGTCGGTGGAGCGCGACAACCAGCAGCTCAGCCGCGGCATGTTCCGCATCGGCAGCCTCAGCCGCCTGGAGTGATCCGATGACGCCCAGCTACGCCGAACTGGCCGGCATGATCGACCATGCCCTGCTGCATCCCGCGATGACCGATGCCGAAGCGGAAGCCGGCTGCCGGATGGCCGCAGCCTACGGCGTCGCCACCGTCTGCGTGAAGCCCAGCTTCGTCGCCCGCGCGGCCGAACTGCTGCGCGGCAGCCGCGTGCGGGTCGGCAGCGTGGTCGGCTTCCCCGCCGGCAACAGCACCCCCGAAATCAAACGGGATGAAGCCGAGCGCGCCTGCCGCGACGGCGCCAGCGAAATCGACATGGTGATCCACATCGGCAAGGCGCTGGCCGGCGACTGGGACTACCTGGAGCGCGAAATCCGCACCCTCGCCGAGGCCGTCCACCGGCACGGCGCCCGGCTGAAGGTCATCTTTGAAACCGACTACCTGCCCGAGGACGCCACCAAGATCCGCCTCTGCGAAATCTGCGGCCGCGCCGGCGCCGACTGGGTCAAGACCTCCACCGGCTTCGGCTTCGTCCGCCAGGCCGACGGCAGCTACGCCAC
>CAYYJK010000472.1:0-2155 GCA_964472185.1 uncultured Prosthecobacter sp.
GCCATCGACCGCCTGTGCCCTGCGCTGGCCGCCCTGCCCGCGCGCAGCGCGGGGCAGCAGGACCTGCTTGATCGCTGCCAGGAGCTCAGCCGCGGCGCCGCCATGGACCCCGCCGCCGCCGTCGTCGCGCTCGACCAGCTGATGGCGAACGTGGCGCTGGCCCAGGCCAACGCCGGCCTCAGCGCCGCGCAGTCGCAGTTCCAGAACCTCAAGACGCGCATCGCCGCGCTGCGCAGCGGCACCGGCGGCACCCGCTTCGGCGGCCTCGCGCTCAACACCCCGTCCGGCCCGCTGTCGCTGGGCCTGCTCGCCACCGCGCTCAGCGGCGAAGAGAGCGTGGCCGAAGTGGGCGGCGACTTCAGCCGCTGGGGCTTCTTCGGCGCGGGCAACATCGGCCGCGGCGAATCCGACGGCGGCGCGGTGGACCCGGCCTACGACTACGACATCGAAGGCCTCACCTTCGGCGTCGACTACCGTTGGAGCGACCGCTGGATCCTCGGCGGCTCGCTCGGCCTCACCCGCCAGGACACCGACCTGCCGCAGGGCCGCGGCGGCCTGGAAACCAGCGGCTGGAGCGTGTCCGGCTACACCACGTATTACCAGCCCGACAGCTGGTACCTCGACGGCGTGCTCACCTGGGGCCGCAACGACTACGAGATGCTGCGCCGCATCCAGTACACCCTGCCCCAGCCCGGCGGCGGCACGGTGGCGATCGACCAGGAAGCACGCTCGGATTCGAAGGGCGACCTGCTCTCGGCCGCCTTCACCTTCGGCCGCGACTTCAACCGCGGCGCCTGGGGCCTGGGCCCCTACGCGCGCGTGCTGTTCACGCGCCTGGACTTCGACGCCATCGACGAAAGCCTCGAGTCCGGCCCGGGCAACGGCCTGGGCCTGCACATCAATTCGCGCTCGGTGGACTCGCTGGCCAGCGTGCTCGGCGGCAAGCTCACCTACACCGCCAGCACCGACTGGGGCGTGCTGATGCCGCACCTGCAGCTCGAATGGGAGCACGAGTTCCAGGACGACCCGCAGGCGCTCGAGGCCCGCTTCATCAACGACCCCAGCGGCGCCGCCATGGTGCTCGAGGGCGACCCGCTGGACACCGACTACTTCCGCATCGGCCTGGGCATGTCCATGGTGCTCACCAAGGGCCGCTCGGGCTTCTTCTACTACGAGCACCTCCTTGGCCGGAACGGCACGTCGCAGTACAACCTGGCGCTGGGCTTCCGGATGGAGTTCTGAGCGCCGGCTTGCAGGCCGGCGACGGGCAAACGCATGATGTCGACGATGACCGACCTCCGAACCCAGGCCACCCCAGGGCGCCGCGCATGATCGAATTCGGCCACCTGAGCCACGTCGGCCTGCGCCGCGAGCTCAACGAGGACACCTACTACGGCGACGCCGAACTCGGCCTGTGGCTGGTCGCCGACGGCATGGGCGGCCATGAGTTCGGCGAAGTCGCCAGCGCGCTGGCGCGCGACGCCGTGGTGCGCGAGGTGCGCGCCGGCCGTTCGCTGGTGGACGCGATCCGCCGCGCCGACGAGGACATCATCCGGCACAGCCGCCAGCGCGCCGAAAGCCTGCCCATGGGCACCACCATGGTGGCGCTGCGCATCGCCGAGCACCGCTTCGAGCTGGCCTGGGTCGGCGACAGCCGTGCCTACCTGTGGAACGGCCAGTTGCGCCAGCTCTCGGCCGACCACAGTTACGTGCAGGAGCTGATCGACCAGGGCGCCATCACCGCCGAACAGGCGCGCGTGCACCCGCACCGCAACGTGGTCACCCAGGCCCTGGGCGTCACCGACCCGCAGAGCCTGAAGGTGGAGACGCTGTCGGGCGAACTGCGCCCCGGCCAGCAGCTGCTGCTGTGCAGCGACGGCCTGACCGAGGAAGTGGACGACGCCAGCATCGGCGCCCTGCTCGGCCGCAGCGATCTTTCCGCGCAGGAATGCGTGGACCACCTGGTGTCCGCCGCGCTTGACGGCGGCGGTTCGGACAACGTCACCGTCATCCTGCTGCGGCGGCGCTGAGGCGCGTCAGCCCGCGGGCGGCGGCGGCAGCGACGGCGTGCCGCCCGCCTCGCCGCTGAGCGCGGCGTCCTGGAGCTGGCGCAGGTACTCGTCGTCCGGGGCGATTTCCAGGCCGCGCGCGACGA
>CAYYJK010000473.1:0-2153 GCA_964472185.1 uncultured Prosthecobacter sp.
CAGGAAAAGCTGCGCGTGCCCGAAACCGGCCGCCTTGAAGGCAGCGAATTCGCCGTCGAAGCCCTGGTCAACCTGGCCAGCCTCTACCCCGACGCCTCGGTGCGCACCATCGCCTCCCGCTGGGACAACAGCAAGGCCGAGCGCGGCTGGTCGCTGGGCGTGACCAGCGCCAAGTCCGCCTACCAGCCCAACAACCTCATCGTCCAGCTCAACGGCGACGACTTCCAGGGCACGCTCATGTACGAGGTTGTCGCCTCCGGCATCCGCATCCCGGTCGGCAAGCCGCACTACGTCGCCGCCGTCATCCGCAACGAGCCGCCGGCAGGCCAGAAGTTCGGCGGCAGCGTCACCTTCTACGCCCGCGACCTCAGCGACCCCGCCGCACCGCTGCAGACGGTGACCGTCCCGCACCAGGTCTGCGGCGGCTACGTCAGCCCCGAGCGCAAGCTCTACATCGGCGGCCGCGAGAAGGACAAGCGCAGCCTCTGGCACGGCGCCATCGCCCGCGTCGCCATCCGCCACGGCACCCTCGAGCCCGGCCAGCTCATGGCCTGGGCCGGCGCCGGGGATGCCAGCTGCGTCGTCGACGTCAACGCCGACCAGCTGACGGCCATGCTCAAGGGCCCGCCGGCAAGCGCCTGGCGCTGGGAAACCACCGCCGCCGCCACCAGCCCGAAGGGCGCCCTGGATCCGAACCGCGAGGCCGTCGCCGACCTCTGCCACGCCCTGCTCAACGCCAACGAATTCTTCTACCTGCACTGAGCCAGTCGGGCCGCCGGAGGCGTTTGCCCTGGCGGCCGCCGGCGCTCCGGGTCAAACCACCTTCAGCAGCTCGACGTCGAAGATCAGCGCCTCATTCGGGCCGATGTCGCGGCCGGCGCCGTGCGCACCGTAGGCCAGTTTCGACGGGATGAAGAAACGGAACTTTGCGCCTTCCTGCATGAGCTGCACGCCTTCGGTCCAGCCCGGGATGACCCGGTTGAGCGGGAATTCGATGGATTCACCGCGGCGGTAGGAGCTGTCGAAGATCTTGCCGTCGATCAGCGTGCCCTCGTAATGGACGCGCACGGTGTCCGTCGCCTTCGGGCTGCGGCCCGCACCCGGCGTCAGAATTTTGTACTGCAGGCCGCTGGCCGTGACGACCACGCCCTCCTTGCGGGCATTGTCTTCGAGGAACTTTTCACCTTTGGCGAGTGCGATGGCGGACATGGGGAGGAGAATGGGAGGGTTGGGAAGCGTCACTCCTAGCGCATTCGCCGGCTCAGGCAAGGGCCTTGCCCTTCAGGCGCTCAGCGCCAGCGGCTGGGTCATCGCCGCCTGCTCCATGTGATCGTCGAGCAGGCGGAAGCGGTGCAGGCTGAACCAAACCTCGCCGGCCCCGGCCCGGCGGGGAATTTCCGCCAGCCGGACGCCCAGGCTGCCGTCGCCGGTGACCCATTCCCGGCCCCAACCGATCTCGGCGATCGTGTACACGCCGCCCAGCCGGGGCAGGTCGGTGAAATCCAGCAAGGCGACGGCCGGCGTGTCGTCGCAAATGCAGATGACTTTCTGACCGATGGGAAACGGAGGTGCCATAAGCCGACCAGCCTGCCTCGCAGGGTGGGACAAATACGGGGGCAGTCCGGCAATTTTGCACGATACCATCAACCGGGATGGTGCATTCCGCCCGCACGACAGCGGCTACAGGCCAACGGTTGCCGGGACACCGGCAAAAAAATCGCCGTCCAAAACCGGCACGGGACGGCCTGATGAGGACGTACTTCCCATGATGCGCATTCCCCACCACGAACTGCTGACCAATCGCCGGGATTTCCTGCGCCGCGGCGGTGCCGGTTTTGGCGCCCTGGCCCTGTCCTACCTGCTGGGGGAAAGTCCGCTCAGCGCCGCGCTGGGGGATGCCGAAGGCCAGCCGGGCAACCCGATGTCGGCCAAGCTGGCGCACCGGGCCGGCAAGGCGAAGAGCGTCATTTTCCTGTTCATGGAGGGCGGCCCCAGCCACCTCGACAGCTTTGATCCCAAGCCGCTACTGCAGAAGCTGCAGGGCCAGCCGCTGCCGGCCAGCTTTGGTTCGGTCATCACCGCCATGGGTGAGAGCCGTTCGCCGCTGCTGGCGGACAAGCGCGTCTGGAAGCAGCACGGCGAAAGCGGGCTGT
>CAYYJK010000474.1:0-2118 GCA_964472185.1 uncultured Prosthecobacter sp.
CTTGCTGACCAAGTCTGTGTTGTCACCGGTGCCGCCAAAGGCATCGGCCTTGCGACCGCCCAACAGTTGCTGGCCCGCGGGGCGCGCGTGGCGCTACTCGACCTTGAGCCGGCGCCGCTCGATGCGGAGCGCGTGCTGGCGCTCCGCTGCGACGTCGCCCAAGCGGCCGAGGTGGAGGCGGCGGCGGCGCAGATTGCCCGTCAGCTCGGCCCGGTGGCGGTCTGGGTCAACAACGCCGGGCTGGCCCGCCACCGCTGGATCGCCGACTACAGCGAAGCGGAGATCGACCTCATGCTGGCCGTGAACCTCAAGGGCGCGATCCTCGGCTCGCAGGCGGCGCTGCGGGCGATGATTCCGCAACGGGCGGGACACATCGTCAACGTCATTTCCACCGCGAGCCTGCGCGGCATCCCGAGCGAGAGCGTCTACTGCGCCGCCAAGTGGGGCGTGCGCGGCTTCACCCAGGCGCTGGCCGAGGAGGCCGCGGCGCACCGCATCCGGGTGACCGCCGTCCTGCCCGGCGGCGTCGACACCGCCTTCTGGGACGCCGCCTCGGCCCGGCAGGCGCCCCGGCAACTTTTCCTCAAGCCGGAGCACGTCGCGCACGGCATCCTCCGCTGCCTGGAGATGGACGACGTCTGCGTGCCGCGGGAGCTGGTGCTGCGCTCGCTCGACGACAGCGACTTTGCGGTGCAGCCGGCCTGAGCCGGCGCGGCGTCTTCGCCTGAAACATCGCCGGCCCGGGGCCGTAGGTTTGAAAACGGTATACCGAATGCCCCGCCCATTGCCCCCCGCCTCCCGCTCCGACACGGCCGCTTCGCGCTTGCGTCAGGACATCCTTGCCGGCACCGCTGCGCCGGGAACCCTCCTGGCCGAAGCCGCCGTCGCCCGGCGGCTCGGTGTCAGCCGGGTGCCGGTGCGCGAGGCGCTGTTCACGCTGGAGCGCGAGGGGCTGGTGGAGTTCAGTCCCACCGGCCGCGCCTTGGTGCGCGAGCTCCGCCCGGCGGACTTCGAGGAGATCTTCGTTCTGCGCCTGACGCTGGAGCCGGCGGCCGCCCGTCTGGCCGCCCCCCGCTTGCGCGCCGATCCGGCGCCGCTGGAGGAAAACCTGGAGGCGACACGGCGGGCCCGCAGCGTTCAGGAGGTGACGCGGCTGGATTTGGAGTTTCACGAGTGCATCCTCGAGGCCGCGGGCAACGCGCGCCTGCTCAAGCTCTGGCGCTCGCTGCGCGGCGAGCTGGAACTCTGGCTCGGGCGCCTGCACCGCCAGCACCACGGGCAGACCCGCGAGACCCTGGCCCAGACCGTCGAGGCCCATCAGGGCATCCTTGAGGCCTTCCGTGCGCGTTCGCCCGCCGGCTGCGAGCGGGTCCTGCGCGAACACATCCTCGGCTGGCGCGAGTGGCTGCCCATCATCCCATGAGGACGCATCTTCCGATTCTGGCCGCGACGCTGGCCTGGTTTGTCCACGCCGGCGTTCGGGCGGACGAGTACCGCACGTCGATTTTGCCGATCCTGCAGGAGCGTTGCAACGGCTGCCACTCCGCCGAACGTCAGAAGGGCGATCTCGATCTGGAGCGTTTTGCCGGCCTGGCCGAAATCCAGCGGGAACCGCTGGTTTGGGAGCACGTTCTGGAGCAGATCGAAAGCGGCGAGATGCCGCCCAAGAAGGAGCCGCCGCTGAGCCCGGCAGAAAAGGCGCGGCTGACCCAATGGACGCGCCGCACGCTGGAGGCGATTGCGCTGGCCAACGCCGGCGATCCCGGCCCGGTGGTGCTGCGGCGGCTGTCGAACATGGAGTACACCTACACGGTCCGCGACCTGACCGGGGTGCCTTCCCTGGATCCGGCGCGGGAGTTCCCGGCGGATGGCGCCGCCGGTGAAGGTTTCACCAACGCCGGCGCCGCGCTGGTGATGTCGCCCGCTTTGCTGACCAAGTACCTCGATGCCGCCAAGGAGGTCGCCGACCACGCGGTGCTGCTGCCGGACGGTCTGCGCTTTTCCGCCAGCACTTCCGCCCGCGACTGGACCGACGAGGTGCTGGCCAGGATCCGCGCCTTCTACGCCCGTTTCAGCGCCGAGGGCAACGCCACCGCAGTGAATCTGCAGGGCATCCGG
>CAYYJK010000475.1:0-2115 GCA_964472185.1 uncultured Prosthecobacter sp.
CGCCGTCCATGTCCTCGCTGACCACCGATCCCATCCCGCTGCTGACCCGCCGCATCGCCGTGCCGGCGAGCGTCGGCTTCTTCTTCAACACGATGTTCAACTTCGTGGACACCTTCTGCGCGGGGCTGATCGGCACGGACGCCCTGGCGGCGCTGTCGCTGTCGTTTCCGGTGTTCTTCCTGCTGCTTTCCGCCGGCAGCGGCCTCAGCCAGGGCACCACGGCGCTGATGGCCCACGCGCTCGGCGCCCGCGAGCCGGAGCGGGCGCGCCATCTGTTCGCCCAGGCCCTGCTGTTCGCGATCCTGGCCGGCGTGCTGCTGTCGATCCTCGGCGGCTTCGCCGCGCCGGCGCTGTTTCGCCTGCTCGGCGCGGATGGCGCCTACCTGGATCTGGCGCTGGAGTACATGAACGTCATCCTCGGCGGCGGCGTGTTCTTCATCCTGCAGATGACGGTCAACGCCGCGCTCAACGCCCAGGGCGACACGCGCCTCTACCGCGATTTCCTCATCGTCGGCTTCATCGCCAACAGCGCGCTCAACCCGCTGTTCATGTGGGGCTGGCTGGGGCTGCCGGCCCTGGGCGTGGGCGGCATCGCGCTGGCCACCGTGCTGGTGCAGGCGGGCGGCTGCGTCATGCTCTGGCGCGGCATGCGCCGCCACGCGCTCTGCCGCGACCTGGAGCCGGCACTGTTCCGGCCCGATCCGGCCCTGCTGCGCCAGATCGCCGGCCAGGCGACGCCCGCCGCCCTGAACATGCTGACGGTGGCGCTGGGCATCTTCGTCATCACCTGGTTCGTCCAGCACTTCGGCAAGGAGGCGGTGGCCGCCTACGGCATCGCCACGCGCATCGAGCAGATGGTGCTGCTGCCGACCATCGGCCTGAATTTTGCGGTGCTCGGCCTGGTCGGCCAGAACCACGGCGCCGGCCTGCCGCATCGCGTGCGCGAGGCCTGGCTGACCGGCGTGAAGTACGGGGCCGGCCTGATGCTCGCCGGCGGCGCGCTGCTGCTGCTCCTGCGCACCCCGGCGATGCGGCTTTTCACCGAAGATCCGACGGTGCTGGCGCACGGTCGCGACTACCTCGGCATCGCCGCGCTGACGCTGGCCGCCTATCCGATCCTGTTCGTCACGGTCTTCTTGATGCAGGGTCTCAAACGGCCGGCCTACGGTCTGTGGATGGGCCTGTACCGGCAGATCGCCGCGCCGCTGCTGATTTTCCACGGTCTGGCCTTCACCTTGGGCCACGGCCTCTGGGGCGTCTGGTGGGGCATCGCCCTGGTGACCTGGAGCGGCGCCCTGTTCGCCCTTTGGTGGGGCTGGCGCACCGTGCGTCAGTCCTGACCGGCCGGGGGCGGCAGGGTGGCGCGGACCCGGCCCGGCGTGGTGCCCCAGACCTGCCGGCAGCAGCGGATGAAGTAGTTCGCCTCGCGGAAGCCGCAGGCCTGCGCCACCTGGGCGATGTTCAGGCGCGGATCGTGCAGCAGCTGGCGGGCGCGTCGCAGCCGCGCCTGCAGCAGGTGGTCGTGAAAGGACAGGCCGCTGAACTCGCGGCACAGCCGGGACAGGTGGTTGGGGTGCACCTGCAAAAAACGGGCCGCTTCCTGCCGGCCGACGGGCTCGTGCAGGTGCTCCTCCAGAAACTGGCAGGCGGCCTGCCAGGTGAAGCGCGCCCGCCGGGCCGGGCCCGCCGTTTCCGGCAGGGTCAGCATTTCCGCCGCCTTGAGCAGCAGCAGTTCCACCAGCCGCCGCGCCTGCCGATCCTCCGGCGGCCGCTCGTGGCGGTGTTCAAGCGCTTGGAAAAACCGCCGGCCATCCTCGTCCAGCGGCGCCGGGCTGTGCTGGAGGTGCAGGAAACGGTGACGGCCCGGGGTCTTGCGGGCGAGCAGGTGGCGGGTCAGTTCGGGGGTGAACACCCAGCCGGCGGCCAGGTAGCGGGCGTCCGGATGCGGCTCCATCAGGGCGCCCGGCGCCGCCACGATGGCCTCGCCCCGCCGCAGGTGGATCACCTCGAGCCGCTGCCGGCGCAGCACCGTGTACCGTCCCGTGCCGGCCAGGCAGAGGGAGAAACGCGGGCTGTCATGCACCGGCAGGCCGCCGCGCAGGACCGCATCGCCGG
>CAYYJK010000476.1:0-2097 GCA_964472185.1 uncultured Prosthecobacter sp.
CGCTGGAACTCCAGGGCCTGCTCGACCTGGTCGAGTTCGATGTACTCGTCGGCGGTGTGGGCGCGGTCGATGCTGCCGGGGCCGAAGACGATGCTGGGCACGCCGGCGCGCGCCAGCTTGCTGGCGTCGCAGCCGAAGGGCACGCCGCAGACCTCCGGGTCGAGGCCGAGCTCGCCGAGCACGCGGCCGGCCACCTGCACCACGGCCGCGTCGGCCGGCGTGTCGAGCGCCTCGTCGACCAGCAGGGGAGGCAGCTCGAGTTCGGCGCGCAGGCCGGGCCGGGCCAGCTCCGCCAGCAGCTGCTGGTACTGGGCGATGGCGTCCGCGGCGCGCTCGCCGGGCAGCAGGCGCCGGTCGATTTCGATGGCGCAGCGGTCGGGCACGAAATTGACCTGCACCCCGCCCTGGATGACGCCGACGTTGCAGGTGCCGCAGCCGACCAGGGGGTGGCGGATGGCGGCCAGGCGCTCGCCGTCGGTTTCCAGGGCGGCGATGATTCGGGCCATGTGGGTGATGGCGTTGGCGCCGAGATGCGGCTTGGAGCTGTGCGCCGAGCGGCCGTGCACGACGATGCGGCAGCGCAGCACGCCCTTGGTGGCGATGACCGCGCGCAGTTCGGTCGGCTCGGCGACGATCGCCGCGTCCGCCTGCAGGCCCTCGCACAGCTTCACCACGCCGCGGTAGGAGTACTCCTCGTCGACCACGGCGGCCAGCAGCACCTCGCAGGGCGGCGTGACGCCCTCGGCCTTCAGCGAGGCCAGGGCGTGCATCATGGTGGCCAGGCCGGCCTTGGTGTCGCAGCTGCCGCGCCCGTACATCCGCCCGTCGCGGATCGCCGGCTCGAACGGCGGAATGGTCATGCCCTGCACCGAGACGGTGTCGGTGTGCGCCTCGAGGACGATGCGCCGGGAGGGGTCGCGCCCGGGCAGGCGGGCCAGGACGTTGGGCCGGCCGGGAAACACCTCCTGCTCCCAGGTCTCGATGCCGCGCGCCGCGAAGAAGGCGCGCAGGTAGCGGGCGACCTCGCCCTCGCCGGGACCGCCTTCGTAGGAGGCGTTGACACTGTTGATGCGCACAAGCTCGGCCAGGGTCTGGAGTACGGGGGACATGGACCGTTAGCATGGGCAGGCGCCGGCGTTTGACAATGGCCGGCCGCAGCGCGGCGTTTGGGGTTTGCAGTTTGGCCCGCACCTGCTCTAAATAGGCCGCCCCACCGCATGAGCCACGACACTCCCGCCGCCCCACCGCCGAGCAAGCGCCGTGTCTTCGCCTCCCGCCTGTTCAGCACCCTGATGCTCTGGGGTCTGCTGACCCTGGCCTTCCGCTCGCAGAGCCACGCCCTGCTGATCGGCATCACCGCCTTCTTCGGCGTCGCCGGCGCCTCCGAGTACTACCGCCTGGTGCGCAGCGAGAACCACGCCCGCTCCTTCCACCTGCTCGGCCTGTGCATCTGCCTGGCCTACTGGGGGACCGTGACCTGGTGGGTGATGCAGCGCCGCGCCGCGCCGCCGATGTGGCTCGACCTCGCCGCCCTGACCGCCAGCGTGCACGGCAGCTTCCTGCTCTGCTACCGCCACCAGCTCGAGGGCCTGCAGACCCTGCAGCGCATCTTTTCCACCGTCTTCGGCGTCGTCTACACGGTCATCTTCTACGGCTTCATCGTCCGCCTGATGTACTTCCAAGGCGACGGCCAGGAAGCCACCGGCCTGTTCCTCGTCCTCTACCTGGTCGTCGTCACCAAGTTCAGCGACATGGGCGCCTACGCGCTCGGCGTGCTCTTCGGCAAGCACAAGATGATCCCGCACATCAGCCCCGCCAAATCCTGGGAAGGGCTCGCCGGCGCCTTCCTGTTTTCCTCCCTGGGCGCGGTCGCGCTGCTCGCCCTGATGCCCGAAAAACTGCAGCCCCTGACCTGGCTGCACGGCCTGGTCCTGGCGCCGATCCTCTGCGCCGCCGGCGTCACCGGCGACCTGGCCGAATCCGTGCTCAAGCGCTGCTCCGCCACCAAGGACTCGGGGCACGCCCTGCCCGGCATCGGCGGCATCCTCGACCTGACCGACAGCCTGCTGTTCACGGCGCCCGTCTTTTACTTCTACC
>CAYYJK010000477.1:0-2090 GCA_964472185.1 uncultured Prosthecobacter sp.
TTCAAGGACGCCTGGCGCTTCCGCGACTACCTGCTCGAATCGATCCGCGACGGCGTCCCCGTCGACCGCATGATCACCGAGATGATCGCCGGCGACCTGCTGCCCCACAGCAGCGCCGCCGAGCGCCGCCGCCAGCTCACCGCCACCGGCTTCCTGGCGCTCGGCCCGACCAACTACGAGGAGCAGGACAAGCAGATGCTGCGCATGGACATCGTCGACGAGCAGCTCGACACCCTCGGCAAATCCTTCCTCGGCATGACCCTCGGCTGCGCGCGTTGCCATGACCACAAGTTCGACCCGGTGCCGACGCGCGATTACTACGCCCTGGCCGGCATCCTACGCAGCACGCGCACCCTCAAAAATTACACCGATAACGTCGCCCACTGGATCGATACGCCCCTGCCCTTCGAAGGCGAGGAGGAGCGGCGGCTGCAGGAGCAGGAGCGGCGCATCGCCGCGGTCAGCCGCGAGATCGCCCTGCTCAAGGACGAATTGCGCGACCTCGGCGGCGCCGCCTTGCGCCAGCGCCAGCGGTTGGACGCCGGCGACCTGCCCGGCGTTGTGGTCGACGACAGCGAAGCCCAGAAGGTCGGCGACTGGAAGTCGAGCCACCTGTACGCGCCGTTCATCGGCGGCGGTTACGTCCACGACCAGAACGAGGGCCGCGGCGAGAAGACGATCTCGTTCGTGCCGAAACTGCCCATGGCCGGCCGCTACGAAGTGCGTGTCGCCTTCAGCGCCGGGCCCGGCCGCGCCGAACGCGTGCCCGCCACCATCTTCCACGCCGACGGCGAGGAGCTGGTCCACTTCAAGCAGGCCACCGAGAGCCTGCACGGCCTGCAGTTCGCCTCGCTGGGCAGCTTCCGCTTCGAAACCACCGGTCAGAACTTCGTGCTGATCTCCAACGCCGGTGCCGAAGGCTACGTCACCGTCGACGCCGTCCAGTTCCTGCCCGCCGATGCGGACATGCCGCCGATGCCCGCCCGCGCCGCCAGCGCGGAGGAACGGACACACAAGGAACGCCTGGCCCGGCTGCAGGCGCAGCTGCAGGAACTGCAGAAAACCGCGCCGCCGCGGCCGGAGGCCATGACGGTCGCCGAGGATCCGCAGCCCGAAGACGCGCGCATTCACATTCGCGGCAGCATCCGCAACCTCGGCACGGTGGTGCCGCGCGGCTTTCTGCAGGCCGTCCAGGCCCCCGCCCCAGCCATCCCGCCCGGCCAGAGCGGGCGCCTGCAGCTGGCCGAGTGGATCACCAGCCGGCACCATCCGCTGACGGCGCGCGTGTTCGTCAACCGCGTCTGGCACTGGCTGTTTGGCGCCGGTCTCGTGCGCAGCACCGACAATTTCGGCAGCACCGGCGAGGTGCCTTCGCACCCGGAGCTGCTCGACCATCTCGCCGTGCGCTTCATGGAGGACGGCTGGAACCTCAAGCGCCTGGTCAAGGCGATGGTGATGAGCCGCACCTACCGGATGCGCTCCGACACGCCCCTGCCGGAAAGCGATCCAGACAACCGCCTGCTGTCACGCATGAACCGCAAGCGCCTCGACGCCGAGTCCCTGCGCGACGCTATGCTCGCCACCGCCGGCGCCACCGACGCCCGCTGGGCCGGCCCGAACGTCGGTGATGCCAGGGCGGTGAATTCGAACGACACCAGCGCGCAGAACCTCGAATACGGCTACGCCTTCGGCGACACGCGACGCAGCGTGTACACCGCCGCCTTCCGCAACGTGCGCCATCCGCTGTTCGAGGCCTTCGATTTTGCCGACATCAACCAGCCCATCGGCCAGCGCACCACCAGCACCGTCGCCACCCAGGCGCTCTACCTGATGAACCACCCGCAGGTCATCGAGCTGGCCCGGACCGCCGCCCGCCGCCTGCCGCAGGATGGCGCCCCCGAAGCCGGCATCCGCCAGGCTTACCAGCTCGCCCTCAGCCGGCCGCCGGACGCGGCCGAAACCGCACTCGCGCGCGACTTCCTCGAGGTCGCCATCTCCGGCAACGCGACCGAGGCGGAGCGCCGCGACGCCTGGGCCCAGCTGATCCAGACGCTCTGGGCCACGCCGGAGTTCCGCTATCTGGACTGAGC
>CAYYJK010000478.1:0-2068 GCA_964472185.1 uncultured Prosthecobacter sp.
CTGTCGCGCGCCGTGCCGGTCTACCGCACCGCCAGCTACGTCTTCCGCGACACCGACCACGCGGCGAACCTGTTTGCGCTGCGCGAGCTCGGCAACATCTACACCCGCCTGATGAACCCCACGACCGACGTGCTGGAGAAGCGCGTCGCGCTGCTCGAGGGGGCGCCGGAGATGGGCGGGCTCGGCCTGGCCAGCGGCACGAGTGCGGTGTTCTACTCGATCATCAACCTCGCCCAGGCCGGCGACAACATCGTCTCCGCCCGCAACCTGTACGGCGGCACTTACACCCAGTTCAACGACCTCCTGCCGGCGCTCGGCATCCGGGTGAAGTTCGTCGACTCCAACGATCCGGACAACTTCCGCGCCGCGATCGACGACCGGACCCGCGCCGTGTTCTGCGAATCGGTTTCCAACCCGGCCCTCGAGATTGCCGACCTTGAGGCGATCGCCAAAGTCGCCCATGACCACGGGGTGCCGCTGATCGTCGACAGCACCTTCAGCACTCCCTATCTGACCCGGCCCATCGAGCACGGTGCCGACATCGTCGTGCACTCGCTGACCAAGTGGTTCGGCGGCCACGGCGCCGGCCTGGGCGGCATCGTCGTCGACAGCGGCCGTTTCAACTGGGCGGCCGGCCGGCATCCGCTGTTCACCCAGCCGGACAACAGCTACCACGGCCTGCGCTGGGGTGTCGACCTGCCGGCGCCGCTGCTGCCGCTGGCCTACATCCTGCGCATGCGCACCGTGCCGCTGCGCAACCTCGGCGCCTGCATCGCGCCGGACAACTCCTGGTTCCTGCTGCAGGGCATCGAGACCCTGCCGCTGCGCATGGAGCGGCACTGCGAAAACGCGCTGGCCGTGGCGAAGCACCTGCAGGGCCATCCGCAGGTGAGCTGGGTGCGCTTCCCCGGCCTGGACGGCGATCCGCAGCATGCGGCCAGCGTGAAGTACCTGCGCGGCAAGGGCGGCGGCATGGTGGTCTTCGGCATCCGCGGCGGCATGGAGGCGGGCAAGAAGTTCATCAACCGCCTCAAGCTGTTCAGCCACCTGGCCAACGTCGGCGACGCCAAGTCGCTGGCCATCCACAGCGCCAGCACGACGCACAGCCAGCTCGACGAGGCGGCCCAGCTCGCCGGCGGCATCACGCCCGACCTGGTGCGCCTGAGCATCGGCCTCGAGCACATCGACGACATCCTCGCCGACCTCGACCAGGCGCTGGCCGCATCGCAGGCCTGAACGGTCACCGCAGGCCGTCCGGAGTCGCCGACTCCGGACGGCCTTGCCGTTTTCAGCCGACGACGTTGACCGGCCGGCCGTCCAGGAAGGCGCGCAGGTTGGCGGCGGTCTGGTCGATCAGGCGCACGCGCGCCTCGCGGCTGGCCCAGCCGATGTGCGGGGTGATCAGGCAGTTGCGGGCGCTGAACAGCGGATGGTCCGCTTTCGGCGGCTCCAGCGACAGCACGTCGAGGCCCGCGCCGGCAATGCAGCCGTCGTTGAGCGCCCGGGCCAGGGCGGCTTCGTCGACCAGCGGTCCGCGGCCGGTGTTGATCAGGAAGGCCGAGGGTTTCATCAGCCCGAGCGTGCGTTCGCCGACCAGGTGCTGGGTGGCCTCGGTCAGCGGACAGTGCAGGGTGACGGCATCGGCCTGGGCGAACACCTCGTCGATGTCCGCCGGTTGCACGCCTTCCGGCGGCGGCGTCTTCCACTCGCGCTTGCTGGCCAGCACCCTCATGCCAAACGCCGTGGCGATGCGGGCGACGGCGCTGCCGATGTCGCCGTAGCCGATGACGCCGAGCGTGCGGCCGCTCAGTTCGATGACCGGATGGTCCCAGTAGCAGAAGTCGGGGCAGGCGGCCCAGCGGCCCTCGCGCACGGTCTGTGCGTGGTGGCCGACATGGTTGGTCAGCTCCAGCAGCAGGGCGAACACCAGCTGGGCGACCGCGGGCGAGCTGTAGCCCGGCACGTTGGTGACCGTGATGCCGCGTTCGCGGGCGGCGGCGACGTCGACGATGTTGTAGCCGGTCGCGGTGACGCCGATGTAGCGGAGCCCGGGCAGCGCCGCCATCAT
>CAYYJK010000479.1:0-2044 GCA_964472185.1 uncultured Prosthecobacter sp.
CGAGCGCCACGGAGCCGGGCATCTGCAGCAGCCGGCGGAAGTCGTCGACGCTGAGGGTGAAGCCCATGCCGAGCATGACCAGCGTCAGCGCCCAGACGATCCACGGGCCGGCGAACCAGTCGAGCGTCTGCGGCCGCCAGAAGGCCAGGGCGGAGAACAGCAGCAGCCAGAGCGGATACAGGCTGGTGAAGCGGTTGAGCAGGGCGGGCATGGCAGCGGCGGTCAGGGCAGGGGCGGCAGCTTGGCGCTGTAGTGGACGGCGCGGTGGCGGTTGTCGTCGTAGGCGAAGTGCAGCCACTGGCGGTCCTTGCTGATGAAGCCGTCCGGGTAGTTGAGGTTGCCTTTCGGGCCGTCGCTGGACTCCGGCACCAGCACGCGCTGGTAGGGCCAGGTCTTCATGCCGTCAAAACTGACCCACAGCGCCAGCGGCATGCGCCGCTTCGGGTTGGGGTTGTGCAGCATGGCCACGGCATCGCCGCCCAGCGGGTACAGCGTCGCCTTTGAGCCGGGGTTGGGGATGGGCGTCGGGGTCGCCATTTCCGGCCAGGTCAGGCCGCCGTCCCTGGACTCGGCGTAGTAGAGCACGCCGCCCAGCCGGTCGGCGCGGATGATCATGGCGATGCGGCCGTCGCTCAGTTCGACGATGTTGTTCTCCGCCCAGCCGTGGTAGCGGTCGTCGGCGGTGAGGCGGATGTCGCCGTGCTCGCTCCAGGTCCGGCCGCCGTCGCGGCTCATCAGCACGCCGTTGCGCGGGTTGCTGACGTAGTGGCGCAGCGCGCCGTGCCAGGGTTTCGGTTCCGGCGGCGGCGGCGCCACGTCCGGTCCGGGCCCCTGGTAGTGCTGGAAGGGCAGCAGGATGCGGCCGTCGCGGGTGACGATGTGGTTGCGGATGAAGGTGAAGCCGGCCAGCCGGCCCGGCATCGGCTCCGGCTTCGACCACGTCCGGCAGCCGTCGTCGCTGTGCAGCTGCCAGGACTGCCAGTCCCGGCCCCAGGTCTGCGCATGCGTGGACAGGTAGGCCGTTGCGCGACCGCCCTGGATGCGCAGCTCGGTCACGCACTGGCCGATGGTTTTGCCGCTGCGCGGCAGACCGGTGTCCACCGGCTCAAGCGGCGACCAGCTGCGGCCCTGGTCGGTGCTGCGGGTTAGGCCGGTGTAGTTCTCCGGCGAGGGCTCAAAATCGCCGCCGGCCAGGATCATCAGCACCCAGGAGCCGTCGGCCAGTTCGCGCAGGGTGGTGTCGCAGACCATGCGGTTGGGCGTGACGCCGTCGTAGGCGATGCTGGTGCGGTCCTGGCGGGCATCCTCGGCGGCCTGGGCCTGCCAGTCGCGGGACTGCGCCGCCAGGCTGCCGGCGCAGAGAAAAAGAAGCGAAGCGAGTTTCATGCAGGGAAGCAAACGCCGCGCGCGCCGGCAATCCATGCGGCGGATGCGGTGGCGGGGTGTTATGTTAACACGTCGGCTTGACAGTCGGACCGCTCCGCGGCCTGATGGCGGCCTCGCCTCTCCGAACTCCCAGCCGGCATGACTCCCTCCTTCCCATCCGACCTGCAGGCCCGCCTGCACCGCCGCGGCGTCATCGCCGTGCTCATGATCGACGAACTCGATGCCGCCGTGCCGGTGGCGCAGGCCCTGCTGCGCGGCGGGGTCGATGCCATGGAGCTGACCCTGCGCACGCCGGTGGCCCTGCAGGCGCTGCAGCGCATCCGCGCCGAGGTGCCGGAGATGGTTGCCGGAGTCGGCACGATCCTCAGCGGCGCGCAGGCGCAGGCGGCGCAGGCGGCCGGCGCGGCGTTCGGCGTTTCGCCCGGCCTCAACCCGCGCACGGTGGCCGAGGCGCGCCGCCTGGGGCTGCCGTTCGCCCCCGGCGTGTGCACACCGACCGACGTCGAACTGGCGCTCGAGGGCGGCAGCTCCCTGCTGAAATTCTTCCCCTGCGAACCCTGCGGCGGCCTGCCTTATCTGCGCAGCATTGTGGCGCCCTTTGCTCACCTCGGCGTCCAGTTCGTGCCGCTTGGCGGGGTCGACGCCGCCAATGCCGAGG
>CAYYJK010000480.1:0-2044 GCA_964472185.1 uncultured Prosthecobacter sp.
CGAGCGCCACGGAGCCGGGCATCTGCAGCAGCCGGCGGAAGTCGTCGACGCTGAGCGTGAAGCCCATGCCGAGCATGACCAGCGTCAGCGCCCAGACAATCCACGGGCCGGCGAACCAGTCGAGCGTCTGCGGCCGCCAGAAGGCCAGCGCGGAGAACAGCAGCAGCCAGAGCGGATACAGGCTGGTGAAGCGGTTGAACAGGGCAGGCATGGCAGGGGCGGTCAGGGCAGGGGCGGCAGCTTGGCGCTGTAGTGGACGGCTCGGTGACGGTTGTCGTCGTAGGCGAAGTGCAGCCACTGGCGGTCCTTGCTGACGAAGCCGTCCGGGTAGTTGAGGTTGCCCTTCGGACCATCGCTGGATTCCGGCACCAGCACGCGCTGGTAGGGCCAGGTCTTCATGCCGTCAAAACTGATCCACAGCGCCAGCGGCATGCGCCGTTTCGGATTGGGATTGTGCAGCATGGCCACGGCATCGCCGCCCAGCGGATAGAGCGTCGCCTTTGAGCCGGGGTTGGGGATGGTCGTCGGTGTCGCCATGGCCGGCCAGGTCAGGCCGCCGTCTCTGGATTCGGCGTAGTACAGCACGCCGCCCAGCCGGTCGGCGCGGATGATCATGGCGATGCGGCCGTCGCTCAGTTCGACGATGTTGTTCTCCGCCCAGCCGTGGTAGCGGTCGTCGGCGGTGAGGCGGATGTCGCCGTGCTCGCTCCAGGTCCGGCCGCCGTCGCGGCTCATCAGCACGCCGTTGCGCGGGTTGCTGACGTAGTGGCGCAGCGCGCCGTGCCAGGGTTTCGGTTCCGGCGGCGGCGGCGCCACGTCCGGTCCGGGCCCCTGGTAGTGCTGGAAGGGCAGCAGGATGCGGCCGTCGCGGGTGACGATGTGGTTGCGGATGAAGGTGAAGCCGGCCAGCCGGCCCGGCATCGGCTCCGGCTTCGACCACGTCCGGCAGCCGTCGTCGCTGTGCAGCTGCCAGGACTGCCAGTCCCGGCCCCAGGTCTGCGAATGCGTGGACAGGTAGGCCGTCGCACGGCCGCCCTGGATGCGCAGCTCGGTCACGCACTGGCCGAGGGTGGTGCCGCTGCGCGGCAGGCCGGTGTCCACCGGCTCGAGCGGCGACCAGCTGCGGCCCTGGTCGGTGCTGCGGGTCAGGCCGGTGTAGTTCTCCGGCGACGGTTCGAAATCGCCGCCGGCCAGGATCATCAGCACCCACGAGCCGTCGGCCAGTTCGCGCAGGGTCGTGTCGCAGACCATGCGGTTGGGCGTGACGCCGTCGTAGGCGATGCTGGTGCGGTCCTGGCGGGCATCTTCGGCGGCCTGGAGCTGCCAGTCACGGGACTGCGCCGCCAGGCTGCCGGCGCACAGGAAAAGAAGCGAAGCGAGTTTCATGCGGGGAAGCAAACGCCGCACGCGCCGGCAATCCATGCGGAGGATGCGGCGGCGGGGTGTTATGTTAACACGCCGGCTTGACAGGCGGACCGCTCCGCGGCCTGATGCGGGCCTCGCCTCTCCGACCTCCCTGCCGGCATGACTCCCTCCTTCCCCTCCGACCTGCAGGCCCGCCTGCACCGCCGCGGCGTCATCGCCGTGCTCATGATCGACGAACTCGATGCCGCCGTGCCGGTGGCGCAGGCCCTGCTGCGCGGCGGGGTCGATGCCATGGAGCTGACCCTGCGCACGCCGGTGGCCCTGCAGGCGCTGCAGCGCATCCGCGCCGAGGTGCCGGAGATGGTTGCCGGAGTCGGCACGATCCTCAACGGCGCGCAGGTGCAGGCGGCGCAGGCGGCCGGCGCCGCGTTCGGCGTTTCGCCCGGTCTCAACCCGCGCACGGTGGCCGAGGCGCGCCGTCTGGGGCTGCCGTTCGCGCCCGGCGTGTGCACGCCGACTGACGTCGAACTGGCGCTCGAGGGCGGCAGCACCCTGCTGAAATTCTTCCCCTGCGAACCCTGCGGCGGCCTGCCCTACCTGCGCAGCATCGCGGCGCCCTTCGCCCACCTCGGCGTCCAGTTCGTGCCGCTTGGCGGGGTCGACGCCGCCAATGCCGAGG
>CAYYJK010000481.1:0-2037 GCA_964472185.1 uncultured Prosthecobacter sp.
CACGGCGGCCGGCAGCCGGCGCGGCGCGGCATCGACGATGCCGACCGGTATGGTCTGGCTGACGGTGCCGACGCTGGTGATGTCGACGCGATAGTCGCCGCCGTCCGCGAGCCGGGCGGAAGCCAGCTGCAGGACGGGCGAGGTGGCGCCGGTGAGTTTGGTCGTGCCGCGGTACCACTGGTAAGCCGGCGCGGGCGCGCCCACGGCCTGCACCTCCAGGCGCAGCGGCTGCCCCGCGGCGAGCAGTTGCGGAGCCGTCGCGGCGACGACCTTCGGTGTCTCGCCGCCGATCACCAGGGCGGCCGGCAGGCTGGTGACCTGATTCAGGGCATTGCCGACCTGCACCGTGTACTGGCCCTCCGCCGCCTGCGTGAGGCCTTCCAGCAGCAGCACGTCCTGGGTCTCTCCGGGCAGGGCAACGCCGTCCTTGAACCACTGGTAGCTGAACGGGCCCGTGCCGGCCGCGGTCACGCTGAAGCTGACCGAACCGCCCTCCAGGCCGCCCTGCGCCTGCGGCGGCTCGACGATGCTGACCGGATCGTTGACCTGCAGCAGGGCGGGTGCGCTGATGACGCTGCCGGCGACATTGCCGACCACGACGTCGTAGGCGGCCTGGTCGGCCTCGGTCACGTCCGCGAGACTGAACAGATCGCCGGTCGCTCCGTCGATCGGCGCGCCGTTTTTGCGCCACTGGTAGCTGAGCGGGCCGGTGCCGAAGGCGGTCACCTCGAAGCGGACCGTCCGGCCCGGGTCCGCCGTCACGCCGAGCGGCGCCGCGGCGATCACCACGGGCTCGTTCACCTGCAGGTGGACGGTTTCGGTGGCGGTGGCGCCGACCGCGTTGCGGACCACCAGGCTGTAGCCGCCCTGGTCGGCCGCCGCGGCGGCGGCCAGCACCAGCGTCGGGCCGGTGGCGCCGGGGATGTCGGCGTTGTCCTTGCGCCACTGGTAAGTGAAAGGCTCGGGGCCGCTGACGGCGGCGCTGAAGGTGACCGGCACCCCCGGATTCACCGTGCTGGCGGGGCTGGCCGCGAGGGTGCCGACGGTCGGCGGCGCCGTGCTGATGAACAGCAGGCCGTGCGCGGCAAACAGACTGCGGTTCCAGTACCGCCCGGCTGGCAGGTCCGGCAGCTCCAGATCGGCGGCAAGCTGCGGATCAAAACCCGCATTGGCGGCACCGTCGGCATTGAGATTGAGCGCGCCCCAGTCGGCGAGGTTGAACACGTCGCCGAGCTCCGGCACGTAGCCTTCGGCCAGCTCGATGCGCAGCGTGCTGCCGGCGTCGAGCGCCAGCGTGCCGGCCACGCTGAGGAAGTCGTGCGCGCCCGGCGCCGCACCGGCCAAGGCCGCCACCGCCGCCGCGTCGAGCGGATCCACCACGGTGCCGGTGGCGCCGGCCAGGCGCAGGACCGCGCGCGGCGCCCCGGCCGCCGCGGCACCGGCCAGGGTCAGGTCGCCGCCGAAGTGCAGCGCGCCGAGACCGTCGCCGGCGGTCTGCACGTCGTCAGGCCCGGAAGCGGCGCCCGGGCGGATGACGCCGGCGCTGTTCACGGTGAGCTTGCCGAGGATCAGGCCGCGGCCGCTGAGCACGCGCGGCTCGGCGATCGAGCCCAGCACGAAGCCGGCCCCGATGGCCTGGACGTCGAAAGTCGCCCCGGCGTCCACCTCGATCCAGCGCGTGCCGTTGAGGCGGCCGCTGGCGCCGAGCTTGAGCGTGCCCTGGGCCACCCGGGTCTTGCTGGTGTAGCCGTTGACGTTGTTGAGCGTGAGTGTGCCGGCGCCCGCCTTGGTCAGCCCGGTGCTGCCGGCGATGCTGCCGGTGCCGCTGAAGCTGTAGTCCTGCGCGCTGTCGACGCGCACGGCGGAAGGTTGCAGGGTGCCGGTCAGGGTCACCGCGGTGTTGGCCGAGCTGTCGTCGAAGAGCACGGCATCGCTCGGGTAGAACCGCTCCGCGCCGGCATTCCAGGAGGCGGGCGAGAGGTTGTCCCAGACATTGGTGCTGCCGTTGCCGGACCACACCAGGTCGGCCGCGCCACC
>CAYYJK010000482.1:0-2035 GCA_964472185.1 uncultured Prosthecobacter sp.
ACCTGCGCCTGACCGAGGTGCTGTCCAGCGTCTCCGCCGAAGCTCCGGCCGGAGCGGCCGACTACTGGGAAGTGACCAACTTCAGCACGCAGAGCGTGTCCCTGGAAGGTTACACTTGGGATGACAGCCGCCGCGACGTCGTGGCCGCGCAGGCGTGGAAACTGCCAGCCGGCACGACCATCGCCGCCGGCGAGTCGGTCATCCTGACCACGGCCGATCCGGCGGCGTTCCGCGCCTGGTGGGGACTGCCGGCGAGCGTCCAGGTGCTGCAGACGGCCGGTGCGCCGTCGCTGGATGCGGACGACAGCGTGACCCTGTTCACCCACCAGGGCGTCGAGGTTCTGACCTTCGCTTACTCGGCTGGAGCTTTCACGCGACCGTTCGGTCTGGCAGCGCTCGGCGGCCATGCCGGCCCCTCGGCCGGGGCTGCCAGCGATGCCATCGCCCTGGTCTACGATCCGGCGTCCACCGCACTGGCGCCCCGGTACACCGCGGCCAACGCCTACCGCTTGGGCGGCCGCGCCGCCGTCACCGGCAGCGACGTCGGTTCGCCGGGCGTGATCGACGGGGCGGCGGTGCCGCCGCCGGCTCCGGCCCTGACCACACGCGGACCGCTGCAGTTCACGCACGTCGCCACCGTGCCGCTCAGCGGCTCGGAGATTTCCGCCTACGATGCCGCCAGCAAGCGTCTGTTCGTCACCAGCAGCGTCGGCCTGCAGGTTCTGGCCATGGATGATCCGGCATTCCCGGTGCGGCTGGGCACGCTCGATTTCACCCAGCCGCCCTTCAGCCTGAGTTCGACGGATGTGACCAGCGTCGCCGCGCGCAACGGCGTGGTGGCCGTGGCCGTGCCGAACGCCGTCAAGGAGCTGCCCGGCAGCGTCGTGTTCCTCAATGCCGCGAGTGCGGCGCATCTTGGCACCGTCACCGTCGGCGTGCTGCCGGACATGATCACCTTCACGCCCAACGGCGCCAAGGTGCTGACCGCCAACGAGGGCGAAATGCTGCCCGGCGGCGCCGATCCGGCGCCGGGTTCGGTCTCGATCATCGACGTCAGCGGCGGCTTCGCCGCTCCGGCGGTCACCACCGTGGGCTTCACCGCCTTTGACGCGCAGGCCGCGGCCTTGAAGGCGCAGGGCGTGCGCCTGTTTGAGGAGTCGCCCGGCGTGCTGCGGCTGCCCTCGCTCGATTTCGAGCCCGAGTACATCGCCGTGGCGCCCGACGGACTGAAGGCCCTGGTGACCCTGCAGGAAGCCAATGCGGTGGCCCTGCTTGACCTGGTCACGAACAGCTTCACCGCGATTCAGCCGCTGGGCGAGAAGGACTTCAGCAGCCTGCTGGCGGACTTCAGCGACCGTGACGGCGAAGGCGGTTCCGGAAAAATCAATCTGACTGCCGGCAACCCGGTCTTCGGCCTCTACCTGCCCGACGCCATTGCGGCCTTCCAGGCCAACGGCCAGACCTACTACGTGACCGCCAACGAAGGCGACGACCGGGACGACTTCAAGACCGAGACGATCCGGGTCGGCGCGGGCGGTTACGAACTGGACGCCACCGTGTTCCCGAACGCCGCGGCGCTGAAGGCCAACGCGGTGCTGGGCCGGCTGAACGTGTCCAACTCGCCGGGACTGCGCGGTGACACCGACGGCGACGGCGACGTGGACCGCATCCTGGCCTACGGCGGCCGGTCGATCTCGATCCTCGATGCCAACGGCGCCCTGGTCTACGACAGCGGCGACCTGATCGAGCGGCTGGTGGCCGGCTTGGGCGCGCCCTGGTTTGATGACAGCCGCAGCGACAACAAGGCGGCCGAGCCGGAAGGGGTGGCGATCGGCGAGATCGACGGCCGCCTGTATGCCTTCGTCGGCCTCGAGCGGGCCCGCGGCGTGATGGTGTTTGAAGTCACCGACCCGGCGCGCGTCACCCAGGCGGGTTTCGTCAGCCTGCCGACCGACCTCAATCCGGAAGGCCTCAGCTTCATTCCGGCGGCGCAGTCGCCGAACGGCCAGCCGATGCTGGCGGTGACCAACGAGAC
>CAYYJK010000483.1:0-2026 GCA_964472185.1 uncultured Prosthecobacter sp.
GTCAGAAGCTCCAGCGCAGGTTGAGCGCGCCGAAGGGGGCGGGATCGAGGTTTTCGTCGACGCGCACATCCTCGTCGGCGTCGCGCAGTTCGAGTTCGCCGCCGAGGTTGACGCCGCCGCGCAGGCTGAGGGTCAGGCGGTCGCTGACCTTCCAGATCACCGAGGCGGCGGTCTGCCAGCCGGAGACAATCAGGGTGTTGGTGCGCTGGCCGTCGTCGATGTCCCAGCTGCCGCCGCTCGGGTAGGCGCTGAGGCTGACCGTGACGCGGTCGGTGAGCCGGCGGCCGAGCACGACGAAGGGTGGAGTCATCTGCACCGTCCAGTCGCCCGGCTGCCAGACGAAGCCCAGGGCGGGCAGCAGCCGGCCGTCGTCGTTGGCGTAGCTGGCGAAGACGCCGCCGGCGAGGGTGAAGGTTTCGGTGAACTCGTAGCCCATCAGGCCGAGTGCGGAGACCTGGAAGTCTTCGGCCGAGAGGTTTTCGAAGTCGGAGCCGAGGCCGGGCGTGACGAAACCGAGGCCCCACCAGGGGCTGGCGGGCGGGTTGTAAAAGTAAGCGAGCTGGGCTTCGAGGGTGTGCAGATCGTAGTCATGTCCGGTGTCGAAGGCGTAGCTGGTGAGGTTGTAGCCGAGCGCAATGCCGGCCCGGCTGCCGTTGTCAAAGCGGGTGGCCCACAGCGGCACGATGGTGCGCAGCTCGAAGGTGTCGAAGCTGCCGCCGTCGTAGTCCTGGCCGCCGATGAAAGCGGCGTCCACCAGGTAGCCGGGACGGCCGAAACCAAAAGCCGCGGGGTCGATCAATTCCGTCGCGGCAGCCGGCAGGGTAGAGAGGGCGAAGGCGGCGAGGCAGCGGCGGAATCGGGGTGTCATGCAGCGACAAACGCCTGTCCGGCGATCTCCGGACGCCGCAAAATGGACGGAGCGGCGATTCCTGCAAATCGCCCGGGACGGCGGCGGGCATGGCGGTTTCGGGGCGGTGGGAAGCTGCCGGGAGTCGGAAAGAGGGCTTGGCTGCAAGATTCGATGGCACCCAGAGAGCAGCTTCGACCGTAAGGTGCTGCATATCTGCCGCTGATGTCGCAATCCCTCCCCCGATCCCGAGTGCTCCGGCTGTTTCGGCGCCATGGGTTTTGCTGGCGGCTGCTGAACCTGATCTGTCTCGGCGGATGGCTGATCTCGGCCGAGGGCGCGGGACCGGCGCTGTGCGCTCTGTTCGCGGATTTGGATGCGGTGCATGGGGTGGTGGTGGCGGCTGAACCCAACGGCAAGGCGGTCGTGACGCTTACCCACGAGACGGCGCAGGAGCCGATGGCGCCGGCGGATGCCATGCCGGTCGCGCAGCCGATCCTGAACGATGGTCCGACCCCGCTCGGGCAGGATCACGTGCTGAGCTTCCAGCCGTTGGACGACAGCCGCTTGGCCAAGGCGAGGAAGTTCCAACTCCCGGCTCTGCTCCCGCTGCGAACCGCTGCTGCGGCAGCCATGGCGGAGCTGTCAGGTTGGCAGTTTCTGCGGCCGCCGCCGGCCATGCCCGCTGCGCGGTTCCGATCCGCCCTGAGCCGGGTGATGCGTTGTTGAAGGGACGGGTAGACGCCTCCTTCGGACAGCTTTGCCGCCAGCCGCTTGCCGCGACCGACGGCGCCCCCGTTGGCCGTCCCGTCCCCGCGCCATGCCGAGGACACGGGCTGCATCAAGCCCCGGCCTTTTTCCGCATGCCACCTTCACACACGCCATCGAATCATGCCTGCTTTTGCCGCTCTCCGTCAGTCCGACCGTTCCCACTTTTCCTCCTGCGACCTTTGCGGTCACAGCCTGTTTGTCATCGTCGCCGACAAGGACCGCCTCGGGCATCCGCTGCAGACGGTGGTCTGCCAAGCCTGCGGCCTGGTCTCGACCAATCCGCGACCCGGCGACGACGAGTTGGAGCGCTTCTACCGCGAGGATTACCGCCAGGCCTACAAGCAGGCTTGGCGGCCGAAGCTGAAGCATGTTCACCGGGCGGGGCGTGTGGCGCTGGAGCGGCTGGAG
>CAYYJK010000484.1:0-2020 GCA_964472185.1 uncultured Prosthecobacter sp.
GTCTGGCGGTCGCGGATTTCCCCGATGAGGATGATGTGCGGGGTTTTGCGCAGCACCTCCTTGAGGCCGCTCTGGTAGGACATCGTGTGCCGGCCGACCTCCTGCTGGGTCACCAGGGAGGGGCAGGGGAAGCGCACGCCCGGCTGGTTGGGATCCTCCATCATCGAATCGTAGCGGTATTCGATGGGGTCCTCGATGGTGACGATGTGCTTGGGGAAGTTGCGCCGGACCCAGTCGAGCAGGGCGGCCAGCGTGGTCGATTTGCCCGAGCCGGTCGGACCGGTGATCAGGCCCAGGCCGAAGCGGCGCTGCACCAGTTCGCGCAGGCTGTCGGAGATCATCGGGTCGATGCCCAGCGCCTCCAGTTGGGTGATGTTGGCGCGCAGCCAGCGCGTGGTCACGCCCAGGCCGTGCTCGCTGATGTGGACCTGGACGCGCATGCGCACCGGGGCGCCGAGCGCGCCCTGCTCGCAGCTGAAGTCGATGACGCGGCGTTCACGCAGCAGTTCCCACATGCGCTCGCTGGTGCTGGCCTGGGAGGTGTCCGTCCAGAGCTCGATGGTCTGGCGGGTGAACAGGGCTTCCGCGAGGCGGGCGACCGCGTCCCCGTCCTGGATGCCGAAGGCCTCGGCGATTTCCAGGCCGCGGTTGGTGTGCAGGTAGATCAGGCCGTCGGTGCGGACCTGCACGTCGGAAATTTCGCGGTTGGGATAGGCGGCGGCGAGTTGGCCGAGAATGTCGGGAGAGCCGAGGTCGATGCTGGAGGTCATGGGAGTCGGGGCGGGGCCGATCAATCCCGCGAAACCTCTTCAATGACAACCAGCCAGTTCATCTGGTGGATCGGCGGCAATTCGGCGGGGCTGCGCAGCGGCGAAAGTTCGGCGGCGATGGTGTCGCTGTGCACGGCGTCGTCGCTGCCCGACTTGATGTCGAGGGGCTTCCAGGAGGTGGCGCCGCCGCTGGCCAGCGTGCCCAGCTGGCCGAAATGCTCGACCGGGCGGTTGAAAGCCGTGGTGCCGATGCGCAGTTCGGCCGAGAAGATCGACATCGGCGGATAGAAGTCGGCGCTCAGCGGCAGGCCGGAACCGCTGGGTGGCGCGGCGGCGGCGATGTTGTTGAGGTCGTCGCCGACATAGACCCGCAGGGGAGCCACGATGGACAGGCCGCGGGTGAAGCTGGTGAGGTCCTTGCCGCGCCGGATGATCACGCACATGTCTTCGGCGGCCGGGGGGGCGCTGAGGGCGCGCACGGTGGCGTCGCCAGCGGCGACGCCGAAGTGGATGCTGTGGTTCTCCGTCACGGAGGCGCCGCCCAGGCCGAGCAGCCAGTTGTTGAGCTGTGCCGGCTGGAAGGTGATGCAGGAGCGGCCGTTGTTGGTCAGCTCGGTCTGGAACGGGATCAGATCGCCGCCGGGTTCGTAGACGGTGGGCCAGTTGACTCCGCGCTGGAGCTGGGTTTCTCCGGTGCCGCCGGAGGGGGTGCGGAAGCGCACCCGCACGGCCACCGGGGTCTGGTTTTCGTAGCTGACCATCGACAGCGCCTCGACCGTGACGCGGCACTGCTCGCTGCCGAGGGTGTAGCGGTCCCAGGCGTTCAGCGTGGCGCCCGGGGCGGGGCGCAGCAGGAAGGCGGGGCCGGGCTGCAGCGGCTGGAAGGCCAGCCGGCCGGAGTTCGCGGACAGGGCCACCGGCAGGAAGTCCGAGCCTTCGGTCGCCTGCAGCTGCTCGCGCACGCCCAGGGCGTCGAAGTTGCTGTCCACGCTGATGCCGCCGAGGTTGACGGTGTCGGTGATGCTGATGCCGCTGCGGCCGGCCAGCCGCGCGGCACCGAAGGCGCCTTCGACGGCGAGTTGGCCGGCGTACACCGAGCCGTCGATGCGGATCTGGGACGAACTCCAGGCGGTGCCGTCCTCATGCCGGCCGATGGCGGCGAAAGCGGAGGCCTCGATGGGCATCTGCGAGGGGATCTCGTAGAGCGAGAGCACGTAATGCTTGGCGACGCTGCGGCCGGAGTTGCCGTA
>CAYYJK010000485.1:0-1979 GCA_964472185.1 uncultured Prosthecobacter sp.
CAGCACGTAGAGCTTGTGCAGCACGCCGATGATGCGGAAGGGCGGCGTCCGCGACTCCGGCGCAGCGGGCGCCACCGCGGCGACCGCCGCCTCCGGGGTCACTGCCGGCGCCGCCGCTGGCGGCAGCGGATCGGCCGCTGCCGCGGCTTCGGCCGGCGGCAGGTCCGGCACGAAGCGCGGCGGCGGCGCTCCGCGCACCGGCGCGGGGACGGCATTGCGCGGATGCGGCACCTCCGGCAGGGGCAGCGCCGGCTGGACCACCGGCAGCGCCGGTCGCGCCGGCGCGACGGCATGCCCCGAAGGCAGCCGGCTCTGCGTCTCCAGCGCCTGCCGCACGGCCAGAGCCACCGCCTCGCGCACCGCGTAGCCGTCGTGGAAGCGCACCTCCTTCTTGGCCGGATGCACGTTGATGTCGAAGGCCTCGGCCGCCATCTCGAGGAACAGGAAGGTCACCGGGTACTGGCCCTTCATCAGCGCGTTGTGGAAGCCCTCGCGCAGGCCGTAGTTGATCGACGGGCTTTCAATCGGACGCCCGTTCAGGAAGGTGAGCTGCTGCTGGCGGCTCGAGCGGCTGAGTCCGGGGCCGCCGATGTAGCCCGAGACCCGGACGCCCTGATGCTCGAACGGCTTGACCGCCAGCAGGCGCCCCGCCAGATCGTCGCCGGCCAGGCCGCGAATCCGCTCCAGCAGGCTCGCCGTCGAAGGCAGATGAAACGCCACCGCACCGTCGCGGATGAGCGTGAAGGATGCCTGCGGATTGGCGATCGCATGCATGCGGAACTGCTGCTCGATGTGCGCGTACTCGGTCGCCTCGGTGCGCAGGAATTTGCGCCGCGCCGGCACGTTGAAAAACAGCGAGCGCACCTCGATGACCGTACCGGTGGCGCCGCCGTAATCCTTGACCGCGCTGAGCTTGCCGCCGGCGATTTCCACCTCCGTGCCGCTGAGCGCGTCGGCCAGGCGGGTCGCCAGACGGAAGCGCGAGACGCTGGCGATGCTCGGCAGCGCCTCGCCGCGGAAGCCGAAGGTGCGGATGGCGGCCAGGTCCTCCTTGCTGCGAATTTTGCTGGTGGCATGCCGCTCGATGCACAGCAGGGCGTCCTCCCGATCCATGCCGCAGCCGTCGTCGGAAATCCGGATCAGCGCCGTGCCGCCCCGCTGCACCTCCACGGTCACCTGCCGTGCCCCGGCATCCAGGCTGTTTTCGACCAGCTCGCGGATCACCGCCGCCGGCCGCTCCACAACCTCCCCGGCGGCCACTTGGCTGGCCAGGGAATCTGAGAGAATGCGGATTTTTGACATGATGCTGCAAATAGTGCAGGAACAGAGCACGTAAACCCTGCATGTGACCGGCGCGTCTGAAAAGGCCGCCCCGCGGCAGGCCCCACCACGCCCGCCCCATCATGATCCACCTGACTCCCAGCGCCATCGCCCAACTGCTTCACATGCTGAAGGAGCGCGAGGCCGCCCCCTCAGCCGGCCTGCGCGTCACCGTGGAAAAAGGCGGCTGCGCCGGCTGGCAGTACACCATGCAGATTGCCGAACCGGCCGCCGGCGACCAGATCTACCGGGAAGGCGGCGTCGCCTTGATTGTCGATAATGAGAGTCTTGGCTTCCTTGAGGGCAGCACCATCGACTACGTGGACGCCCTCAACGATACCGGTTTCCGCGTCCTCAACCCCAACGCCGCCCGCAGCTGCGGCTGTGGAACCTCCTTTGAACCGCGTGGAACAGACTAAGCCCCCGGTCCCCGGCAATCCGCGGATGCAGGTTTTTGTCCTTTTCTTTTTAGTTTGACTCTGTAAACTTTCTGGAAGCCCAGCTTTTTAAATTTTAATAATTTCACCAATTTTTATGCATGTTCGATTCTTGAGCGACGGCAACGAGTACCGCTCCTACGGCGGCGGCGGCCTGACCCAGAAGAAAGACAGCGGCGGCATCTTCTGGTGGACCATCCTGATCACCCTGCTCATGGGCGC
>CAYYJK010000486.1:0-1969 GCA_964472185.1 uncultured Prosthecobacter sp.
GCGATCACCGCCGCCGGCAGCGGCGGCTGGTCCGGCGGCATCTGCAGATCCGGGTTGCGGTGGCTGACGGCGGTCAGCAGCCGGCTTTGCGCCGGGTTACCCGGCACGAGGGCGGGGCCCGAATCGCCGCCGGTGCGCAACCCCTGGCGGCTGTCGAGCCGCAGACCGCCCTCGGCTTTGCCCGCCGCCACCGAGTGGCATTCGTAGCAGTGCTTCGCCAGAACCGGGCGGATGCGCGCTTCAAAGAACGCCTCGGTGCCGGCCGGTTCGGCGGTCGCCAGTCCGGTCCAGCCGGCGGCGACAAGGAGTGGCAGTGGGCGGATCATGGTGAAGCGGCCCCGGGGGGCGGTTCCTGGCGGCGTTCCAGCCAGCCCTGGGTCGCTTCGGCCGGCCAGCCGGCGCTGAGGTCGCGGACCCCGGCCTCCGGTCGCCAAGCCAGCCAATGCGGCCGGCCGTCGGCCGGGTCGAGGGCGGCGAAGGTGAGCTCCTCGGCGGACCTCCAGGCGGGCAGGGTGCGGCCCTGCCAGCCGGGGTGGGCGGGCGAAAGCAGCTGCACCCGGCCGCTGGTCAGTTCGACCACCGCCAGTGCGTCGGTTTCACTCTCGACGATGGCGGCGCGTTTGCCGTCGGGCGAGGCGACAAAGTGGCTGAGGTTGGTCGGCAGAGCGCCCGGCGCGCTGGGCACCGGCAGCAGCGCACCGCCGTCAGCCTGGACGAGGTACAGGCGCGGTTCCGGTTCCGGACCGGCCCCGGCGGTGGGCAGGATCGCCGGCTGGCTGGCGATCAGCGTCCGGCCGTCGGCCAGCACCTGCAGGGCGGGCTGGCCCAGCGCCAGCGAGGTCGCCAAGGTCGTGGGCTCGCCGAGACGATCCGCGGCCGGCTTGGGCGCGCGCGGACCCAGCAGGCGGCCGTTTTCCTGGAGAACGCTCAGGCGGTGCAGGCTGTGCAGCGGCGTCCCTTCACCGCCGATGGGCGTCATGAACACCAGGGCGCGGCCGTCGGGCGTCCAGTCAAAGGCGCCCGTCACGCCCTTGGCGACCGGCAGCGGCGTGCCGCCCGTCAGGGGCAGCACTTCCAAGCCGGCGTGCTGGCGGCCTTCTTCAAGGCGCAGGCAGGCGACCGCCGGATGCCGGGGCGAGACGCGCGGCTGGGCGAGCCGGTGCAGCAGGTGCGCACCCAGCACCTGCGGTGCGCCGGCGCGGCCGGCCTCCAGCCGGACCAGGCAGAGGTCATGCACGTCGTAGCCGGCTTCCTGGGCGGCAAGCGCCGCCACCAGTTCCGGGCCCTGGGGCAGGGCTCGCAGCCGCTTTTCAACCGCAGACCGGTCAAGCTGGAAAGCGCGCAGCAGCGCCAGGCTGAACCGCCGCTGTTCGACCCCCGGCAGGGCGGCTGACAGCGCTTCCAACGTTCCCGGAGCCTGGGCCAGCCGTGCCGCCGCTTCCAGCAGCGGCGGCACCGCGGGCAGCAGCTGTTCCACGGCCAGAATCTCCGCCGCCGGGACCTGCCGGCGCACCTCGTCCCAGTCGCGAAGGCTGCGGCTGCGCTCGCACACGAAGCCGCTGCCGTCGGGCAGCCAGCAGGCGTTGCGGATCTGCGCCGACGCGTCCGACAGGCCGCCTGCCAGCGCCGGGCCGAGCTGGCCCTCGGCATTCGCCAAGTGCAGGTGCGCACCGATCCGGACGAGGGCGCGATCCCCTTGGGGCGACCACCAGATGCGCGGCTCCGGCAGGCAGCCGGCCAGGACGACCGTCAGGAGCGTGAGCAGGGGGAGGAATCGTTTCATGGGCGGGAGCTCTGCCGGAGCGGGTTGGTGTCGACGCGCACGACCTGCACGCCCTGTCCGGCGGGGTCGAAGCTCATGCGGTAGCGTGCCCACGGGCTCGGCTGGCGCGGGGACGCCGGCGCCTCGGCGGTCGGGACGGTCTTGGCCAGGGTCACGGGCATGCGGCCGGCCAGGAACCCGGCCGCC
>CAYYJK010000487.1:0-1952 GCA_964472185.1 uncultured Prosthecobacter sp.
TCTGCGAGACCGGCCTGGTGGTGACGCCCTTCCTGCCGGGCGACTCGCTGCTGTTCGCCGTCGGCGCCCTGTCGGTGCAGGGTTTTGTGCGGCTGGAGCTGATCATTCCGCTGCTGATTGCGGCGGCGATCCTGGGCGACAACCTGAACTACTGGATCGGCCGCAAGGCCGGCTCCTGGATGGTCAACCAGCGCTGGTTCAAGCGCGACTACCTGGCCAAGACCGAGGAGTTCTTCGTCAAGCACGGCGGCAAGGCGATCATCCTCGCGCGTTTCGTGCCGATCGTGCGCACCTTCGCGCCCTTCACCGCCGGGTTTGGCCAGATGCACTACACGCGCTTCCTCGGCTACAGCCTGGGCGGCGGCCTGATCTGGGTGATCAGCTTCACCCTGGCCGGCTACTTCCTCGGCAGCATCCCCTGGATCAAGAACAACCTGAAGCTGGTCTTCCTGCTCATCATCGTCGTGTCCGTGCTGCCGATCGTGGTTGAGGTGATCAAGCACCGGCGCCAGAAGGCGCGCGGGCGCTGACCCCCCCGCCGGCGTCCGCAGCCGGCGCAGGCGCAAGCGGGTTCGGCGCGTTCAGGCAAAGACGGCTTGGGCCACCTCGCCGGCGACGTCGGTGAGGCGGAAGTCGCGGCCGGCGTAGCGGTAGGTGAGGCGTTCGTGGTCCAGGCCCATCAGGGCGAGCAGGGTGGCATGCAGGTCGTTGGTGTGCATGCGCCCCTCCACGGCCTTGATGCCGAGCTCGTCGGTGGCGCCGTGGCTGTAGCCGCGTTTGACGCCGGCGCCGGTGAGGAACATCGAGTAGCCGGTGATGTTGTGGTCGCGGCCGTCCGGTCCCTGGGCGGTCGGCAGACGGCCGAATTCGGAACCGAACAGCACCAGGGTTTCGTCGAGCAGGCCGCGCTCCTCGAGGTCGGTGAGCAGGGCGGCGACCGGCTGGTCGACCGAGCCGGTGCGGTCGATGAGGCCCTTGTGCAGGTTGTTGTGGTGATCCCAGCCGCCCTGGCAGATTTCGACGAAGCGCACGCCGGCTTCGCTCAAACGGCGCGCCATCAGGCACTGGCGCGCGAAGGCCGCCTTGGGACCGCTGGCGTTGACCCCGTAGGCTTCCTGCACCTTGAGCGGCTCGCGGCGGATGTCGAGCAGCTCGGCCACCTTGCCCTGCATGCGGAAGCCGAGCTCGTACGACTCGATGATGGCGTCGACCGGATCCGGCGCGCCGGGCGCGGCGGCAAAGTCGCGGTTGAGCGACTGGATGAAGTCGAGCTGCCGGCGCTGCTGGCCGGCGCTGCTGTGCGGCTTCAGGTTCGGCAGATGGCCCTGGTCGGTGATGCGCGTCCCCTGGTAGTGCGCGGGCAGGAAGGCGCTGCCGTAGTTCACCGCCCCGCCGAAGTTCGGCGGCGGATTGACCGTGATGTAGCCGGGCAGGTCCTGGTTGGGGCTGCCCAGGCCGTACAGCAGCCAGGCGCCCAGGCTCGGCCGGGTGAGCGCGGCGTTGGCGCTGCCGGTGTGCAGCTGCACCACCGCCTGCGGATGTGCCGGGGTGTCGGTGTGCAGGCCGCGCAGCCAGCACAGCTTGTCGGCGTGGCGGGCGAGGTTCGGCAGCAGTTCGGAGAACCAGCTGCCGGTCTGGCCGTGCTGGGAGAACTTGAACTTGGAGGCGGTCAGCGTGCCGCCGCCCGGGCCGGCCTTGCCGTGGTTGCGCACCAGCTCGGGTTTGTATTCGAAGGTGTCATGCTGGGACATCGACCCTTCCATGAACACAAAGATGATGCGCTTGGCCTTGGCCGGGAAGTGCGGTTTTTTCACCGACAGCGGCTTCGGTGCGGCGCCGCGGCGGGCGTCGGCGGCCATCAGGCCGCTGAGGGCGAGGTAGCCAAAGCCGGCGCCGGCGGTTTGCAGGGCGAGGCGGCGGGAGAGCAGCGAGCGGGGGGAGGTGAACATAGG
>CAYYJK010000488.1:0-1917 GCA_964472185.1 uncultured Prosthecobacter sp.
CAGCCCGACCAGGCCAAGGCCGACGCCGCCCTGCGCCCGAGCGCGACGCTGAACGAAATCCTGGCGGGGGTGTAACCGCCTCAGGCAGGCGCTCTGTCGCAAAAGCGGTTTTTGCGACAGGGCCCAGCCCAGCGCACCTTTCCTGGTGCAGGGGACTCGGCACGAGGCTGCCTGATCCACCGCTGGACTCATGCTTGACCCATTTTCACGATCCGCGTGATGGAAACCGCGCTGCAAGGCCGGCGGGTCGTACGGGATTGACACCGGCCTGGAAACGGCCGGGCGACCTATTGTCGTGACAGTGCCGGCGGCCGGCCGGCGTATTGGACGGCCTGCATGAACACGTTCGCCCTCCTCGCCGCCGCCGCCGCGCTCCTGACGCCGCCGCTCTCCGCCACCGACTGGCCCGCCTGGCGCGGCCCGACGATGGACGGCCAGGCCGCGCCGGGGCAGCAGCTGCCGGTGAAGTGGGGCGAAGGCGAGAACGTGGTGTGGAAGGCCGCGGTGCGCGGCCGCGGCCACGGCTCGCCGACCGTGGTGGGCAGCCGGGTGTTTCTGGCCACGGCCGATGTCGAGACCGAGGAGCAGCTCGTGCTCTGCTTCGACCGCGCCACCGGGGCGCCGCTCTGGCAGTCGGTGGTGCACCGCGGCCTGCTCAACAGCAAGGGTCACAAGGTCTCCTCGCAGGCCTCGTCCGACGTGGTCAGCGACGGCGAGCGGCTGTTCGTCAACTTCCTCAACGACGGCGCCATCTTCACCACCGCGCTCGATTTTGCCGGCAAGCGGCTCTGGCAGCGCCGGGTGTGCGATTTCCAGGTGCATCAGGGCTTCGGCTCCTCGCCCGTCGTCCACCAGTCCGTCGTCCTGGTGTCGGCCGACCACCGCGGCGGCGGCAAGCTGACCGGGCTCGACCGGCTCACCGGCGCCATCGTCTGGCAGCAGGACCGGCCGCCGGTCGCCAACTACGCCACGCCCGCCGTGCTCACCGCCGCCGGCCGGACGCAGGCGGTGCTGGCCGGCTGCAAGAAGGTGGAGAGCTTTGACCCGCTCACCGGCGCGAAGCTGTGGAGCATCGACGGCAGCACGGAGGAGACGGTCGTCACCGCCGTGACCGACGGCCACCGGGTTTTCCTCGGCGGCGGCTACCCGAAGAATCACACCATGGCCGTTGAGGCGGACGGCTCCGGCCGGATCGCCTGGGAGAACGTCACCAAAACCTACGTGCCCTCGCTGCTGGTCAGGGACGGCCACGTCTACGCCGTCGGCGACACCGGCCGCGCCGTGTGCTGGAAGGCCGACACCGGCGAGGAGCGCTGGTCGGAAAAGGTGGACCGCGAGTTCTACGGTTCGCCGGTGATGGCGGGCTCGCGCATCTACGTGACGAGCAAAGGCGGCGTCACCTCGGTGTTCGAGGCGACCCCCGACAAGTTCACCCTGCTCGGCCAGAACGCGCTCGGCGACGAGTGCTTCAGCAGCCCCGCCATCTGCGGCAACCGCCTCTACCTGCGCGCCGCGCAGACCGCCCCCACACGCCAGGAGTACCTGTGGTGCGTGGGTGAATGAGGCGCGGTTGGTTTCCGCCGCCGCTGTGCCAGGGTGCGGCATGCCTGCCCTGACCGTCCGCCCCGCCGTTGCCGCCGATGCCCCGGTGCTGCTCCAGCTCATCCGCGAGCTGGCCGAGTATGAACAGCTCACGCACGAAGTGAGCGCGACCGAGGCGGATCTGCAGGCGACCCTGTTCGGTCCGCAGCGCGCCGCGGAGGCGCTGATCGGCGAGGTGGACGGCTTGCCCGCGGGCATGGCGATCTTCTTCCCGAACTACTCGACCTTCCTGGCCCGGCCGGGGCTGCACCTCGAGGATTTGTACGTGCGGCCGGCGCAGCGCGGCCTCGGCCTGGGCCGGGCGCTGATCACCGC
>CAYYJK010000489.1:0-1907 GCA_964472185.1 uncultured Prosthecobacter sp.
TTCTGCACGCGGTGCTCGCCACGCTGGCCGCCCTGCCCCCGGAAACCCAGGATCTCCTGGTGAAAAACAGCCTGCTCATGCCGACCGTCCAGGCCGTTCTGAGGCAGTCGCTGAAGTCCGTGCGCCAGCCCGGCGACTACTTCACCGGCGCCGCCCACCCGCCGGTGTTCGACAGCAGCCAGCTCGACGCCCTGCGGGTGATCCGGCGAGCCCAGGCCATGACACCGGAAGCCATCCCGCCCCTCGTCCGGATCCGAGTGCTCGAAGAAACCGGCTCCACGGCCGGCAAGGATCACTTCGAAGCCGACCCCGCGCTCTCTCAGCAACTCGGCGACACGCCGGTGGCGGTCGCCCGCATCTTCCGCAGCCATGCCGCCGAACTGGACTTGGTGGTGGATGCCAGCCAAAGCGCCGATCTCCGGGGCCGCCCGCTCCAGTTGCGCTGGCAGCTCCTGCAGGGCGATCCAGCGGCGGTGCGGATCGAGGCCGAAGGGACGCGCGCCCGTCTGCGCGTGCGCCGGCAGCCGGCAGTGCGCACCGCCGCCGGGCTGCGCAGCCATCGCATCGACATCGGCGTTTTTGCCGACAACGGCCTCAGCGTCAGCGCCCCCGCGTTCGTCACCGTCTTTCAGCTGCCGAACGAAAAGCATTTCCAGGATGCCCAGGGCCGCACCGCCGAGGTTCACTACCAGACCCACAATCCCGAACTCGGCCTGCCCGCCGACCTCGCCGATCCGCGCTGGCGCGAGGCCGTCCGCGCCGCCGCGCTTCCCGAATCGCCCGGCGAGCGCCTGCTGGCCGAGCAGTTGCCACCGGCGACCCGACAGGCCGTGCAGACGGCTTGGGACGAGTTGCGGCCGCCGGCACGTCGCGGCCACAGCCAGACGCCCGCCTCGGCCCCGGAGGGGTCGGCCAAACGCCAGCGCGACATCCTGAGCCGCCAAGCCGACGGTCACTCCCTGGCCACCGCCCTGGAAAACGCTCTGGACCGCCTCGCCAGCCGGGACGCGCTCCACCTCGACCGCCAGGCCGAGTGGCTGCGGCTGGCCGCGGCCTCCCCCCGGCCTGGCGCCGGCGCCGCGCTCGTGGAGGCGGTCGACCGCCTGGTCGACTGGGGCATTCTGATCCGCCAAGCTTCGGGCGAGGTGACCACGGCGAGCGCGCGGCAGCACCTGAGCGCCGCAGAGCGCGACGCTCTGCGCGGCCTGCATCTCACCCTCTTGAGCGAGGTCCTGTTGCCGCGCCTGCTGGAACGTTCGACCGCGCCCGCCTGGGTCGATCCGCGCTTGACCACGCCGAAGCCCTGGCGCGACCGGCACCTCTACGGAGCCGACGGCCGGCATCTTGGCTGGGTCCGCCACCAGGCGCGCCAGACGGCCCGGTTCGACGTCGAAGGCCGCTGGCTGCCGGACGGCCCCGAGCATCCGGACCGGGCGCGCCCCGTGCAGTATCAAAAGAATGCGCAGGGAGTGTTGGAGTGGCGCCCCCTCTGATGGTATGCCTTGGGGCATGCGTGCCCTCTCGCTTCTGCCCCTGCTCGCCTCCGCCGTCGGTCTCCAGGCGGAAACGCTGACCCCCGACGTCTGCGTCTACGGCGCCACTCCCGGCGGCATCGCCGCGGCCCTGGCCGCCGCCAAGGCCGGCAGCCGGGTCGTGCTGGTCGAACCCACCGCCCGGATCGGCGGACTGGTGACCAGCGGCCTCTCGCACACCGACTTTCACACGCTCGAATCGCTCACCGGCACCTTCCTGGAATTCAGCCAGCGGGTGAAGGCGCATTACGTGCGCACCTACGGCGCCGATTCCGAGCAGGTGAAGACGAGCCTTGAAGGCACGTTCGGCGAGCCCAAGGTGAACCTGAGCATCCTGCACGAGATGCTGGCCGAGCAGCCGCAGCTGAGTCTCCG
>CAYYJK010000490.1:0-1906 GCA_964472185.1 uncultured Prosthecobacter sp.
CTGGAAGCCTGCCTGGAGCTGTACCGCTCGAACGTACCGGAGTCCCTGGCCGAAGCCATCGCCTCGCGCCTGACGCCCTGCCGCCTGCGCGAGTACCTGCCCGAGGACCTGGAAGCCTGCCTGGAGCTGTACCGCTCGAACGTACCGGAGTCCCTGGCCGAAGACGGTCTGGAGCGCTTCGCCGAGTTCCTTGAGCTCGGCACTTCCTACTTCCTGGTGGCCGAGTACGACGGTGACATCGTCGCCTGCGGCGGCCTGGAACTGGTCGGCGATTCGGACTCCGCCCTGCTCGTGTACAGCCTCGTGCACCGCGACTGGCAGCGCCATGGCTTCGGCAGCACCCTGCTGGCCGCGCGTCTGGCGCTGCTGGAACCCGAGGAGCGGCCAGTGGAAGTCTGGCTGCGCAGCGGCCGCCAGGCGGCGGCCTTCTTCGGCCGGTTCGGCTTCGAGCTGCACCGCGTGCACACCAGCCGCGCAGCACCGGACGAAGCCAGCCTGTGGCTGAGCGTCGACGCCGAGGACGTCCTGCAGATCCGCGACCTCCTGGAGGATCGCAGCCTGCGCATCGAGCTGCGCGAACCCGACGACGAAGACGACGAGGAGCTGCCGTAAAATGGCTGATGGTTGGCAGCGGCAGCGGCCGTTGACCTGCCTCCATGCACGCCGTCCTCTCCACCCCGATCGGCGCGGCGCTGCTCGCCGGCAGCGCCGCCGCCCAAACGGCCGCCGCGCCGGCGCCGCCGAAATGGCGGAAGCTGCTGCCGCAGACCCCGGCCGGTTTCCGCCTGAAGACCCTGGAGGTCGCCCGCCACCCCGAACACACGGTCGAACTGCACGTCTACGTGCCGGACGGGCCGGGTACCTGGCCCTGCATCCTCGACATTCACGGCGGCGGCTGGCAGAAGCGCCAGACCGAGGCGGACAAGCCGATGATGGAACGGCTGGCCCGGCGTGGCTTCGTCACGGCCCTGGTCACCTACCGGCTGGCAACCGAGGCGAAGTTCCCGGCCGCCCTGCACGACTGCAAGGCGGCGCTGCGCTGCCTGCGCGCCCACGCCGCCGAACTGAAAATCGATCCGCAGCGCATCGGCTGCATGGGCGGCTCCGCCGGCGGCCACCTGGCCGGGCTCACGGCCATGACCTCGGGCCTGGCCGAATTTGAAGGCGCCGGGCCCTGGCGCGATCAGTCGAGCGCGGTGCAGGCCTGCATCGTCATGGCGGCGACCCAGGACCTGCTGGCCGCCAACCGGACGAAGACCACGGACAGCGCCCTGCAGTTTTTCGGCGCCCGCGCGGCCGACCGGCCGGAGCTGTACCGGGCCGCCTCGCCGATCAGCCACGTGCGCGCCGGCGTGCCGCCGACGATCTTCATCGAGGGCGAAAAGGACACGCTCAAGGTCGGCCGCGCCGAGATGATGGCGAAGCTGCAGGCGCTCGGCATCGAGACCGCGGTGCACACGCTCAAGGACGCGCCACATCCCTTCTGGATGAGCGATCCCTGGTGCGCGCAGACCGTCGACATTGCCGCGGCCTTCTTCAGGAAGCACCTGGGCGAGCCGGTGCGGCCGTGACGCGGCAGGTCACTTCGCCGCCTTGGGCAGCGCCTGGCAGAACAGGCTGTAGAACTCACTCTCGTCGGCGGTCAGCCCGTCGCGCTCGAGGATCTGCCTGAGCACGCCGCAGGCCTCGGTCTGCGCGCCCTTGGTGGTGAACTTGGCGGCGCAGTCCTCGAGGTAGGCGATCATCTCCTCCTCGCTGTCGGCGGCGAGGCGTGCGCGCGCAAAGGCCTGGTCGATGAACAGGCTCTTGGGATACTCGGAGTCCCAGCCTTCGGCGATGAAGGCGGATTCGAGCAGCGATTCCTCGGTCAGCGAGATGTGCGAGTCGGCGTAAATCGCCAGGGTGA
>CAYYJK010000491.1:0-1898 GCA_964472185.1 uncultured Prosthecobacter sp.
CAGGCGGACGTGGCGCGCGGTGGCATTGAGCCGGCTGCCCTGGCAGGACGGGCAAACGCAGCGCTCCCCCGCTTCCTCCGCATCGTCGTCGGCCCGTGACAGGCGCCGTTCCTCCTCCAGCTCGGCCTCCAGCAGCGACATGTCGTCGCGCCGGCGTTCCGCCGCGGACCCGGCCACCTGGAAGCCGAAGCCCCGGCAGTCCGGACACCAGCCGTGCGGGCTGTTGAAGGAGAACAGGCGCGGATCGAGCTCCTCGAACGACAGGTCGCACTTCGGGCAGCTCATCTCCGTGCTCAGCACCTGCACCGGCTGGCCGTCGCCCAGCAGTTTCACCGTGCCCCGGCCCATCTTCAGCGCCTTCTCGAGCAGCGGCCGCAGGGCGACCTCGCCCGCGCCCTTTTTCACCTCGGCCACCACCGCGTCGATCGTGTGCTCCTTGAAGCGCGCCAGCGGCTTGAAGCCGGCGGTGTCGCGGTACTGGCCGTCGACCAGCAGGGTCGCGATGCCCTGCTTCTGCGCGGCTTCGGCCACCTCGGTGTGGAAGCCCTTGCGCGCCTTGACCAGCGGCGCCAGCAGGCGCAGGCCGCCCTTCCGGGCGCGCGCCGCCACCGTCTGCACGATGGCGCTGACGCTCTGCTTCTGCACCGGCACCTCGCAGTGCGGACAGTACTGCGTGCCCAGCTTGGCGAACAGCAGGCGCAGGAAATGGTAGACCTCGGTGACGGTCGCCACGGTCGACTTGCCGCCGCCGCGCGAGATCCGCTGCTCGATGGCCACCGTCGGCGGCACCCCGGTGATGCGGTCGACGTCCGGCTTTTCCATCTGCTCGACAAAGGTGCGCGCGTAGACCGACATGCTGTCGAGGAAGCGGCGCTGGCCCTCGGCAAAAACCAGGTCAAACGCCAGCGAGGACTTGCCGGAGCCGCTGAGGCCGGTGACCACGACGAACTGGTCGCGCGGGATGTCGAGCGAGAGGTTCTTCAGGTTGTGCTCGCGCGCACCGCGGATGCTGATGGCGTTCGGCGACGCGGATTCCCCGGCCTTGGCTTTGCGCGCCCGATAGGCGGCCGGCGGCTCCGCCACGCGCGCGCCGCCGAACTTCTCGGCCAGGTAGCGGCCGGTCCATGAGGCCGGACAGGCCGCCACCTGCTCGGGCGAGCCTTGGGCGACCAGCTGGCCGCCCAGCGCGCCGCCTTCGGGGCCGAGGTCGACCACCCAGTCCGCGCACTGGATGACGTCGAGGTTGTGCTCGATGACCAGCAGGCTGTTGCCCTCGTCGACCAGGCGCTGGAGCAGCTTCACCAGCAGCGCGATGTCGTCGAAATGCAGGCCGGTGGTCGGCTCGTCGAGCAACAGCAGGGCGGATTCCCGTGCGCCGCCCGTCTCGGCGCTTTCGATCAGATGCCCCACCAGCTTCAGGCGCTGCGCCTCGCCGCCGGAGAGGGTGTTGAGCGGCTGGCCCAGGGTCAGGTAGCCGAGACCCGCCTCCTCGAGGATGGCCAGCTGGGAGGCCACGTTCTTCGCCTTGCGCAGCAGCGGCGCCGGGCCTTCGAGCGCGGCGAACCAGACGGCGGCCTCGCGCACAGTCAGACCGAGCACCTCATGGATGTTGCGGCCGGCCAGACGCAGTTTCAGCGCGTGCGGCTGGTAGCGCCGCCCCTCGCATTCCGGGCAGGTCACGTACAGGTCGCTGAGGAACTGCATCTCGATCTTTTCGAAGCCGTTGCCCGCGCAGCGTTCGCAGCGGCCTTCGCCGGAATTGAAGGAGAAGAAGCCCGGCGTGATGCCCAGCGCCTTCGCCTCGTCGGTCTCGGCAAACAGCGCGCGGATGGTGTCAAAGGCGCCGACGTAGACCGCCGGCGTGCTGCGCGGCGTGCGCGCCAGCGGCGACTGGTCGA
>CAYYJK010000492.1:0-1867 GCA_964472185.1 uncultured Prosthecobacter sp.
CGAGAAGCCGGTCGAAAAGACCGAAGCCGGGAACTACTTCGTTTCCAACTACCCGCCGTTCTCCTTCTGGAAGCCGGACCAGGTGCCGCTGGTCGAGCAGGTGCTGGCCCGCCCCGCCCCGGCGGACGTGCCGCTGGGCGTGTACTTCCACATCCCCTTCTGCCGCAAGCGCTGCCACTTCTGCTACTTCAAGGTCTACACCGACAAGAACGCCCAGGAGATCAAGGCCTACATCGACGCCGGCATGCGCGAGATGGAGCGCTTCGCCACCCAGCCCTACCTGGCCGGCCGCAAGGCGCACTTCGTCTACTTCGGCGGCGGCACCCCCAGCTACCTGAGCGTGCCCCAGCTCAAGGACCTGACCGACCGCATGAAGGCGCTCGTCCCCTGGGACGGCGCCGCCGAGGTCGCCTTCGAGGCCGAACCCGGCACCCTCAACGAGAAGAAGCTCGAGGGCATCCGCGAGGTCGGCGTCACCCGCCTCAGCCTGGGCGTGGAGAACTTCGACGACCACATCCTCGAGTCCAACGGCCGCGCCCACCGCAGCGGCGAGATCGACAAGGCCTACCGCTTCGCCCGCACGCTCGGCTTCGAACACATCAACATCGACCTCATCGCCGGCATGATGAACGAGACCGAGGCGAACTGGCGGGACACCGTCGCCAAGGCCATCCAGCTCGGTCCCGACGCCGTGACCATCTACCAGATGGAGGTGCCCTACAACACCACCATCTACCAGCAGATGAAGGCCGAGGGCAAGGTCACCGCCCCCGTCGCCGACTGGCCGACCAAGCGCGCCTGGGTCAGCTACGCCTTCGACGAGTTCGTCAAGGCCGGCTACACCGTCACCAGCGCCTACACCGTGGTCAAGGACCCGCAGCGCATCAAGTTCGTCTACCGCGACGCGCTCTGGGAGGGCGCCGACCTGCTCAGCTGCGGCGTCGCCTCCTTCGGCCACCTCGGCGGCGTGCACTACCAGAACCAGGCGGAGGTCGGCCCCTACATGCAAGCCGTCGACGCCGGCCAGCTGCCGATCTTCCGCGCCTACGCCACCAGCGCCGAGGAGCGCTTCGTGCGCGAGTTCATCCTCAAGCTCAAGCTCGGCCGCAGCGAGTTCGACTACTACGTGCGCAAGTTCGGCGAGGATCCGCGCCGGCACTTCGCCAAGCAGTTCGCCTGGCTGCAGAGCGAGGGCTTCGCCAGCGTCACCGACCGCGACATCACCCTCAGCCGCGACGGCCTGCTGCAGGTGGACCGCCTGCTGCACGAGTTCTTCCTGCCCCAGCACCGCCAGTATGCCCGCTACACCTGACGCTGCCGTCGCCGCCCGCACCGACGTCGCCCACAACGACGACCTGGCCCCGCTGGTGTTCTTCTACGGCCTCGGCAGCGCCCGGCCGCGCGTCACCTTCGTCGACGCCGGGGAGCTGCCCGAGCACGAGCGCTGGCTGCTGGTGCACGACATCGACATGACGCCGCGCCTGCGCGAGGGCCACGGCTGCGAGATCGACCTCGACGTGCACGCCAAGGCGCGCATCGGCAACTACCTCGTCCGCGCCAGCGTGCTCAACCGCCGCAGCGACGGCAAGCCGGTCGAGTTCGGCGCCATCGGCATCCACCTCGACCTCCTGCCCGAAGAGGCCCGGCAGCTCGTGCTCGAGGGCCACGTGCCCTTCGGCGCCATCCTCGAACGCTACCAGGTGCCGCACAGCAGCCACCCGCGCGGCTTCTTCCGCATCGCCGTCGACGCCCGCCTCGCCGAACTGCTCGGCGCCACCAGCGGCCAGATCCTCTACGGCCGCTGCAACGAACTCCGCCACGGCAGCGGCCGCGTCCTCGCCGACGTCGTCGAAGTCCTGCCGCGCGG
>CAYYJK010000493.1:0-1865 GCA_964472185.1 uncultured Prosthecobacter sp.
CGTCGGCGCCTTCCAGGCGCTGCTGGAGCAGGTAGGCGCGCAGCGTGCCGCGCGGCCGGCGGTGGTAGAGCCCCGGAAATTCGTCGCCGTAGTCAAGGGTCAGCATCTCGCCCTCCTGCCACAGCGGCGCCCACTCGCGCAGCCAGTCGCGCACGCCGGTCTGCAGTTCGCAGCGCTGGCCTGGCCGCGGCTGCCAGCCGCGCAGGGCGGCGAAATCCCGCCGTTCGCGCTCGTTCCAGCCCAGGGGCTGCAGCGACTCCTGGCCGGCGGCGGTGACGTGCACCTCGTGCCACGCGTCGTCCCGACGCTCCAGCAGCGCCACCGGCAAGGCGTCCAGAAGCTCGTTGTGGTAGAGGAAGGCGCCGCCGGCGCAGGCCTGCAGCGCCTGCGGCAGGCTGCCGTGCCAGGTGACGCCCCGGCCTAACATCAAGCGTTGCTGCTGGCGCAGGGGCGCCGAGGTGTCGACGACGTGCCAGTGCCAGCGCTGCCGGCGCCACCAGCCGAAACTGCCGCGGACCGCCCGCATCAGCGAGCCGTCGCCGGCGCCGATCTCGATGATGTGGCGCACGCGCGGCTGCCGGCGCGCCGCCTCCGCCAGCCAGGCGGCGATCGCCTGGCCGAGCAGGGGCGAGAGCGTGGCCGAGGTGGAGAAGTCGCCGCGCGCGCCCACCGTGGCGATGCGGCGGCCGTAGTAGCCCCGTTCCGGATCGTGCAGCGCCCGGGCCATGAAGGCGGGGAAGGGTTCGGGCGCGTCCGGCATGCACCGACATCGCGCAGCCGGGGGCGGCATTCAAGCGCGCGCTGGGCGCTTGCTCCGGGGCGGCTCCGCCGCTAGCATGGCGCCATGGCTGACCCGCGACTCCCCCAACTGCCGTTTCCGCGCCAAGTGCCTTTGCGGCTGAATCCCCGCCGGGTGCTGGCCGGCGTGCTCGTGGCGCTGCTGCTGGCCGGCGTGTTCTCCAGCTTTTACCAGGTGCCCGCCAGCGCCGTCGGCGTGGTGCAGCGCTTCGGCCGCTACCTGGACACCACCAATCCGGGGCTGAACTTCAAGCTGCCGTTCGGCATCGACGAGGTGACCCAGGTCGAGGTGCGCCGGCAGCTGAAGCTGGAGTTCGGGTACGGCAGCCGCGGCGCCACCAACGAGTACCAGTCCAATCCGAATTACGAGGAGATGGAGCTCGAGAAGAACATGGTCACCGGTGACCTCAACGCCGCCGTGGTCGAGTGGGTCGTGCAGTTTCACATTGCCGACGCGCGGGACTTTGTCTTCAACTTCCACGAGCCGCAGGCGACGCTGCGCGACCTTTCGGAGTCGGTCATGCGCGAAGTGGTCGGCGACCGTTCCATCGACGAGGTGCTCACGGTGGGCCGCCAGGAGATCGAGGTCAAGGCGCTGGAGCGGCTCCAGAACATCGTCACGACGCTCGACATGGGCGTGCATGTCGACCAGGTGCAGCTGGGCAACGTCAACCCGCCGGCGGAGGTCAAGGACAGTTTCGACGAGGTCAACCGGGCGCAGCAGGAGAAGGAGTCGTCGATCAACCAGGCCAACGGCGAGTACAACCGCGTCATCCCCGAGGCGCGCGGCAAGGCCGAGCAGAGCGTCAGCCAGGCGGAAGGCTACGCCACCCGGCGGGTCAACGAAGCCGAGGGGGACGCCAACCGCTTCACCGCGCTGATGACGGAATACCAGAAGGCGCCGGAGGTGACCAAGCGCCGCATCTACCTTGAGACCCTGGGCGAGGTCCTGCCCGCCATCCCCGGCAAGATCATCGTCGACGAGCGGGTGCCGCAGTTCCTGCCGCTCATGCACCTGCAGCAGAACAACCGCTCCGCCACCCCCCAAGCCCCCGCCCGATGAAGCC
>CAYYJK010000494.1:0-1863 GCA_964472185.1 uncultured Prosthecobacter sp.
CAGCATCGACCTCGCCTTCATCTGCGACGTCTACCACCACTTCGAGTATCCGCAGTCCAGCCTCGCCACACTCCACCAGGCCCTGAAGCCCGGCGGCACCCTGGTGCTGATCGACTTCCGACGCATCCCCGGCGAGAGCAGCGACTTCATTCTCGGCCACGTCCGCGCCGGGCAGGAGGTGTTCGAGGCCGAAATCGCCGCGGCAGGGTTTGAGAAAGTGGACGAGGTGACCGGACTGCTGAAGGAGAACTACTTCGTGAAGTTCCGCCGCAAGTGAACGCTAGGCCTGGCGCAGCCACTGCAGCAGCCGCGCCGCAGGCTGGAAGCCGCTGCTTTGCGCGACGAGCCTGCCGCCGCGGACCAGGGCGAAGGCGGGGATGCCCTGGACGCGGAACTGCGCGGCAATGTGCGGCTGTTCGTCGCTGTTCACCTTGGCAAAGACCGCCTCGCCCGCGGCCTGCGCGGCGGCTTTGGCAAATTCCGGTGCCATCATCTGGCAGGGGCCGCACCAGGGTGCCCAGAAGTCGATGACAATGGGCAGCGGGCTCTGCGCGACGAGCGCGGCCAGGGTCTCGGGGCCGGTGATCTCGACGGGAGCGGCCGGCGCCGGCAGGGCGGCCTTGCAGGTGCCGCAGCGGCCCTGCTGGCCGAGGCGCGGGTAGGCGACGCGGTTGGCGGTATTGCAGGCGGGGCAGGTCAGGATGACGCCGCGGTCATCGGCGGACAGGGAAGAGCTCATGGCAGACAGGATAGGTGGGCAAATGATTCTTGCGTATACGCATGCACTCATATAAAGGTTGGCGCAACGGGCTTCTTCGATCCCATGCACAAGCACCTCCTCATCCTCGGCGGCGGCACCGCGGGCACCCTGATGGCCAACCATCTGCGCCGCCGGCTGTCGCGGGACGAGTGGCGGCTGACCGTGGTCGACCGCTCGGACCGCCACCTGTACCAGCCGGGTTTCCTGTTCCTGCCCTTCGGCCACTACGAGGAGTCCGACATCGTCCGGCCGACCCGCCAGTTCCTGCCGCGCGGCGTCGATTTTTTGCAGGCCGAGATCGAGCGCATCCTCCCGGACGAGCATGCGGTCACGCTCAGCGACGGCCGCCGGCTCGATTACGACGTGCTCATTGTCGCCACCGGCTGCCGCACGGCGCCGGAGGAGACGGAGGGCATGCTCGGCCCGAAATGGCGCGACAACATCCACGACTTCTACACCCTCGACGGCGCCCGCGCCCTGCGCGACAAGCTGGCCGCGTTCCGGGGCGGGCGCGTGGTGGTGCACATCAACGAGATGCCGATCAAGTGCCCGGTGGCGCCGCTGGAGTTCACCTTCCTCGCCGACACCTTCTTCCGCGAACGCGGCCTGCGCGACCGGGTCACGCTCACCTACGTGACGCCGCTGTCCGGCGCCTTCACCAAGCCCAAGGCCTCGAAAAAGCTCGGCCACCTGCTCGGCGACAAGGGCATCGAACTGGTCACCGAGTTTGTCGCGGAGAAGGTGGACCAGGAGCGCGATACTCTGGTCTGCTTCGACGGGCGTGAAGTGCCCTACGACCTGCTGGTGACGACGCCGACCAACATGGGCGACGCGGCCGTGCGCCGCTCCGGCCTTGGCGACGATCTCGACTTCCTGCCGACGCACAAACACACCCTGCAGTCGCTGCAGCACCCCGACGTCTTTGTCATCGGCGACGCGACCAACCTGCCGGCTTCCAAGGCCGGCTCCGTCGCGCATTTCGAAAGCGAGGCGCTTGCCGGCAACGTTCTGCGCCATCTCCGGGGCGAACCGCTGCAGGAGGAGTTCGACGGCCATTCCAACTGCTTCATCGAATCCGGCAACGGCAAGGCCCTGCTGATCGA
>CAYYJK010000495.1:0-1847 GCA_964472185.1 uncultured Prosthecobacter sp.
TCGTTGAAGTTCTTGTACAGCCGCGGGTAGCCGTGATCGTCCAGGCCGGTGAAGTGGTGGAAGCGCACGTTCCAGCCACCGCCGTCGTTGGTGTTGTCGCGCGCGAACAGGTCCATGAGCGGGCTGATGGCGACCTCCAGGATGTTGCGGGTGCCGGTCGAGTAGATTTCCAGGCCGGTGCCGTCGGGACGCACGCGAATGACGCCGCCGCCGCGATGCTGCAGCGTTTTGCCGTCGGTGCCGGTGGCTTTCATGAAACCGAAATCGCCGCCGGCGATGTAGAGCCAGCCGTCGATGCCGAGGCTGAGGCCGTTGGTGGTGTGGTCGGCCGGGCGATCCTTGAACCCGAAGGCGATGTCCTTGACGAGGACGTTCTGCTTTTCGGCCACGCCGTCACCATCGGCGTCGATGAACTCGCTCAGGTGCGGCGGATGCACGAGGTAGAGCCGGTCGCGATCCCAGACCAGGCCGCGCGGGCTGTCGATCTCGCAAAACACCTTGGTTTCGTCGGCGCGGCCGTCGCCGTCGCGGTCGCGCAGGCGGATGACGCGACCACGCTTGGGGTTGCGCCCCAGCGAGCCGTTGCCGTCGGAAGAAACGTACAGCGTGCCGTCGGGGGCTGCGGCGACAAAGACCGGGTAATTGGCCGCTGCACTGCTGGCGAACAGCGTCACTTCAAAGCCATCGACCACCTTCACATCCTTCAGGATGGCCGCCTCCTGCTCGGGCGTCAGCTTGTCGATGCGCGGCGGCACATTGCCTTCCTTGGCGTAGGGGTCGTTGGCCTTGGCCTGCTCCTTTTTTTGGGCTGCGGAGAGCTTGGGAGCGACGGCGGGCAGGCCCGGTCCCTGGAGCTTCACCTCGCGGATGCTGGCCCAGCCGCCGCTCTTCTTGCCCAGCGCGTGGATCTTGACGAAGCGGATGCCCTCGACTGGCGGGAAGCTGTGGCGGTACGGCGCGTTCTGCGTGTTGGCGCTGCCATCCACCAGGGGACTCCAGGTCTGACCGTCGCGGCTGGATTCGACCTTGAACTGATAAACGCCGTTGTTTTCCCAAACCGTCTCCAAGCCCGTCAGCGTCTGCGGCTGGTCGAGTTCCAGCTGCAGCCACTGCGGGTAGCCGGAGTTGGAAGCGCACCAGCGGCTGGTTTCGTCGCCATCGACGGCGCGCCAGGCGAAGTTGTTTTTGCCGGTCTCCTCGCTGCTGGCCGTGGCCTGGATGCCCAGGGCGTTCTTGGGCACGGGCGGCGGCTTCGGGGCCTCGACCGGCTTGGCCTTGACGAAGGTGACTTTGCCGGCCGCCGTGAACGGCTGCAGGTAGGCGGGCTCCTCGAGCTTGCCGCAGGCCCAGAGCAGGCCGCGGGTGACGAGGTCGAGGTAGCGGGCATCGGCCACCGTGTCGCTGTTGTGGCCCAGGCTGGTGCTGAAGCTGCGCGCTCCGGCTTTGTCGTTGGTCCAGGCGACGATGGCATCGACCTCCTTCACGCTGCCGTCCTTCTGCCTCAACTTTTGCCGGCCCATGGCCAGGGGATGGGCGTCGAACAGATGGACGTTGTTGTACAGCTCCTCCTTGATCGTGGTCCAGTCGGCGAGCGGCTGGGTGATGGGATGCTGCCGGTCGACAAAAGTGATCGCGATGGGTTCCTGCGGACCGTGCGAGTTCGACTGCAGGCCGAGATGCCTGAACCAGGCGTCCGAACCGGTGCGGAAGCTGTGCATGGCGCAGTGCAGGTGCACGGCGGGGACGGTTTGATGGACGTCGAGGATGCGCTTGAGCACGGCGGGATCCTTCATGCCGGCGGCGCACTCGTCGTGCAGGACGATGTCGTAGCCCTTGGCCCAGTCCGG
>CAYYJK010000496.1:0-797 GCA_964472185.1 uncultured Prosthecobacter sp.
ACGTCCTGCCCTTGGCGGTCTGGGGTGCAGCCTGGGTCATCTTCTTCCTTGCCTGGGTCGTCGCGGCAGCGGTCACCGGCGCGGCCTTGGCCGGCGCGGCGGTCGCCTTGCGCGTGTTTCCTGTGTCTCGGGGCGCCGAACGGACCGACGCCTTGCTTTCAGTGGCCTTGGCGGCCTTATCCGGAGTGGCCTTGGCCGGAGCGGCCTTGGGCTTGACTAGCCGCACCAGCTTCTCGGCAACGCGCTGGATCGCGCTGGTCTTCTTTGCCGGGGCCTGACGGCTCGCGGCCTCCTTCTTCGGTGCAGACTTTCCGGCCACGACCTTCCTGGCCGCGGCCGGTTTCTTTGCTGCAGCGTCCTTCTTGACCACGGACTGCTTCTTTGCGGCAACGGCCTTCTTGACCGTGACGGCCTTTCCGGCCGCCGCTGGCTTCTTCGCGGCCGCAGCTTTCGGCGCGGCCTTCGCGGCCGCGGGCTTCCGCGCGGACGCCGTGGATGCCTTGCTCGCCGTCCTTGCGCCAGGCTTGCCGCCGGCCTTGCCGGTACCGGCCGAGGAACGATCTGAAACTTTCGCTTTCGTTGCCACGATGGGAAGCCCTCGAAGAATCGTCGTTGAGCACGAATGGTCGCGTGTTATAGCCTAGTCCCCCAGACGCGGCAAGCACACTGCCCGCACGCATCGGCCCTTGGCCGCGGCCCATCATGACATCTCCGATCATCGCGCTGCTGCGCGGCTACAAGCGCTTCATCAGCCCGCTGCTGGGACAGCACTGCCGTTTCCATCCGACCTGCTCGAT
>CAYYJK010000496.1:807-1840 GCA_964472185.1 uncultured Prosthecobacter sp.
ACGGCCACCTGCGCGGCGGCTGGCTGACGATCAAGCGGCTGGCGCGCTGCCAGCCGCTGTGCGAAGGCGGGCTGGATCCGGTGCCGCCGCGCTCATCGTCGCGCTGAGATAAAGCGCCGCCGCTGAACCTTTCTGCGGCGCAGGGCTGGCCTCGACGGCCGTCGCGCCACGATAATGCGCCGCCTGCCGCGGCCGCCGCACCGCGGGCAGCATCCGCCCTTCCCTCGCCACCCGGAGCGCCCGATGGCCGACGCCTCCCGCCACGACAGGACCGCCCGGCAGCTGCGGCTGCTGTCGGACGCGCTCGACACGGGACGTCTGGGGCCGGTGCGGCGCCTGATCAACACGCTCTCGCCGGCCGAGATCGCCAACCTGCTCGAATCCCTGCCCACGCCCAAGCGCTCGCTGGTGTGGGGGCTGGTCGATCCGGATGACGACGGCGAGGTGCTGGTGCACGTCGGCGAGGACGTACGCGAAACCCTGATCGCGGAAATGGATCCGGATGAACTGGTCGCCGCGGTCGAAGACCTCGACATCGACGACCTGGCCGACATCGCCGAGGACCTGCCTGATCAAGTGATCGAGGAAGTGCTGCGTTCGATGGACCGCGAGAACCGCGATCGCCTCGAACAGGTGCTGTCCTTCCCCGAAGGCAGCGCCGGACGCCTGATGAACCCCGACGTGGTGACGGTGCGCGCCGACACCACGGTGGACGTGGTGCTGCGCTACCTGCGCCTTCGCGGCGAGCTGCCGGACCACACCGATTACCTGTTCGTGGTGAGCCGCCGGCACCAGTATCTCGGGCGGGTGTCGCTCAGCGCGCTGCTCACTCACGAGGCCTCCACGCCGATCAACGAGCTGATCGACGACGAGCAGTCGGCGATCGCGGCGGGTACCAGCGAGCGCGAGGTGGCCAACCAGTTCTCCGACCACGACTGGGTTTCGGCACCGGTGGTGGACGAGAACAACATCCTGCTGGGCCGCATCACCATCGACGACGTGGTGGACATCATCCGCGAGCAGGCCGAGCACC
>CAYYJK010000497.1:0-1833 GCA_964472185.1 uncultured Prosthecobacter sp.
GACCAGCAGGGCCGGCAGCGCGACCCACAGCCAGGCCCGGCCCGCCCGGCCCTGGCTGTGGGTCGCGCTGCCGGCCCTGCTGGTCTCCGTCCTGGCGTTTTCCGGAGGCTTCCGCGACTGGGGCGCGGTCAAGGACAGCGTGCTCACCTACTTCCACTACCTGGAACGCAGCGGCGACGACGGCCACACCAAGCCCTGGCACTACTACCTGACCCTGCTGGTCTGGCGGCGCGACACCCTGGTCTGGAGCGAGGCGCTGATCGCCGGCCTCGGCGTCGTCGGCTTCGTCAACGCCTTCCTGGGCGAGTACAAAAACACCGCCCGGCAGGCCTTCCTGGTGTTCCTGTCGGTCTATACCGTCCTGCTGCTGGCCGTGTACTCGGCGCTCGGCTACAAGACGCCGTGGTCGATCCTGTCGGCCCAGCATGCCCTGACCCTGCTCGCCGGCCTCGGCGGCGCGACCCTGTGGAGCTCGCTGCAGAACCGCACCCACCGCTGGATTTTCGACGGCCTGCTGGGGCTCGGCCTGTACGGCCTGTGCGCGCAGACCATGCGCCTGACCGGCACGCATCCGAACCCGCAGTACGAGTACTCGGCGGACGCCCGCAACCCCTACGCCTACTCGCACCCGCCCAAGCAGTTCGGCAAGCTGCTCGACGCCGTGCGCGAGTACGCCGACGCCCGCGGCGGCCAGGTACGCATCCAGGTGATCCACCGCGACGCCGGCTGGCCCCTGCCCTGGTACTGGCGCACCTGGAAAAATGTCGGCTACCAGACGCAGACGCCCGCCCAGCTCGATGCCGACGTCATCATCGTCGACGGCGAGCAGTACGACGCCGTGAAGGCGCAGATCCGCGCCGAGGACTACCAGGAGCGCTCGCCCTTCGGCCTGCGCCCCGGCGTCATGCTCACCCTGTTCCTGCGCAAGGGTGGCCTGCCCGCCGCCGGCGCCCCGGCGCCGCTGTCCCTGCCGGCCGGCGATCCGGCCCTGATGCCCGCCCTGCCCGGCGGCACCCTGTCGGCGCCGCCGGCCTTTTCACCGACCCTGCCGACGCTGCCCGCCGCGCCGCCGGCCGCCCCCACGCCGCCATGAGCGCCCTGCACCGGTTCGAGCACGCGGCCATGGCCACCAGCTTCGAGGTCATCCTCGCGGAGACCGACGCCGCCTACGCCGCCCAGGCGGCCGCGGCCGTGTTTGCCGAGATCGACCGCCTAGAGGACGAACTCAGCCGCTTCCGGCCGACCAGCGACATCTGGCGCCTGAGCCAGCTGAAGGCGGGTGAAAGCCTGGAGGTGTCGCTGGCGGTCTGGGACTGCCTGGCGCTGGCCAAGGCGGTGCATGCCGAAACCGCAGGCGCCTTCGACATCACCGTCGGCCCGCTCATGCACCTCTGGCGCCACGAGGACCAGACGCTGCGCCAGCCGGAGCCCGCCCTGCTCGAACTGGCGCGCCAAGCCGTCGGCAGCCAGCTTTTTGAGCTCGATCCCGACGGCTGCCGCGTCACCGTCCACGCCGACCGCATGGTCTTCGACCTGGGCGCGCTCGGCAAGGGCTACGCCCTCGACCAGGCCGTGCAGATCCTGCAGGACTGGAGCCTGCCCGACGCCTTCCTCAACGCCGGCGACAGCACCCTGCTGGCGCTCGGCCGGCCGCCGGGCGAAGACGCCTGGACCGTGACCCTGGCCGAGGGCGCCGCGAGCCGGCAGCTCACCGACCGCGCCCTCAGCGGCTCCGGCTTCCAGGTCAAGGGCGCCCACATCATGAACCCGCGCACGCTCAGCCCGGTGCCGGTCGAGGGCCGGCGCAGCTACGCCCTGGCCCCGACCGCCGCC
>CAYYJK010000498.1:0-1813 GCA_964472185.1 uncultured Prosthecobacter sp.
TCGGTCCGGTGCGCCAGGCCCTCTGGCGGCTCTGGTATCCGTTTCTGACCCGGCGTCTCCAGGGCGACGGCGTGCACTTTCTCAACTACGCCTTCGAGCCGGACCCGCCCGAGGACCTGCCGCTGGCCCCGGAGGATGAGCCGGACCGCGCGTGCATTCAATTGTACCATCGCGTCGCCGCGCAGGTGGATCTGCGCGGCAAGGACGTGCTGGAGGTGAGTTGCGGTCACGGCGGCGGTGCGTCCTGGATCACGCGCCGTTGGCAGCCGGCGAGCTACACGGGGCTGGACATCAACCCTGCCGGCATTCGCTTCTGCCGTGCCCGGCATCCGCTGCCGGGGCTGCGCTTCGTGCAGGGCGATGCGCAGAACCTGCCCTGGCCCGAGGCTTCGTTTGATGCCGTGCTCAATGTCGAGGCCTCGCACTGCTACCCGGACTTTCCGGCCTTCCTGGCCGAGGCGGCGCGGGTGCTGCGCCCCGGCGGCCATCTGCTCTATGCCGATTTCCGTTTCAGCGACCAGTGGCGGGACTGGCGGAACGCCCTGGCCGCGGCGCCCTTGCTGGCCGTGTCGGAGGCCGACATCAGCGAGGCTGTGCGGCGCGGCATGGAACGCAACGCCGAGCGCAGCCTGGATTTGGTGAACCGGCGGCTGCCGGCCTTTCTGCAGCCGCTTGGGCGCGACTTTGCCGGCATTCCCGGCGCCCGCGTGCACGCCGCCCTGAAGGGCGGCGAGCTGAGCTACCGGGTCTGGTGCCTGCGCAAGGCCTGAGCCTCAGCCGAGCGCGAGCGCGCCGCCTTCGCAAAGTTCCGCCTTGCCGAAGCTCTGCAGGCCGGTGTGGCCCATGGCGTGGGCAACCGAGAGCCAGAGGCGGTTGTGGGCGGCCTTGTCGAACTTCAGCGTGCGCCCCATGCGGAAGCCCGGGGCGCCGCCGGCGACCACGTAGGGCAGGTTGTCGAGCGTGTGGTTGTTGCCCTTGCCGAGTTCGTTGGTCCAGACCACCAGCGTGTGGTCGAGCATGCTGCCCTCACCGGCCGGTTCCGGGGTTTCGCTGAGGCGCTTCACCAGGTGGGCGAATTCGCCGGCGAACCAGGTGTTGATCTTCATCAACTTGGCGTAGCTGTCCTTGTTGTCGTCCGGATCGTGCGAGAGCGAGTGATGGCCCTCTTCGATGCCGAGCCAGCGCATCTGCGCCATGCCGACCGAGCGCATGTACTGGAGCGTGGCGACGCTGGCCATGTTGTTGGCGAGGGCGTTGACCAGCAGGTCGATCTGCACGCGGCTGATTTCCGGCGTGTTGTCGTTGACCAGTTCGATGCTGGGATCGATCTGCGGCACCGGGTGGGCGAGCTGGCCCTGCTTGTCGGCGTTTTCGAGGTCTTGCTCCAGGCCGCGGACGAGGGTGAGGTGCTGGTCAAGCAGCGCCTTGTCGCGGGCGCTGAGTTTCGACGAGACGCGCTTCAGGTCGGCGCGGACGTCGTCGAGAATGCTGACCAGGCTCTCCTTGTCCTTCATGCGGCCGTACAGCTTGCCGAGCATCTGGTGCGGGTCGTCGATCGGGGCGATTGGCTGGTTGGCGCCGGCGTAGGACATGCGCGTCCAGGGGTCGGCGCGGTCGGGCACGGCGACGCCGAATTCCAGGGAGCCGAAGCGCGTGCGGGTTTCCGGACGGCTCTGCAGGAAGTTCTTGATCTCCTGGTCGATGGAGATGCTGCTGGCCCAGCCGGCGGGATTGCCGCCGCCGCCCATGATGTTGCCTTTGAGCAGTTCGTCGCCGGTGAGCAGGCAGCTCATGCCGCGCATGTGGTTGTCGC
>CAYYJK010000499.1:0-1802 GCA_964472185.1 uncultured Prosthecobacter sp.
GCGACCTCATGGGCGGCAAGGCGCCGCCGGAGCTGCGCGAGGCCGTGCGGCGCCTGGAGGCCGGCGAAGATCCCGAGAAGCTGGAGGCGGAGTTCGGGGCGCTGGAAACCGCCGATGGCGGACTGTTCCACCAGGTGCGCAGCCTGCTCCATGGCGGCGCCCGGCCGCCGCTCCGCAATCCCAAACTCTATGAACTGAGCGAGTGGCTGCCCTGAGCCTCAGGGCCGCGGTGTGAGCGGGCTCGGCCCCCACAGCTCCGCCAGCAGGGCGTACAACTCCGGCTCGGCGCGCTTCAGTTCGCCGTGCACGAAGGGAAAAAAGTCGTTCACGCCAAAGTAGCACTCGGTCATCTCGGCGAAGAACTCCTTGACGTTGGTCATCGCGTAGTGGCGCAGCTGCCGGCCGCTGACATGCAGCACGCGGGCGCCGCGGCCGCCGTCGCTGTACTGTTGCCAGGCCGCCAGCAGCCGCGGTTCGCCGTAGCCGAGCACCTGGTCGTGGTAGGCGTGCGCCAGCTCGTGCAGCACGCACCAGGGCTGGGTCTGCAGATGCCGCGCATCAGCAAAGCGCGCCGCCACCGGGATGTGCACGCCTTTGGCGAGCGCCCGCGCATAACCGTGCGCCTGCAGCCAGTCCGCCGAAGGATGGTACTGCATCGAGGTGAGTTCGCCATGGCTGAGATCCAGCCAGATCGGCACCTGGCGCAGCTGCTCCACCCGCCCGGGCGGCAGCACCAGCACCACTTCCGCCAAACGCCCGCGCAGCAGTGTCAGTGCCCGCTGCCCCAGCTCGGCATGCGCCTCCTGGCGCAGCCGCACGTCCACCTGCACGCGCCAGCCTTCCACCTGCTGCGGCTCGTGCGCCGTCGGCAGTTCCGCCGCCGCCAATCGCAGCCCCAGCACCAGCCCGCTCAGAATTCGCCACCACGTCATGCCCAGACGACGCGCAAACACCGCCAAAACTTGGGCCGATTGGCGATGCCGCGCAGTCGGCGGCGCGACCCGCGCAGAATCTTTGGAAAAATGACGTTCGGCGTTTGACAAAGGCCGGTCCTCCTCTAGTCTTCCCGTCCGCAGAAACCACTGCACTGACTGCAAAGTCACTGCACCCCTAGCTCAACGGATTAGAGCATCTGACTACGGATCAGAAGGTTTCAGGTTCGAATCCTGAGGGGTGCGCCACCACCGGCCAAACTTGGCTTTTTCAGGTGATTCGTTGATCTCCCGGGTCTGGCCGCTTGTGCCGCCGGCAATCCTCCGTTGGGTAGCGCTTGATGAGCTCCCCTGCCTGCCCCCTGTGCGAGATGAACGACGTCCTCGAACACGCCGACCACCTGGAATGCGCAACCTGCGGCCATGAATGGCCGCGCACCGTCGAGGAACCGGCCGAGGCCGGCCGCGTCGTCAAGGACGCCTACGGCAACGTGCTCGCCGACGGCGACATCGTGGCGATGATCAAGGACCTCAAGCTGCAGGGCAGCTCGCAGGTGCTCAAGGTCGGCACGAAATCGAAACCGATCCGCCTGGTTGAAGGCGATCACGAGATCTCCTGCCGGATGGAGGGCCTCGCCATCGGCCTGAAGGCCTGCTTCGTGAAGAAGGTCACCCCCTGACGTTCGCCGCTCAGGCCGGCACCGACGCGGCCTGCAGGCGCGGATGGATGACCCGCCGCCACCAGGGCGGCAGCAGCACCAGGGCGATCGCCCAGAAGTAGCCCACCGGCAGCTTCGGCGCCTGCGGCTCGGCCTCGAGCAGGTAGTAGGGCTTCACGGCGATGTGATGGCAGGAATGGTGTCCGACCCG
>CAYYJK010000500.1:0-1799 GCA_964472185.1 uncultured Prosthecobacter sp.
CTCGGCTGGCTGAGCGCCGGGCGGCTGCCCGCCGAATTCACCGCCGCCGTGGCGGCCCTGCCCGTCGGCGCCACCAGCGGCCCGGTCGAAACCCGGCTCGGCTGGCATCTGCTGCGCGTTCTGGACCGGCAACCCGCGCGTCCCGCCGCGTTCGACGAAGTTCGCGGCGAGGTCGAGGCGCTGCTGCAGGATCGCAAGCGGGCCGCGGCACTGGAGCGTCTGCTTGCGGAGACCGCCGCCGGATCCTGACCGTGAACCCGAAAGCCAGCCGCCGCTTGCAGCCCGGCCCTTCCCTGCCCACCATGGCACCGCATGGACACGCCTCCCACCATCGGACTTCTCGGCCTCGGCATCATCGGCAGTCGCGTGGCTGACAACCTGCGGCAGGCCGGTTATCCGGTCGCGATCTGGAGCCGCACGGCGCGCGCCGTCCCCGGCGCCCTGCCCAGTCCGCAGGCGGTGGCCGAGCAGGCCGAGATCCTGCAGATTTTCGTCCGCGACGACGAGGCCCTGATCGAGGCCCTGCGCACCGCGCGCCCGGCCTTGACCGCCAGCCACCTGGTCCTGAATCACGCCACGGTCAGCAAGGCGGCGACGCTGGAGGCCGCCGCCCTGTGCGCCGAAGCCGGCGCCAACTTCCTCGACACCCCCTTCACCGGCAGCAAGCTGGCGGCGCAGAACGGCAAGCTGGTCTACTACGTCGGCGGCGACCCGGCCCTGATCGAACGCGCACGACCGGTGCTGGAAGCCAGCTCCGCCAAGATCCTGCCGCTCGGCGGGATCGGCGAGGCCATGGTGCTGAAAATCGTCACCAACCTGCTCAGCTCGGTCACCGTTCAGGCGCTGGCCGAAGCCGCCGCGATCACGCGCAGCCAGGGCATTCCGCTCGAGCGCCTGCTCGCCGCCCTGGAGGCGAACGCCAACTACTCGCCCCTGGTCGGCATGAAGCTGCCGGCGATGATCCGGGGCGATTTCGAACCCCATTTCTCCCTGCGCAACATGCTCAAGGACGCCGACTTTGCCCGCACGCTCGCCGCCGAACAGGGGCTGCAGACGCCGGCCATCGACTGCACCGCGGCAGCCATGCGCGCCGCCGTCGAGGCCGGCCAGGGCGACCTGGACTTTTCGGTGATCGGACGCTGAACCCCACCCCCGAACGCCCCCGACATGAACGCTGAACGCTTTGCGCAAATCACCGCCCGCGGCGGCTGGGTGAACCTTTCCGCCCGCGCCAAGTGGCGTCTGAGCGGCGGCGACCGGGTGCGCTACCTGAACGGCCAAATCACCCAGGACGCGCGCCTCGCCAGCCAGCAACGCGCGCTGTACGCCTGCGTCACCAACGTCAAAGGGCGCATCGAGGGCGACGTGTTTTTCCACGCCGACGCCGAGGCGCTGTTCCTGGATGCCGAGGCCGGCCTGCGCGAACCGCTGGGCCTGCGGCTGGAACGCTACCTGATCGCCGACGACGCCGAACTGGCGGACGTCACCGAAGATTGGCAGCTCTGGCACCATTTTGGCCCGGCGGTGACCGTTGCGGACCTGCGCCTGCCCGCCGGGGCGCGGGTGCTCGCCAGCCTGCGGCTGGACCTGCCCGGGCAGGATCTCTGGCTGCCCGCAGACAGCGGCTTCACCCCGCCCGACGACGCGCCGGTGCTCGACGAGCCGGAGTATGAAACCCTGCGCATCCTGCGCGGCCTGCCGCGCCACCCCAACGAACTGAACGCCGAGACCTTCCCCCAGGAGGCCGGCCTGGAAGAGCGGGCGATGAGCTTCACCAAAGGCTGCTACATCGGCCAGGA
>CAYYJK010000501.1:0-1798 GCA_964472185.1 uncultured Prosthecobacter sp.
CGATGTAGATCTTCTTCCGCGTGTCCGCCTTGGCCCAGACGGCGTCGGCGGGCTGGCGCCAGACGCGCAGGAAGGGGGACTCGCTGGCCGGCGGCTTGCGCAGGGCGTCGCCGTGGTTGAGGAAGTCCGTGGGCGCTGCGGCCCCCGCTTTGGCCAGCCGCTGCACGGACATGCAGGAGCAGCACAAGGTGGCGGCGGCTTCCTGCTGATCCGGGCGGCGGACGGCCGCCTGACCGCGATCGACGGCCGGGAGACGGCACCGGCGCGGGCGCACCGCGACCTGTACCGGATCGGCGGTCGCCTGGACACCGAGGCCAGCCAGACCGGCCCCCTGGCCGTCGCCGTGCCCGGACTGCTGCGCGCTTACGAACTCGCCCTCCGTCAGCATGGCCGGCTGCAGCTGGCCGATCTGCTGCTGCCGGCGGCGGAACTGGCGGAACGCGGCTTTCCGCTGGACGCGGTCTACGCGCGCAAGCTGGCCGCCACCGCCGCCAAGCTGCGTCAGTTCCCTGCCAGCGCCGCGATCTTCCTGAAACCGGACGGCACGCCTTGGCGGGAGGGCGACCGGCTGATCCAGACCGATCTGGCGCGCACGTATCGGGCGGTCGCCGCCCAGGGGCTTGGCTGGTTTTACGGCGGCGAGCTGGCACAGCGCGTCGAGACCTGGATACAGGCCCACGGCGGCCTGCTGACGGCGGCGGATTTCGCCGCCTACCGGGCGGTCGAACGCGAGCCGGTGCGCTCCAGCTACCGCGGGCATGACATCGTGTCCATGCCGCCGCCGAGCAGCGGCGGCGTGCATCTGGCGCAGATCCTCAACATCCTCGAGACGTTCCCGCTCCGGCATTTTCGGGCCGGCAGCCGGGCACATGTCATCACCGAAGCGATGAAACTCGCCTTTGCCGACCGGGCGCACTGGCTGGGCGATCCGGACTTTGCACCGGTGCCGCGCGGGCTGGTGGACAAGGTCTACGCCGCCGAACTGGCGCGCCGGATCGACTTGGACCGGGCCACGCCGGTGACCGGTCACGGCCTGCCGCCGCGCTGGGAAGGCGACGTCTTCGGGCGGCACACGACGCATCTGTCCGCTGCGGACGCCGAGGGCAACTGGGTGGCCCTGACGCAGACGATCAACACGGCGTTCGGCAGCAAGGTGGTGGTCCCTGGCACCGGCGTGCTGCTGAACAATGAGATGGACGATTTTTCCTCACAACCGGGCGTGCCGAACGCGTTCGGGCTGGTCGGTGCCGAGGCCAACGCCATCGCTCCCGGCAAGCGCCCGCTGTCGAGCATGACTCCGACCCTGGTGCTTCGGGATGGCAAACCCTGGATCAGCGCCGGGGCTGCCGGCGGACCGACGATCATCACCCAGATGCTGCTGCTGCTGGTCGGCCTGCTGGACGACGGACTGCCGGCGCCGGCGGCGCTGGCCGCACCGCGAATTCACCACCAATGGCGGCCCGACGAACTGAAAGTGGAGCGCGGTCTGGCCGAAGAAGTGCGGCAGGCCTTGGAGCAGGCCGGGCACCGGCTGGAGCTTGCCGGGCCCTTTGGCGCCTGTCAGTGCGTCGTGCAGGATCCGGCGAGCGGCCGGCTGCTGCCCGCGCACGATCCGCGGGTTCCGGGCCGGGCGGACGGCCTGTGACGATGGTCAGGCCGTCACTTCCACCGGGCCGCCGGGCGGCACCACGGGCGGTTCGGCCGCGGCGAGCGTGCCGGGCTGGTAGCGCGGGCGCTGGGCCTCCTTCTTCATGCCGCCGATGAGCACGACGCGCACCGTGTCGAGCAGGATGAGCAG
>CAYYJK010000502.1:0-1794 GCA_964472185.1 uncultured Prosthecobacter sp.
CGCCGGCCGGCGCCACCGGCTGGCTCGATGACTTCCAGGATCCGGCCCTGCGCCGGCTGGTGGAGCGCGCCCTCACGGCGAATCCCGACCTCAAGGCCGCCGCCGCGCGGGTGAACCAGGCGCGCGCGGAAACGGTGCAGGCGGGCGCCGCCCTGTTCCCGTCCGTCTCCGCCAGCTACAGCGCCTCGCGCTCGCAGAGTCCGGGCGACCAGCGCTTCTCCGGACTGACGCCGATCAACAACCGCTTCCGCCTGCCGCTCAACGTCTCCTGGGAGATCGACCTGTGGGGGCGCGTCGCGGACGAGCGCGGCGCCGCCCGCGCCAACCGCCAGGCGGCCGAGGAGACCTTTCACGCCGCCCGGCTTTCGCTCGCTGCCAACACGGTGCGCACCGCCGTCACCCTGGCCGAGGCGGAGGCCCTGCGCGCCCTCGCCGAGCGCAACGTCGCCAACCGGCGCGTGCAGCTCGGCGTGCTCAACCGGCAGCTGGAGCGCGGCTTGGACCCCGACCGCGCGGCCCTGGACGTCAGCCTGGGCCGGGCCGATCTGGCGCGCGCCGAGTCGCTGGTCGAGCAGCGCCGCGCCTCGGCGGATCAGACGCGCCGGGCGCTGGAGGTGCTGCTTGGCGGCTATCCGTCCGGCCGGGAACCGGGCTTGCGCGGCGTGCCGGGGCTGAAGCGCGGCGTGCCGTCCGGCCTGCCCTCCGAGCTGCTGCTGCGCCGGCCCGACCTGCGCGCGGCCGAGCGCCGTCTGGAGGCGGCGCTGCGCGGCGAGAGCGCGGCCAAGAAGGCCTTTCTGCCCAGCCTGCGCCTGACCGGCGAGAACGGGCGCACCTCCCAGGACATGGACAACCTGCTGGCGCCCGACTCGGCGATCTGGAGCATCGCCAGCAACGTCGCCCAGACCCTGTTCCAGGGCGGCCGTCTGGTCGCCGGCGCGCAGCTCGCGCGCAGCCGCTACGAGGAGCAGCTGCAGACCTACACGGGCAGCGTGCTGACCGCCTTCCGCGAAGTCGAGACCGCGCTCGCCAGCGAGCGTTTCCTGGCGGACCAGGCCGCCGCGCTGGCGCGCGCCGCGACCGAGGCCGAGCGTTCCGAGCAGCTGGCCCTGGGCCAGTATGAGAAGGGCCTCGCCGAGGTTCTGACCCTGCTCGACGCCAGCGAGCGCGCCTTCGATGCCCGCAGTGCGCTGATCAGCGTCCAGGCCCAGCGCCTGCGCAACCGGGCCGACCTGCACCTGGCCCTGGGCGGGCCGTTCTGAGCCGGCCGCTTTGCTGGCGCGCGGCGCACGGTCCGGGCATGAAAAAACCGCGCGGGCGGACCCGCGCGGTTTTCGTGAAGGGGCGGCGTTACTTGACCGCCTTCTTGAGGGCGGCGGCCTTGCTGGTGGACTCCCAGGTCAGGTCCGCGTCGTCCTTGCCGAAGTGACCGTAGTTGGTGCTCTTGCCGTAGATCGGGCGCAGCAGGTCGAGCTGCTTGACGATGTCGGCCGGCTTGAACGAGAACACTTTCAGGACCGCGGCGAGGATGGCGTCATCGCTGACCGTGCCGGTGCCGAAGGTGTCGACGTGCACGCTGACCGGCAGCGGGTGGCCGATGGCGTAAGCGAACTGCACCTCGCACTTGGCGGCCAGGCCGGCGGCGACGACGTTCTTGGCGACCCAGCGGCCCATGTAGGCGGCGCTGCGGTCGACCTTGGACGGGTCCTTGCCGGAGAAGGCGCCGCCACCGTGGCGGCCCATGCCGCCGTAGGTGTCGACGATGATCTTGCGGCCGGTCAGGCCGCTGTCGCCCTG
>CAYYJK010000503.1:0-1792 GCA_964472185.1 uncultured Prosthecobacter sp.
TGCCGTCCGGCTGGCGCGTGTTCGACGAGATCTACATCATCAAGAGCTACGCGAAATCCGACGTCCACGCGCTGATGGGACTGAACGCCCACCCGAATGACGGCACCCCCGGCTACTTCCCGGTTTCCTGGTGCAAGCCCTTCGGCCAGGGCCGCGTGTTCTACACCTCGCTCGGCCACCGCGAGGACGTCTGGGATCCGACCTGGAAGGCCGGCGGCAGCGAGCGCAAGAACTCGCCGGAGATCGCCCGCACCTACCAGGCGCACATCCTCGGCGGCATCCGCTGGGCGCTCGGCCAGGCCGAAGGCGAGGCCGAACTCGGCAACCTCAAGTGACCGTGCCCGGCGGCCGCCGGTGCTGAAACGTCCCCCGCCGCAGTCCCGCGGCGGGGGACGTTGTCTTTTGTGGCGGTGGTCGGACAAGCCGGGCTCCGCCGCCGCGTATGCAGTGGGGTAACTTTTTGCCATGCGCCGCCGCCGAATGCCGCTGACCTGTCTGGCCGCCGTCCTTGCCCTGCAGGCCGGCGCGCCGGCCGCCGCCGACTGGTGGGCGCTGCGGCCGCCGGATCCGGCGGTGCTGCGCGAGGCGGATCTGGACGGCTTCATCCGGCGCGCGCGCGCGCGGCGCGGCCTGCCGGGCTCGCCGCCGGCCGACCGGCGGACGCTGATCCGCCGCGCCAGCTACGATCTGACCGGTCTGCCGCCGACGCCGGAGGAGGTGCGGGCCTTTGTCGAGGATGCGTCCGCGGACGCCTATCCGCGCCTGATCGAGCGGCTGCTCGCTTCTCCGCACTACGGCGAACGCTGGGCCCGCCACTGGCTGGATGTGGCGCGCTACTCCGACACCAAGGGCTACGTCTACGCACGCGAGGAGAAGCGGTTTGTCCAGGCGGCGCCCTACCGCGACTGGGTGGTGCGCGCGCTCAACCGGGACCTGCCCTACGACCGCTTCCTGGAACTGCAGATCGCCGCTGACCAGCTGGTGCCGGCCGCTTCGCCGGACCTGGCGGCCATGGGGTTCCTCACCCTGGGCCGGCGTTTTCTCGGCGTCACCCACGACATCATCGACGACCGCATCGACGTTGTCACTCGCGGTGCGCTCGGCCTGACCGTGGCTTGCGCGCGCTGCCACGACCACAAGTACGATCCGATCCCCACCCGCGACTACTACGCCCTCTACGGCGTCTTCCAGAGCTGCGCCGAGGAGCTGGTGCCCTGCGCGCCGCCGGCGCCGGCGGATTCGGCGTTTGGTCGCGAACTCGCTCAGCGTCAGCAGAAGCTGCGCGAAACGCTGGCCCTGCGCCGCGAGGAGCAGATGGCGCGCCTGCGCGCCTCGGTGGCGGAGCACCTGCTGGCGCAGCTGGAGCTCGACCGGTATCCCGAGGAAAATTTCGGCCAGATCCTCGACCTCAAGGATCTCAACCCGGCCTTTGTCCGGCGCTGGCAGCAGTTCCTGGCGGCGCAGCCCGGCGATTCCTGGTTCGGTTCCTGGAACCGGTTGGCCGGCCTGCCGCCGGCCGAGTTCGCCCGGACCGCCGGCGAGCTGGCTGCGCGGAGCCGCGATCCGCGGGTGACGCGGCTGCTGTCGCCGCCGCCTGCGGATGTGGCGGAACTGGCCGGCCGCTACGGCAAGCTCTGCGCCGAGGTGGAGCGCCACTGGCGGCAGCTGCGCAGCTCCCGGCCCGGGGCCGGCGCGCTGCCGGACGCGGCGGAGGAAAGCCTGCGCCAGGCTTTGCACGGCGAGGCTTCGCCCTGCTGGGTGCCCGACGAGGCCATCGCCAACATCGAGATGT
>CAYYJK010000504.1:0-1779 GCA_964472185.1 uncultured Prosthecobacter sp.
CTGGTGGAAGACGCCGTAGAACTGGGTGAACTGGGTCGATCCGGGCGCCCGGATCCTGCCGCTGAAGGTGCCGGTCTTGGGATCGATCTTGATCGCGCAGCCCAGCGGGTTGCCGGGTTCGGTGACCGTGACCTGGTTGCGTTCGGAGATGAAGAGGGTGTTGCTGGTGCCGTCGAGCACGCCGCCGCTGTTGAGGAAGCGCACGCTGCCGTCGCCCAGGGCGACATTCAGCGGTTCGGTGACGCGTTCGCCCGGGGCCGGCGGCGTGTAGGGCACGGCCTGGCAGGCGATGGTTTGAAAGGGCAGGGCGGGGTAGAGGGCCTCGCGCGGCCGCCAGGGTTTGAGCCAGCCAAGCGTGGTCGCGGCGCCGGGTTGCTGCGGGCCGAGGCCGAGATCGCAACTGCCATACACACTGCCGGCCTTGCCGTAGAGCGGCACGGTGAAGGCGCACTCGCCACCGATCAGGCCCTCGGGATCGGACTGGCCGATGCGGCTGGCGAAGGTGGCGGTCTGGTTGTCGGCCGTGCGGCCGACGAAACGCACGCTGCCATCGGTGCCGACAAAGCTGGCCCCCGCCAGCGGCACCGGCACGGAACCCTCACCCATGCCCTCACAGAGCAGGGTGTAGCGGCCGGCCTGCGGCGCGGGATTCGTCCTGCTGTAGGGCAGGTAGCGCACCCAGCCGTCGGCCCAGTCGCCCTCGGGATCGCGCAGCGAGGCCGCGCAGCGCGACCAGCCTTCGGCAAAGCTTAGGCGCAGGCCGAGCGACACCCGGTTCGGACGGGCGAAGCCGGCGACAAGCTGGCCGTCGGCACCGAACCGGCCGGTGAAACGGTAGCTGACCCCGCGGTAATCCACCGTGCCGCTTGCGCTGCCCTCGCCGGTGACGGTGCATTTCACCAGCGCGCCCCAGCCGCCGGTGTCGAGCAGGCCGCAGTAGGCGCCCGGTCGCGGCACGAAGAAGTCGGCGTCCTCGACGGCAATGACGGTGTTGCTGGCGCCGTCGACGATCGTGCCGGCCTGCGGGCTGTCGGTCAGCTCGACGGTGAAGGACTCCGGTCCCTCAAAGACGCGATCCCAGTACACCGGCACGGCAATCGTCGCCGACACCTGGTTCGGGTTCAGGTGCACCGTGCCCGACAGGCCCGGCATGTCGGCGCCCGCGTGGCAGGTGTCGGACTGCACGCGCCAGCCGACGGCGATCTGGCTGGAGCCGGCGCGCTGACGATACACTTCCAGGTAGGCCGTCTGGCCCTCGCGCACCCGCACCTCGCGCTGGCGCAGCCCGGCCGCGGCGTTATCGGTCTGCTCGCCGATGAAGACCGTGTTGCTGGTGCCGTCGGCAACGCCGAGTCCGCCGGTCGGGTTGCTGAAGGCGAGTCCGACGGCTTCCTCGGGCTCGATCACGCCGTCTTCGAGGAAGGGCAGCAGCACCGTTCCCGAGCGGGTGCCGGTCGGCAGGGGCAGTGCTCCAGGGAGGGTGTAATCGACGCCGCCCGTGGCCGGGACCGCGCCATCGACGCTCTGGCTGATGAAACTGACGCTGCCGTCGCCGTCGCCGCGCAGCTTGAGCGCCCGTGTCGTCACTCCGCCGTCGGCCTCCGAACCGCGGTACACGCTTTGCGCCCAGGCGAGCACGCCGGCGCTGCCGTCCGGATACCAGGACAGCCAGAGCCGGCTGTCGGGGGCGTTGCCGCCGCTGTCGCAGGCGAGGTAGTATACCTGCCCCGCCGTGGCGGTGATCGTCACCCGCGTCGAGTTGTCGAGGCTGCTGCCCGA
>CAYYJK010000505.1:0-1763 GCA_964472185.1 uncultured Prosthecobacter sp.
CCGCCTGGGGCCGGCCGGAGATCCGGGCCAAGCTGCTGCCGCACCGGCCCAAGCCCGGCGAGCCGGCGGCCGGCGCGGCCCGGCGCAACCTGGAACTGTTTGCCCGGCGGGCCTACCGGCGGCCGGTGCAGGCCGCCGACCTCGAGCCGCTGCTCGCGGTGTTCGAACAGGCGAGCCGGCGCGGTCAGGACTTCGAGGGCGCCATGCGGGTCGCCTTCAAAGCCGTGCTGCTCTCACCCAAGTTCCTCATCCTTCAGGAGCAGGACCGCCCGGGCGCCACGGAGCCCTGGCCGGTGAGCGGGCACGAACTGGCGCAGCGCCTGTCCTACTTCCTCTGGTCGACCATGCCGGACGATGAACTCTCGGCACTGGCCGACTCCGGCCGGCTGCTCGAAGCGGACGTGCTCGCCCGGCAGGTGCAGCGCCTGCTGGCGGATGCGCGCGCGGAGGCCTTCGTCCGCCACTTCGCCGCGCAGTGGCTCGGCCTCGACGCCTTGTTCAACACCGTCGATCCCGACCGCGGCAAGTACAAGGAGTTCACGCCCAGCCTGCGCCAGGCGCTGTACGACGAGGGCTTTCACTTTGCCGGCGCCATCCTGCGTGAAAACGGCCGCGTGCTCGACTTCCTGGACAGCCGGCACACCTTCGTCAACGAGGAGCTGGCCCGGCTGTATGGCATCCCCGGTGTCCAGGGCGCCCACATGCGCCGGGTCGACCTGCCCGATGACCGGCGCGGCGGCGTGCTCGGCATGGGCGCGGTACTGGCCGCCACCTCCTACCCGCAGCGCACCAGCCCGGTGCTGCGCGGCAAGTGGGTGCTCGAACAGCTGCTCGGCACGCCCGCGCCGCCGCCGCCGGCCAACGTCGGCTCGCTGCCCGAGGACGACCGCAAGATCGAAACCCTGACCTTCCGCCAGCAGCTCGAGAAGCACCGCGGCAAGGAGCAGTGCATGGGCTGCCACAACCGCCTCGACCCGCCCGGCTTCGGCCTGGAAAATTTCGATCCGATCGGCAAGTGGCGCGACACCGAGAACGGCAAGCCCCTGGACGTGCGCGGCAACTTCGTCGACGGCCGCAGCTTCAGCGGGCCGGCCGAAATGCGCCGCCTGCTGCTGGCGGAGAAGGCCAAGTTCGTGCGCAATTTCTGCGCCCGCCTGCTCGGCTACGGCCTCGGCCGCGGCCTGGAACCGGGCGACCAGCCGACCCTGCTGCGCCTGGAGGAAACTCTGGTGCAGGCCGACTACCGCAGCCTGCCGCTGATCATCGCGGTGGTGCAGAGCCATCCCTTCACCCACCGCCGCCTCTCCCATTGAGGCCTCAGAGCGGCGGCGGCAGCAGCAGCGCCTCCGGCGCGCCGCGATGCTCGGCCAGGAACCGTTCCGGCGGCAGCCGGTTGAGCGGCTGGTCGGCGTAGCCGGCGCCGGGATTCACATAGGGGCCTTCCCGGACCTCGAAGTGCAGGTGCGCCAGGTACTGGCCGTCCGCAGTCCCGACGCTGCCGATCCGCTCGCCGCGCCGCAGCTCCTGATCCGGCCGCACCGCCACTTCCTCCAGGTGGGCGTACACCGTCTGGATCAGACGCACCCGGTCCGGGCGCTCCCGATCGGGAACGCGGTGAGCCAGGATCACCATGCGACCCCAGCCCGGCCCGGGCGCACCGGCATAAACCACGCGGCCGGCACCGGCGGCGTACACCGGGTCGCCCCGGTCGCTGTTGCCGCCGCCAATGCCGTTGAGGTCGTCGCCCAGATGCCGGCGCTGGC
>CAYYJK010000506.1:0-1744 GCA_964472185.1 uncultured Prosthecobacter sp.
GCGGTAGGCCATGGGCGGCAGGGTGGGGGCAATGACGGCGGACGTCGAGCAGGAACGCCGCCGGGGCGCCCGGATTTGCGCGCCGGGCACCCTTCTTTGGGAATCCCCGCCGCCGCGGCCGCGTATTCACCTTCGGAGTTGCAGCCCGCCGCCGCCGCCGCGAAACTTCGCCTCCCCAGCCATGTCCCCCGACCGCCTCCTGCTCGCCCTGTCCACCCTCGCCTTCCTGGCGGGCGTGGTGCCGGCCGTGATCGCCCTGCGCAGCGGCGACTGGCGGCCGCGGCGCAGCCAGCTGGTGGCGATGCTGCTGGGCTTCCTGCTCCAGACCGGGGCGGTGTACCTGCGCGGCCAGGTGGTCGGCCAGTGCCCGATGAAGAGCGTCTCCGACGTCCTGGTGTTCATCGCCTGGAGCGTGGTCTTCCTCTACTTCATGGTGGGGTCGGCCTTCCGGGTCTCCCTGCTGGGCATGTTCACCGCCCCGCTGATCACGGCCCTGCACGGCACGGCGTTTGCCGTGCCCAACGCCTTCCCGGCCTATCCGGTGAAGGGCAAGATCGACGCCCTGGTCGAGCTGCACGCGGCGCTGGCCCTGATCGCCTACGCCGCCTTCGCCCTGGCCTGCATCACCGGCGTCATGTACCTGGTGCAGGAGCGCTTTTTGAAGCGCCACCTCATCGGCGGCCTGTTTTACCAGCTGCCGCCCATCCAGGGGCTGGCCAAGGCGATCCGCCGCCTTGTGGTGCTCGGCCTGCTGCTGCTCAGCCTCAGCCTCGCTTTGACCTTCGCCCTGCAGACGCCGATCAGCCAGCCGAAGCTGGTCTTCGCCTGGGTCGTCTGGGCGCTCTACGCCGTCATCGGCCTGATCATCTGGCGGCACGCGCTGTCGCCGCGGCAGACCGCCTGGCTGGCGGCCGTGGGGTTTGTCATCCCTTTCATTTCACTCTGGCTTGTGACCTCCCATGCCTGACGCCTCGACCGCGACGCCGCACCTGGTCTGCCTGGGACTCAACTACCGCACCACGCCCGTCGAGGTGCGGGAGCGCGTGGCGTTTCCCGAAGCGCGGGTGCCGGAGGCGGTCGAGGAGATCCGCCAGCTGCCCGGCTTTGAGGAGAGCGTGGTGCTGAGCACCTGCAACCGGGTGGAGCTGTACGCCACCCACCATCTGGCCGAGCTGCCGCGCGCCCACGCCGAGCTGGTCGACTACCTGGTGCGGCGCTTTGACCTGCCGCAGGAGCAGGCGGAGGCCCTGGTGACCTACAAGCTCGACGCCGGCGAGGCGGCCCGGCACCTGTTCCGCGTCGTCAGCGGCCTGGACAGCATGGTGCTCGGCGAGACCGAGATCTTCGGGCAGGTCAAGGCGGCCTACAAGGTGGCCCTGGAGACCGGCGCCACGGGCAAAACCCTCAACAAGCTGTTCCAGCAGGCCTTCACGGTCGGCAAGCGGGTGCGCAACGACACCAGCATCCAGCGTGGCTCCACCAGCGTCGGCAGCGTCGCGGTCGACCTGGCCGAGAAGGTGTTCGACCTCAAGCAGTGCCGGGTCATGCTGGTCGGCGCGGGCGAGATGAGCCGCACCTGCGCCCAGAGCCTGCTGTCGCGCGGGGCGAAGAGCATCATCGTCTCCAACCGCAGCTACGACCGCGCGGTCGAGCTGGCGGCGGAGATGAAGGGCCGGGCGATGAAGTTCGACGAGTGGGAGCACGCCCTGCACGAGGTCGACGTGATCATCTCCAGCACCAGCGC
>CAYYJK010000507.1:0-1721 GCA_964472185.1 uncultured Prosthecobacter sp.
GGCCGCACGTGCTCAGCGGCGAGGACCTCGCCAACGTCGGGCCGGTGGCCCTGCTGCAGGACTGCGCCATGGCCGCGGCGCTCGGCCTGGATCACGTCGAACGCAACGGCCACCACTACTTCCGCGGCCTGAGCGCGCACCGCGAGGAGTTGCAGGCCGCCGTGCTGGCCGCGCACCCCGACCTCTACGAAAGGCATGCGCGCGGCTTTGCCAGCCTGCGCATCCGCGGCGGCCGGCTGCAGCTCGGCAGCGTCAACGCCGCACCGTTCGGCTGCGGCCTCAACCTGGACGCCGGCACGTTCCAGCCGCTCAACGACTGGATCAGGCAGGGCGGCCTGGCCGAGCTTTGAGCGCGGGCCTCAGCCCAGCGCCGCGAGCAGCTTGCCGTGGATGCCGTCAAAGCCGCCGTTGCTGAAGATCACGATGACGTCGCCCGCGCGCGCCTCCTGCTTCAGCCGCTCGACGATGGCCGCCGTGTCGGGTTCGTGGAAGCAGGCCCGGCCGGCCGCCCGCACCCCGGCGGCAACCGCCTCCGGATTGAGCCGCTCCGCCTCAGCCACCTTCTCCGGATTGGCCACCGCGGCGATCACCGAACCGTCGGCCTCCTTGAGCGCCTCGGTCAGCTCGTTCTGCAGCACGTTGCGGCGGCTGGTGTTGGAGCGCGGCTCAAACACGGCCCAGAGCCGCTGGCCGGGGAATTTTTGCCGCAGGCCGCGCAGCGTTTCGCGCAGGGCGGTCGGATGATGGCCGAAATCGTCCATCACGGTGATGCCGCCGGCGACACCGCGCACCTGCTGGCGGCGGCGGATGCCCTTGAAGCTGGCCAGGCCGGCGCGGATCGCGTCGTCGCTGAGGCCGGCATGCCGCGCCGCGCAGACGCACATGGCCGCGTTGCGCACGTTGAACTCGCCGATCATCGGCAGACTGAACGGCACGCCGTTGATCTCGAAGCCCGTGCTGTCGGTGCCGGCCTCGGTGATGCGGATGCGCTCGCTGCAGCCCGCGCCGGTGCCGACGGTCTTCACCGGCGCGCAGCTCTTGAGAGAGAGGCAGTTGGCATCGTCGCCATTGAGCAGCACCAGGCCGTTGCGGGGCACGCTGTTGAGCAGGCGCTGGAAGGTCAGCAGGATCTCGCCGAGATCGCGGAAGATGTCGGCGTGATCGAACTCGATGTTGTTGATGATCACGCACTCGGGCAGGTAGTGCAGGAACTTCGAGCGCTTGTCGAAGTAAGCGGTGTCGTACTCGTCCCCCTCGATGACGAACAGGTCGCTGTCGGTGAAGCGGGCGCCCGACTCGAAGTTTTCCGGCACGCCGCCGATCATGAACCCCGGGTTGCAGCCTGCGTGTTCGAAAATCCAGGCCAGCAGGGTGGTGGTGGTGGTCTTGCCGTGGGTGCCGCTGACGACGAAACTGCGCTTGCCCTGGATGACCTCGCGCTTGAGCAGCTCCGCCATCGACGCGTAGGGCAGCTTGCGCTCCAGCAGGGTCTCCAGCTCCTCGTTGCCGCGCGAAATGGCGTTGCCGACGACGTAGAGGTCGGCGGCCGGCGGCAGCGTTTCGGCGCGGTAGCCCTCCGTCACCGTGATGCCGGCCTGGCGCAGCACGTCCGACATCGGCGGATACACCTTCTCGTCCGACCCCGAAATCGTGTAGCCGAGGGCGCGCAGGGCGACGGCGGTGGAGCCCATGGCCGTGCCGCAGATGCCGATGAAATGGAG
>CAYYJK010000508.1:0-1716 GCA_964472185.1 uncultured Prosthecobacter sp.
CAGCATGCCACCCGGCCCGATGCCCTTGGTGCCGGATGCCGGCATCGCCCGCCTCGGTGCGCTCGCGGCCGCCACCCCGTCCCCCGCACTTGCGCCGTTGCCGCCACTGCCGCCGGGCAGCCAAGTGCCGGCCGGCAGCGTGCTGATGAGCCAGCCGCCGGTGTCCGACCCGCCGAAAGGCTACTGGGAGATCGGCCAGGTGTTTCCCGTCATCCCGCACGCCAATTACTCGGAAAAAGGCAAACGCTACCTGCTGTACCGCACCCAGCAGGCCCTCAAGGAGCAGGGCTTGTACACCGCCAAGACGGACGGGGAGGAAGGCCGCTCCACGCACAACGCGATCATCCTGTTCCAGGCCAAGAACGGCCTGCAGCCGAACGGCCTGCTCGATCTGCCCACCCTGGCCGCCCTGCAGCTGTCGGCTGAGCCCGACAAGACCGACTGGTCGCCGCCCGCCGGCAGCGTCTACAGCGGCACCCGCCGGCGCTCGGCGCCGAAGGAGGAACCCAACTTCCTGCAGCGGACCAGCGAAACGCTGCGCCGGCTCAATCCGTTCAACAAGTAGCCGGCGCTCCGCCTCGGCGTTTCAGCGGCGCACGATCTTGAGCACGCGGCCGTTGTAACTGTCGGTGATGTACAGCTCCCCCGTCTGCGGATGGAGGGTGACCCCGTGCGGACGCGCGAGCTGGCATTGCCGCGGATCGCCGCCCACACCGGCGCGGCCCTGCTGGCCGGTGCCGGCCACCCGTTCGATGCGGCCGCTGGCCGGCAGGTAGCGGCGGATGAGATGGTTCTCCGCATCGGCAATCAGCACGCTGCCGTCGCGGTCCACGCACAGATGCTTCGGGCCGTTCAGGGTCGCCTGCAGGGCCGGTCCGCCGTCGCCCCCGGCCCCCCTGCGGCCGCTGGCGTTGACCACGGTGCGAATGCGGCCGTCCGGGCCGACGACGCGCAGGGCGTTGCCGGTGCGCTCGAGGATGTAGACGTTGCCGGCGCGGTCCGGCGCCACGGCGCGGGGATCGACCAGCGGCGCTTCGGCGGCCAGAGAACCATCTTCGGGCACGCCCTTGCGGCCGTTGCCGGCAAGGACCTTGGACGTCCCGGCCGCCAGATCCAAAAGATGCACCTGCAGCAGGTTGGCGATGTAGAGCCGGCGGCCGTCGGGGCTGAGCGTGATGCAGTACGGCCCCTGGCCGCGCTCCTTGCCGGCGGGGGCGGTCCAGCCGGGCACTTCCCGGACCGTGCCGGTGCGCACCTCGACCTCGCGGACGCGACCGTTCCAGGTGTCGCCGATGAGGACGTTGCCGTTGGGCAGCACCGCCAGATTGTGCGGGCCGTTGAACTGCGCCGCCAGAGCCGGACCGCCATCGCCGGAATGCCCGGGTTCCAGGCGGCCCGCCTGATGGTGGAGCCGACCCTGGCCGTCGATGCGCAGCAGGCGGTTGCCGGAAACCATCTCGACCACCCAGGCCTGGCCGCTGGCGTCGAACTCGGTGCCGAAAGGCTCGCGCAGACGCGCCTCCGCGGCGGGGATGCCAACGGCGTCACGGCTGCCGCCGGCGAACAGCTCGATGGTGTCGGCGCGGACGGTCCAGGACAGCAGCGCCAGCGGGACCAGCAGGCAGGAACGATTCATGGCGCGGCAGGCGGCTCACTTTTTGCGCATCACGCGCACCTTGTGCGCCTCGCTGTCGCCGATGTACACGGCGCCGTCGG
>CAYYJK010000509.1:0-1709 GCA_964472185.1 uncultured Prosthecobacter sp.
TCACCGGCAGCTTGATCTGGTCGGCGTAGGTGATCGGCGACATGGCGTCCTGCTCATCGCGGGTGGCGCCGAAGGCGCGGTCGAGGTAGCGGCGGCCGTCTGCGCTTTCGCCGGTGTCGCTGAGCTTGTACTGCAACTGGGCGTCGTACATGCCCACGTAGCCCACCGCGCACTTGTACAGCCCCTGCTCGCGCGCCGGCGCCATCAGGGCCGCGTAACCGCCGAAGCTGCCGCCGTAGATGCAGATGCGCTCGCCATCGGCGATGCCCTGCTCGACGGCCCAGCGGGTGGCGTCGATGACGTCGTTCATGATGCCGGTGCGCCACTGGCCGTAGGCCATGTCCTCGAAGGCCTTGCCGAAGCCGCCCGAGCCGCGGAAGTTCACCTGCAGCGTGGCGTAGCCGCGGCTGGCGAAGAGCTGCGTCTCCGGGTTGTAGCCCCAGCTGTCGCGCGGGCCCATCGGGCCGCCATGCGGGTTCACGATGAGCGGCAGGTTCTTGCCGTCCGAACCCTTGGGGATGGTGAGGTAGCCGTAGAGCGTCATGCCCTCGCGGTTCTTGAACGAGAACGCGCGCATGGTGGCCGACTGCTCAGGATCGATCCACTCGCGTCCCTTCATCAGGAAGCGGGCCTTGCCGCTGTCGCGGTCGTAGAGGTAGAGCTCGCCGGGATTCTTGTCGCTGTAGACCGAGACGATGATCTTCTTGCCGTCGCGCGTGGCGCTGGAGAAATTCACCACCTGCCCCGGGAAGGCCGCGGCCAGCGAGCCGTAGAGCTGGGCGTCGGGGTGCTGCTCGTCCACCATGTGGATCTTCGGAACGCCGGCGGCGGTGATCACGGCCAGCGCCTTGTCGTCCTGCGGCGAGGTGATGACGCCAGACACTTCCGACACCGGGTCCTGGAACAGCTTGCGGAACTCGCCGGTGGCGCGGTCAATGGTGCCGAAGGCCGGCGGCGCCTTGCGATCGCTCTCGTAGGCGTAGATCGTGCCGTCCGCGGCCGTCCAGCGCACGCCCAGCTGCTTGCCGCTGCTGCCGGCCGCCACCAGGCTCCACTTGCCGTCCTCGCCGAGGCGGTAGAGGTCGCTGTTGGGGTCGTACTTGCCCTGCTCGTCGCGGGCGCGGCCGCAGACGGCGAAGCGGGCCTGCTTCTTCTCGTCGATCTGCAGGCTGCAGTTCTCCTTGGGCGCGCGCGCCAGCACCTTGCGGGTGCCGCTGACGGTGTCCACCTGCACCAGTTCGGCGCCGGCGCCGTCGGCCGAACGAGCGTAGCTGGCGATCATCAGCACGTTGCGCGGGTCGTCCTGCAGCGGGTCGAGCAGGTTGAAGAACTCGTTGCCCACGTTCTTGCCGCGCTGACTGGCACCACGGTTGCCGTAGAAGATGATCGGACGCGGCTGGCTGCCGTCGGCGTTCACCGCGTACCACTCGCCGGTGCCGGCCGGGGCCTCGAAACTGCCGACCTTGCGGGTGGCGGTGAAGATCAGGCGGTCGTCGCCCACCCACTCGTATCCCGCCACCGACTTCTCGTCCGGCAGGATGTTCACCTTCATCAGGCTCAGGTCGGACAGGCGCAGCACGGTGAGCACGTCCTGCCCGCCGCGGTCCACGCCGATGGCCAGGTATTCGCCGTTGGGCGAAATGCGGGCGCTGCTGTAGGTGGCGTGGCGCATGAAGTGTTCGACCGGCGGCGGTTCCGCGGCCGAGGCG
>CAYYJK010000510.1:0-1660 GCA_964472185.1 uncultured Prosthecobacter sp.
GCCAGCCCAACCAGGGCACGCAGCCGGTCGGCTGGACCCACACCAGCAACTGGCTTGCCCTCCGGCTCACCGAGGACGCCTTCTTCACCCTCACCCTCGAGCGCGACGCCGACGTCCCCTGGCCCAGCGCCGAGGACCCGGACCGCAAGGCCGACACCGCCAGCATGTTCCCCAGCCTGACGCTCTGGCGCGGTTGGGACAACGATGGCGGCGACCACCACAGCTACAACAACCGCGGCAGCGTCGCCTGGGCCGAGGACCTGCGCCACCTCGACCACGTCGACAACAGCACCGACGGCACCATCACCCGCACCTGGCGCCTGCCGGCCGGAGAGTACACCTTCGCCCTCGGCAGCAACGCCCCGGCAACCAACCCGAACCGCCAGGGCTACAAGGCCAGCTTCCACACCCAGGCCGCCGGCGGCGTCATCGCCGGCGATCCCGCCGAGGGCGGCATCGGCTACGCCCACACGCTCAGCATCGGCCGCGGTGACAGTGGCAGCTTCTCCAACCACGTCGGCGCCTGGAGCTGGGAGGACGACAGCCTGTTCGACGCCGGCGAAGGCGACGCCCCCGTTGGCTGGACCCACACCAGCCGCTGGGTGGCCGTGCAGGTGAAGGATCACGTCCAGCTCAACCTCACCTTCAGCCGCGACGCCGACGTCGCCTGGGCCGGCGCCCCCGCGGAGCTCAACGGCAAGGCCGACACCGCCAGCATGTTCCCCAGCTTCACCCTCTGGCGCGGCTGGGACAACGACGGCGGTGACCACCACACCTACAGCAACCGCGGCGACGTCGCCTGGGCCGAGGACCTCACCTACCTCGACCACTGCGACAACAGCACCGCCGAAACGGTCACGCGCAGCTACACCCTCGCCCCGGGCAGCTACACCTTCGCCCTCGGCAGCAACGCGCCCGCCACCAACACGAACCGCCAGGGCTTCCGCTTCAGCTGGACCACCGGGGCGCCGGCCCTGGTCCAGCCCGTGATCACCCGGCAGCCGAAACCCGCCTCGGCCCTCGCCGGCAAAAAGGCCGGGTTCAGCGTCAAGGCCGCCGGCCCGGACCTGGAGTACCAGTGGTTCCAGGACGGACGGCCGCTTCCCGGGGCCACGGAGGCCACGCTCAGCCTGACCGACCTCACCCCGGACCAGGCCGGCGACTACACCTGCACCGTGCGCAACGGCGCCGGCTGGGTCCACAGCCAGGCCGCCGAGCTCGTCGTCATCGCCCGGCCAGTCGTTGAACCCTTCGACCTGCCGGACCTGATCCTCGGCCAGCCGTTCGAGCTCCAGCTCAGCGCCAACCCCGCCCCCGTCCGCTTCAGCGTCAAGGGCCTGCCCAAAGGCCTCGCCGTCAACCCGGCCACCGGCCTCATCCGCGGCCGCCCCCTGCAGCTCGGCGCGGCCTTCACCGTCGAGGTCATCGCCTCCAACCCGGCCGGCGCCAGCGCCGCCGTCAGCGACAGCTTCGCCGTCACCGGCCTGCCCGACGGCCTCGCCGGCGGCTACGCCGCGCCCCTCGGCCGCTCGCTGGCCCTGAACCGCCTGCTCGGCGGCAGCATCCAGCTGCAGGTCACCGGCCTGGGCAGCCTCACCGGCACGCTCAAGCTCGGCAGCGCCGCACCTCTGCGGATCGCCGCGCCGCTCAACACCGGCGT
>CAYYJK010000511.1:0-1634 GCA_964472185.1 uncultured Prosthecobacter sp.
TGTTCATGGCGGGCGGGGGTGGAGGTTCAGTAGACGTCGCGCTGGTAGCGCCCGGTTTGCTTGAGCGCGGCCACGTAAGCCGCGGCTTCCTCGGCACTGCGGCCGCCGGCGCTCTGGATCACCTCCTGCAGGGCGGCGTCGACATCCTTGGCCATGCGCTTGGCGTCGCCGCAGACGTAGAAGTGCGCGCCTTCCTCAAGCCACTGCCAGAGTTCGGCGGCGGCCGTGCGCATGCGGTCCTGCACGTAGATCTTCTCGCCCTGGTCGCGCGAGAAGGCCGTGTCGAGTCGGTTGAGCACGCCCTTGCGCACCCACTCGATGATCTGGTCGTGGTAGAGGAAGTCGCTGCAACGGTGCTGGTCGCCGAAGAACAGCCAGTTCTTGCCCGGCGCGCCGGTGGCTTCACGCTCCTCGAGAAACGCCCGGAAAGGCGCGATACCGGTGCCCGGGCCGACCATGATCACCGGCCGGGTGCGGTCCGCGGGCAGGCGGAAGTGCTTGGCCGCGTGGAAAAAGACCCCCGTCGTTTCGCCCAAGGCCAGGCGGTCGGCCAGGAAGGTGCTGGCCACGCCCTGGTGGACGAGGCCGCCGGCTTCGTAGCGCACGGCGCCGACGCAGAGATGCACCTCCTCGGGATGCGCTTTCGGGCTGGAAGCGATCGAGTAGAGCCGCGGCTGCAGCCTGCGCAGGCCGCCGATGAAATCCGCCGCACCAAGGTCCGCCTGCGGCGGCTGGCCCAGCAGGTGCCGAACCTCGTAGTGGCCGATCAGGGCCTCGCGCAGCGGCGCCGTGCCCCCGTCCGGCAGGGCGGTTTCGGTGTCGGGATCGAAGCCGTGCGCGGCGATGACCGCGTCGACCACCTCCGGGCAGTTGCGCACCCAGACGCCGAGGGCGTCGCCGACCTCGTAGTCGAGGCCCGAGCCTGCCAGGGAGAAGGCGATGTGACGGGTGTCCTTGGCGCTGGTCTCGCCGTTGAGGCGATGCCTGGCCAGCAGGGGGGCGGGGAACGGGTTTTTCTTGCTCCAGCCTGCCGCCGCCGGTTCGGTCGCAGCGGCGGCTTCGGCGCCGTCCGGGGCCGCGTCGCCGTTGCCCAGGATCTTGAAGGCTGAAGCGCTCCACTGGCGCGCGGGCTCTTCGAACTCGATGTCGCAGTCGACGCGGTCGAGCACGCGTTGCGCGCCGAGTTCCGCCAGGCGCGCGTCGAGTTTGCGGCCGGCCAGGCAGAAGGTGTCGGCGTAGTTCATGTCGCCCAGGGCGAGCACGCTGTAGCGGACCCCGTCGAGTTTCGGGCTGCTGCCGTTCTGATTGACGGCCTCCCAGAAGCTGGCGGCGTTGTCGGGCATGTCGCCTTCACCCCAGGTGCTGGTGATCAGCAGCACGTTCTGTTCGCGCACCAGATCGGCGGGTTGCAACGAATCGAGGCCCGCCGCTCGCGCGGCGAAGCCCCGACCCGTTGCTTCCCTGGCCAGCCGCTTGGCCAAACTTTCCGCATTGCCGCTCTGGCTGCCGTAAGCGATCAGCAGCGGCGGCCGGGGTTCCTGGGCGGACGGTGCGCCCGCGGCGGGGGCGCGGCTCAGGATGCCGGCAAGAAATCCGTTGAGCCAGCAGCGCTGCTCGGCGGTGAAGGGGGCGGA
>CAYYJK010000512.1:0-1621 GCA_964472185.1 uncultured Prosthecobacter sp.
AATCGGCCATGGCGAGCGGCTCGTAGCCGGCGCGCGCCAGCGTCTGGATGCCGAGGCGATCGGCCTCGTGCTCGTTGGAACGGGTGTAGTCGATCTGGCGCTGCTGCATCAGCGACATGCCGCCGACGATTGCCGCCTGCACGCCGTCGCCGCTGCCGGCCTGCGAACTGGCGAGGATGGCGCCGAGCATGCCCAGCATGATCGGCAGCTGGTCGCGCCTGGCCTGCTCCACCGCGCGCAGCACGTGGCGCTGGGTGACGTGGGCGATTTCGTGCGACAGCACCGCCGCCACCTCGTCCTCGTGCTCGGCGGTGAGGATCAGGCCGGCGTTGACGCCGATGTAGCCGCCGATGGTGGCAAAGGCGTTGATCTGGCGCGAGCGCATCAGGAAGAAGGTGAAGGGCTGGTTCGGGCGATCGCTGCGCGCGGCCAGACGGTAGCCCAGGCTCTGGAGATAGCCTTCCAGCAGCGGGTCGTCGATGACCATCTCGTAGGCGCGCAGCTGGCGCAGCATCATGCCGCCGTAGGCCTGCTCCTGTGCCGGGGTCAGCAGCTCGGCGGCCGACGAACCCATTTCGGGCAGGCTCGCCGTGGTCTGCGCACTGGCGCAGGGCAGGGCGGCGGTCAGCACGGCGGACAGGGCGGCGGACAGGGCGGCGGCGAGGAGCCTGCGATTCATCGGGGCAACGCTGTGTCAGAGATGAAGTGGCGATGATGGCGCGAGCAGCGCGAACCGGTGTTAACCGGACGTCAATCCGGTGCTGAGCCGGCGTGCGTTCGACCACGCGTCCGGAGCGGCGTGAACCGGGGCGCGCCATGGCGAGGCGGGGGGTGATGCCGTGCGCGGCGTCGGATGCGTGGTCTGGCGTGGACAAGGTTTCGGGGGAAATCTATGATCTGGATCACTTAAATTAACCGGACGCCCTGTCGAAGCGTCGATCTCACAGGCTGAGCGGCCGGCCGTAGTTGTCGCCTGCACGTTTACAACACGAAGGACTACTCAATGCGTCTTGCTCACGCTGCTCTGGCACTTGTTGCCCTGCTGCTCAGCCCGCTGGCCGCGGCCCAGATGCCGCCGGTCAGCCACACCGTTTCGGTTTCCGGTCTGCCCAACATCTTTGGTGTCGGGCTGGGCACGGTGCCTCGCGGCACCCTGTCCTGTGGAGAACCGAACGGAACCCTGCCCATCGAAGTCCCCATTCCGGCCGGGGCCAGCCACTTCACCGTGTCCAACACCAGCGGATCGGTCACCTGCACGGGTGCAAACGTCAGCGCGTCCGCGGACGGTTCGTGCCTAGTTGCAACGCCGACCAACATCTCCAGCGATACCGGTTTCTCCGTCATCGGCCACAGCGGTGCGAACATGTTCCTGACCGGGGTGATGCTCGACGCCAGCGGGCCGGCCGCCCCGGCCCCGGCGAGCCTGGATTTCTCCAGCAACTTCAACTTCACGTCCCTGTCGCCTCAGCTTCGGCAGTCGTTCTTCATTGGCGACGGCTTCACCGGAACCGGCAGTGGGCTGACCCAGCAGTTCGTGATTCCGGCGGGCGCAACGCGCCTGTTCCTCGGATACGCGGATGCCTGGAACTATTCCGGCCTGCAGGGGTGTTACAGCGACAAC
>CAYYJK010000513.1:0-1604 GCA_964472185.1 uncultured Prosthecobacter sp.
CAAGTGCTGCCTCGACCTCTTCGCCGGCAGCGGTGCGCTGGGTTTCGAGGCGGCTTCGCGGGGCGCGGCGTCGGTGCGCCTGGTCGAGCGCGACCCCGGCCTGGCCCAGGGCCTGCGCGACAGCGCGGCGCGGCTGAAGGCCGCCGCCGTGGCCGTGGACACCGCCGACGCGCTCACCTGGCTGCGGCGCGCGCCAGACCAGGCCTTCGACCTTGTCTTCCTGGACCCGCCTTTCGAGGCCGGTCTGTGGGCGGCCGCGGCGGCCGCGCTGGGCCCATGGCTAGCGCCGGGTGCGTGGATCTACGTCGAATCGCCGCAGAACGTGGTGCCATCGCTGCCCCCGGGCTGGCTGCCGCACCGCGAGGGCCGCACCCGCGAGGTGCGATATGCGCTGTTGCGGGCGGAAGGGGGGCCGTTGCCGGAATCCGCTGCTACACTTCAGGCCGAATCCACCCCGCAGGGCGACTGATCGGCATGAGCCTGGCCCGAACCCGCGTCGCGGTCTATCCCGGCACGTTCGATCCCATCACCAACGGACACATCGACCTGGTCGCCCGGGCCGCGCCGCTGTTCGACAAGGTGATCGTGGGCATCGCCGAAAGCCCCGGCAAGGGCCCGGCCCTGCCGCTGGACCAGCGCGTCGAGTTGGCGCGCACCGCCCTGAATGGCCACGCCAACGTCGAAGTCGTGGGTTTCCACTCGCTGCTGGCCCACTTCGTGCACGACATGGGCGCCGGCGTGCTGCTGCGCGGCCTGCGCGCGGTGTCGGACTTCGAATACGAATTCCAGATGGCCAGCATGAACCGCCACCTGATCCCGGACGTCGAAACGCTGTTCCTGACGCCCGCCGAACAACACAGTTTCATTTCTTCCAGCCTGGTGCGCGAGGTTGCGCGGCTCGGCGGCGACGTCTCCGGGTTCGTGCACCCGGCCGTCGCGCAGGCCCTGGCCGCCCGGTGGAAGCGTTCCTAAGCCCAACACACAAAAGAGGTACCGCCATGACCCGCGCTCTCGCTCCCGCCGCCCTGCTGCTCTCCGCCCTGCTGCTTTCCGCCTGCCAGAAGGCCGAGGAAGCCAAGCCCGCCGAACCCGCCGCGCTGGTCGCTCCGGCCGGCTCCGACGACATGGCCTGGAAGGATTACCTGGGCCAGGTGGTGGCGCGTAACCAGGCCGGCGTCACCGACCGCGTGTTCCCGTACTACCTGCCGATGAACGCCGCCACCCCGGCCGAAGGCGACCAGGACGGCAAGACCATGTACGACCGCCAGCTCGAGAACGTGGCCGCCGTCGTGCAGCGCACCGTGCTGCCGGGCAACATGCTGGCCTTCGGTTCGCCGGACAGCGCCAAGATGGCCGACCTGATCGTCACCGCCTTCACCGGCGCCGATCCGAACGCCCTCAAGGGTTCGCAGGTGCTGTTCATCGGCAGCAGCGCCGACAACGAGCGCGTGAAGGCCGCCGTCGAAGCCGCCGGCGCCAAGTACGTCTTCGTCGAGGCCAACTAAGCCTGGCCCGCCGGGAACCCGCCCTCGCGGCGGGTTCCCGCACACGGCCGGGACGCCCGCCATGTCCCTGCTGATCAACACCCTCTGCATCAACTGCGA
>CAYYJK010000514.1:0-1580 GCA_964472185.1 uncultured Prosthecobacter sp.
GGTTGGAGGTCATGCTGCGCAGGATCGCCAGCTTGCCGGCCTGGCGCGCGAGCAGAGGCAGGTTCTCGCTGAGCCGGATGCCGTCGACCGGGGTGTCGATGGTCCGGGTCACGCCCATAACGTCGGCGTTGTCCGGCTTCGGATCCCAGGTGTCGAGGTGGCTCATGCCACCGTTCATGTACAGGTAGATGACGTTGCGGGCGGTCGGCACCTGCTTGAGAGGCGAGGTGTTGGCGCCGGCAATGCCGAAGGCCTGATGGCTCAGGTGGCTGAGCGCGGTGACGCCCAGGAACGAGCGGGCGGCGCCGTGGACGAACTGGCGGCGGCTGAGCGGGGAGGAGAGGGTGGACATGGGGGCGGGGAAGGGTTCTGGCGCCGAAACGCCGGCCGCCTCCGCCGCCTATCAGCAAAATCTGCGGAATGGGCGCCGCTTCAGAGCGCGGGCACGTCCAGCCAGCGCCGCTGTGCCCAGCTCCGCAGGCCCAGCTCGGCCAACTGCACGCCCTTGGCGCCCTCGCGCAGCGTCCAGCGGAAGGGCGTGTCGAGCGCCACATGCCTGAGAAAAAGCTCCCACTGCAGCTTGAAGGCGTTGTCGTATTCGGCGGTGTCCGGCATCTCCTGCCAGTGCGCGTAGTGGTTGATTGGCGAGTCGACGTCGGGATTCCACACCGGTTTGGGCGTGCCCGCCAGCGACTGGAACCAGCACTTGCGCAGGCCGACCAGGGCGGAGCCGTGCGTGCCGTCCACCTGCATGGTGAACAGGTCGTCGCGGCGCACGCGCACCGTCCACGAGCTGTTGAACTGGCAGATGATGTTGTCGGCCGTCTCAAAGGTGGCGTAGCAGGCGTCGTCGGTGTCGCAGGCGTAGGTGCGGCCCTGCTCGTCGACCCGCTGGGGGATGTGCGTGGCGCCCAGGCAGGAGACCGACTTCACCTCGCCGAACAGGTTGTCGATGACGTAGCGCCAGTGGCAGAGCATGTCGACGATGATGCCGCCGCCGTCGGCCTTGCGGTAGTTCCAGGAGGGGCGCTGGGCCGGCTGGCCCTCGTGCTCGCCGGTGAACACCCAGTAGCCGAATTCGCCGCGCACGCTGAGGATGCGGCCGAAGAAGCCCTGGTTCTTGAGCAGGGCCAGCTTGCGCAGGCCGGGCAGCCAGAGCTTGTCCTGAACGACGCCGTTTTTCACGCCGGCCTTCTCGCAGAGTTCGGCGAGGCGCAGGGCCTCCGCCGTCTCCACGGCAGTGGGCTTCTCGCAGTAGATCGCCTTGCCCGCCTGCACGGCCATCTCGACGAAGCTGGCGCGTTGCAGGGTGCCCGAGGCGTCGAAAAATACCGGATAGGCCGGATCGGCGAGGACCGCGGGCAGGTCGGTGCTGGTCTTCAGCGGTCCGGTCTGGTCGCAGCTGTGCTTGGCGGCCAGGGCGGCCAGCTTGCTGGCATTGCGGCCGGTCAGGATCGGATCGGGCATCAGGGTCAGGTCGTCCGAAACGCGGATGCCGCCCTGGCGGATGATCGCCAGGATGGAACGCACGAGGTGCTGGTTGGTGCCCATGCGTCCGGTGACGCCGTTGAGGATGATGC
>CAYYJK010000515.1:0-1577 GCA_964472185.1 uncultured Prosthecobacter sp.
AGAAGGGCATCCTGCCGCACAAGCGCAGCTACGAGGAGAACCGCATCGACGAGGAACGGCGCCTGTTCTACGTCGGCATCACGCGCGCCCGCCGCCGGCTGACCCTCAGTTTCGTGCGCTACCGCATGAAGTGGGGCCAGAAGCAGAGCGAGCTGCCCAGCCCCTTTCTCGACGAGCTCGACCGCACCTACGTCGACGAGATGGACTACACCAAGCATATGAAGGAGCAGACCAGCACCGAGGAGAACACCAACTTCTTCGCCGGCCTGCGCGCCATGCTTTCCGATCCGTGAGGCGGCTTTTGGGCTTGCCGGCCGCCGGCGCGGCCGGTTACAAGGCGAAGCATGTGCCGCTTCGGTGACTGCCGCTCTGGGATCGCCGTCCTGCTCGGGATGATCGCGGTTGGGCTGCCCGCGGAGGAGCCGGCCGCCCGGCCGGCGGCGGGCATTCGCGTGCTGCTGGAGGACCTGCACGGCCAGTCCCGCGACCGCGACGGCGGGCTCAACTTCGCCCAGGGCGCGCTGGCGCGCGTGCTGACGCAGGAGGGGGCGCGGGTCAGTTCGGCCAGCCGGGTGCTGAAGTCCCCGGACCGTCTGACCGCGGAAGCGCTGCAGGCCTACGACCTCGTGGTGATGAACGGCCGCTACACCGGCGTGGCGGCGCCGTTCTTCGCGCCGGAGACCGTGCGCACTTTCGACCGCTACGTCAAAGGCGGCGGGTTCCTGCTGGTCATCGCCGGCGGCGCCCGCTTGGGCGACGGCCGTCAGGCGGGATTTTACAACGCCCTGCTGGCTCCCAGCGGCGTGCGGTTTGACGCGGCCGAGCGGGTGCCGGACTTTGCCGGCGTCATCCGCCGTCGCGATCTGGAGCATCCGCTGACCCAGCGTCTCGACCGGCTGTGCCCGCTGCACGGCACGACGCTGAGCAGCCGCAATCCGCAGGCGCGCTACCTGGCGTACTTGGACAATAAGCCCTGCCTGGCGGTGGCGCCGCACGGACTCGGCTGGATCGTGGCCCTCGGCGGCGGCAGCGGCTGGATGAACCAGGGGCTGGAAACGGCGCCGCCCATCGCGCGCGATCCGCGCATTGCCGAGCCGAACCGCCAATTCCTGCGCAACCTGGCCGCCTGGGTGAAAATGCACAGCGGCGGGGCGCTGCGCCTGCGCTGAGGCCTCAGGCGGGCTCCAGCACACCCTGGCGCAGCACCAGCAGGCGGTCACCGCGGCGGGCGAGGTTCAGGTCGTGGGTCACCACGACGAGGGTCTTGCGCGACTCCTCGACCACGCTCATGAGCATGTCCATGACGGTGCTGCCGGTGCCGGCGTCGAGGTTGCCGGTCGGCTCGTCGGCGTACAAAATGCCGGGATCGTTGATCAGGGCGCGCGCGATGGCGACGCGCTGCTGCTCGCCGCCGGACAGCTCGGTGGGCAGGTGGTCGACGCGCGCGCTGAGGCCGACGCGGTCGAGCAGCTCGCGGGCGCGCGCCTCGGCCTTGCGGCCGCCGATCATGGCCGGCAGCAGCACGTTCTCCAGCGCGGTCAGCTCGGGCAGCAGGAAGTAGTGCTGGAAGACGAAGC
>CAYYJK010000516.1:0-1568 GCA_964472185.1 uncultured Prosthecobacter sp.
GACGGCCAGACCAACGGCACCGAGTACTATCAGGGCCACGGCAACTGGGCGCCGATCATGGGCGTCGGCTACTACCGCGACGTCGTCCAGTTCAGCCGCGGCGACTACCCGCTCGCCAACAACCTGCAGGACGACCTGGCGGTCATGCAGACCTACGGCGCACCGCTGCGCGGCGACGACGTCGGCGACAGCATCCTCAACGCCACGGCGCTGCCGGCCTCGGACCTGACCGTCAGCGGCGTCATCAGCACCGCGGGCGACGCCGACCTTTTCCAGTTCAGCACCGCCGGCGGCAGCGCCAGCTTTGCCACCCAGTCGCCCTCCCCGTCGCCGAACCTGGACGTGCTGCTCGCCCTCTACGACGGCGCCGGCAACCTTGTCACCAGCCAGGATGCCTCCGGCAGCCTGCCCGGCGCGCTGACCGCGACGCTGGCGCCCGGCACCTACTACCTGGCCGTGGAGGGCACGGCCCCGGGCGATCCGCTGACCGCCTACACCGACTACGGCAGCCTGGGGGCCTACGTACTCTCCGGCTCGGTGCTGCCGGCCGACAACCAGCCGCCGGTGGCGGCCGCCTCGGCCACCCCGCTGAGCGGCACGGCCCCGCTCGAAGTCCAGTTCTCCAGCGCCGGTTCGGCCGATCCCGACGGCAGCATTGCCGGCTACAACTGGGATTTTGGCGACGGGTCGGCGCAGGTCGGCACGGCCGAGGCCAGCCATGTGTACACCCAGCCCGGCACCTACACGGCCTCGCTTGTGGTCTACGACAACGGCGGCCTCTCCGCCACCGCCACGGTCACCATCACCGTCAGCGCGCCGCCGGTCGAGCAGAGCCTGCACATCGGCGGCCTGCTGATGCAGCTGAACACCACCCGCGGCGGCTCCGCCGCCACGGCCACCGTGACCGTGCTCGACGCCCAGGGCGCACCGGTGGCCGGCGCCGCCGTCAACGGCGTCTGGTCGGGGCTGACCAGCGGCACCGCCAGCGGGCTGACCAACGCCCAGGGCCAGGTGAGCTTCCAGTCGAAGCGCGTCAAGAAGGGCGGCACCTTCACCTTCACCGTCAGCGGCGTCAGCGCCGCGGGCTACACCTACGACGCCGCCGCGAACACGGCGACCAGCGGTTCCATCAGCACTGTCAGCAGCGGTTCATCCGGCCGGCGCTGATCCCGGCGCGCATGGCGGCGGCGTTACAGCCGCCCGACCACCGCCATGGTCTCGCGCTGACGCTGCAGCACCACCTCGCGCGCGCGGGCCGCCTTGGCCCGGGCGGCGGCGGGATCCTGGGCGATCGCCAGCACGGCCGGCACGAGGCCCGGAATCTCCGCCTCGTTGTCGAGGTCGAACAGCCACTCGCCCAGGCCGATGTCGCGCCACATGAAGCCCTTGCTGGTCTGCTCCGCCCAGCGGCAGACGATCGCCGGAATGCCGTGGCCGATGCACAGGATCGGGCTGTGCATTTCCGCGCCGAACAGGCCGGCGCTGCGCAGGTAGGTGCTCAGGGCCTCGCCGGTCAGCCAGTAGGTCGGGCGCCAGACCACGCGGGCCTTCACGTCGGCCGGCAGCGG
>CAYYJK010000517.1:0-1566 GCA_964472185.1 uncultured Prosthecobacter sp.
GTCTACGGCCTCGGCGCCTCGATCGGCAGCGTGGCGCTGACCTCGCTGCTGGCGGCCGAGTCGGCGCCGACCCCGCTGGCGCCGAAGCCGCCGCAGCTGCCGGCCAGGGCAAAGAACTGCATCTTCCTGATGATGGAGGGCGGTCCCTCGCACATCGACTGCTTCGACCCCAAACCCGCCCTGGACCGGCTGCACCTCAAGGAGTTCGTGCGCAGCGGCCTGCAGAAGTCGGCCATGGAGAGCGGCCGGCGCTACTACGTGAAGAGCCCGTTCACGTTCGCCCAGCACGGGCAGAGCGGCGCCTGGATGAGCGAACCCTGGCGGCATCTGGCGCAGGTGGCGGACGACCTGTGCTTTTACCGCGGCTGCCAGGTGGATTCGGTCAACCATCCGACGGCCATGTTCCAGATGAACTGCGGCAACCGTTTCGGCGGCGACCCCGCCCTGGGCGCCTGGGTGAACTACGGTCTCGGCTCGCCCAACCAGGACCTGCCCGGCTTCGTCGTGCTGCCCGAAGTCAGCTACCCCCAGGGCGGCAGTGCCAACTGGGGCAACGGCTTCCTGCCGGCGCACTTTCAGGGCACCCCGCTGCGTCCCAAGGGCTCACCCATCCTCGATCTGCTGCCGCCCGAGGGCGTCACGCCGGAGCACCAGCGGGCGAACCTGGACCTGCTTGCCCGGCTCAACCGCAGCCATGCCGAGGCGCATCCCTGGCAGGACGAGCTGCGGGCGCGCATGGACAACTACGAGCTCGCCTTCCGGATGCAGATGCAGGTGCCCGAAGTCCTGGACCTCGCCGGCGAGGACGAACGCACCCGGGCGATGTACGGCATCGGCCGCGACGCCACCGACGCCTTCGGCCGCAAGTGCCTGCTGGCGCGCAAGCTGGTCGAGAAGGGCGTCCGCTTCGTGCAGCTCTATGCCGGCACCTGGGACAGCCACGACTACATCGAGCGCGCCCACGGCAACCTCATCCGCCAGGTGGATCAGCCCATCGCCGCACTGATCCGGGACCTCAAGCAGCGCGGCCTGCTCGAGGAGACGCTGATCGTCTGGTGCGGCGAGTTTGGCCGCACGCCGGACAACGGCGTCCGCGGCGGCACCGCCTACGGCCGCGACCACAATCCCAAGGCGATGACCGTCTGGCTGGCCGGCGGCGGCGTGCGGGCCGGCCACACCGTCGGCGCCACCGACGACCGCGGCCTGGAGGCGGTCGAGTGCGTGCACCACGTGCGCGACCTGCACGTGACGCTGCTGCGCCTGCTCGGCCTGGATGACAACCGGCTGACCTTCTACCATGCCGGCCGCTTCAAGCAGCTCAGCCAGTTCGGCGGCCAGGTGATCGGCGACCTGCTGGCCTGATTTTGCGTGACGCCGCGGCCGCCCGCTTCTAGCATGCGCCCATGCCCCTGACTGGCGATCCGCTCGACCGGCCGGCCGACCTGCGCACGCTGCAGCGCCTGCGCCGCGCCGGGGTGCTGGACGCGGCCGCCTTTCAGCAGGCCCTGCACCGCCTGCAGCCGGCGGCGGACTGGATCGGCTGGCTGCGCGTGAACCTGCTGCTGG
>CAYYJK010000518.1:0-1564 GCA_964472185.1 uncultured Prosthecobacter sp.
GCTGCCGAGGCTGAGCGCGAGGAGCAGGGGAATCAGGGAAGCTTTCATGGGGCGGCGGGGCGGGCGGTGGCAGTTCATTCAGCGCCCAGATAGGCGTCCGCGGGGATGTTGTAGATCTGCATGATGCGCGGGTGCGCGGTTTCGGCGAGGTCGCGGCGCAGCACCAGCGGCCGGCCCTTCTCGAGCAGGCGGATCACCACGAAGGGGTCCTTGGCATCCTTCTGCGCCAGCGCCGCGCGCACGTCCTTCAGGCTGCGGATTTTGACGCCGTTGATCTCGTCGACGACGCTCTGCGCGTAGGGGGTGAGGTGGGTGTTGACCTCGTCGGCCAGCACGTTGGTCAGGATCACCGGTTCCGGGCGCTCGACGTAGAGTTTCTCGTTGAGGTAGTTGTCGAACAGGTAGCTCGCCGCCGGGTCGCGGATCTGGTGGGCGTCCATCAGGTTCTTGTCCATCGGCTGGAACACCAGGCCGGCGTAGACCAGGTAGCGCGGCCGCTGGTTGTACTGCTCACCCAGGCGCACGTAGGGATCGAAGCGCTTGAGCGTCACTTCGGTCTCCTGCTTCTGGCCGTCGCGCAGGTAGCTCAGCTGCAGCTTGTCGCCGGCGAACTTGCGCTCGACGACCTCGTTCATGTCCATGAGCTCGCCTTCAAAGCGGATCAGGCCGTTGTTGAGCACCGGATTGCCGTCCATGGCGAGCAGGACGTCGCCGCGCTTGAGGATGCCGCCGACGCTGCCGGCGGGCTCGACGTCGGCCACCAGCACGCCCACGCCGTCGCCGTTCAGGCCGAGTGCCCGGCGCTGCGCGCTGTTTTCAATGGAGAAGTCGCTGACCGCGAGGTCGACGTAGTGGTCGTAGCGGCCGTCCTCGACGTCCTTGAGGAAGCGCTGGATGACCGGCACGGGGATGATGTAGCCGACGTTCTGGGCGACGCGGCCGCTGAAGCCTTGGAAGGCGACGCCGACCACCTGGCCGGCCTGCAGGACCGGGCCGCCGGAGTTGCCGGGATTGATGGCGGCATCGACCTGGATGGCGAGGTGCGAATCGACCTGGGTGTGGCTGAACGGCCGGAAGTCGATGCGCGAGACCACGCCGCGCGTCACGGAGATGCGGTCGCCGCCGATGGGAAAGCCGACGGCGATGACCTCGGTGTTGAGCTTGGGGATGCCGCCGAAGCTGAGCGGCTTGAGTTGGTCAAACGGCGCGCCGTCCTCGGCCTCGAGAATGGCGAGGTCGCAGTCGTGGGCGATGTGGACGACGCGCGCCGGGTGCGGCTGCGGGTCGTTGGTGGTGCGGATGACCAGTTTGGTGGCGTTGCTGACCACGTGGGCGTTGGTCAGGAAGCGGTTTTTGCCGATCAGGAAGCCGGTGCCCGAGCCGCCCGAAGGCTGGCCGGCGTTCCAGGGCTCGCGGTAGTCGGGCACGAGCACCGAGGCGTCGATGTTGACGATGCCCTCCCAGCCGTCCGCCGCGGGGTCGACCGGCTGGGCGTGGAGGACGGCGCTGGCGGCCAGCAGGAGGCGGCGGCTGTCGGCCACCCCGGCCAGACGGAACTGCACCC
>CAYYJK010000519.1:0-1121 GCA_964472185.1 uncultured Prosthecobacter sp.
CCTGCACCGGCGCGGACGTTCTGCTAGCCTGTCCGCCGCAACCCGTGAACTCCGACTTCGCCCTCCTGCACCGCCTGCTGCGCCAGCGCCTCGATGTCATCGCCGACCACGCCTGGCGCGACCGCGATCCGTCGGCGCACCTGGATGCGCTGCGCGGCGTTTCCGAAGCGATCCAAGCCGAGCAGGCGCGCCTGCGCCCGCAGCTGCCGCCGCGCCTGCAGCATTACCTGCAGCAGTCCAGCCTGCAGAAAGCGCTCGAGTACCTTGAGCAGGGGACTTGACCGCGCACAGGCGGTTCGTCGGACCGCAGCCCGCCTTGGCTTGCCCCGGCACAAGGCCTTTTACCCAAGCTTACGCTTTACAAGACCTCGGAGGTCTTGAAGAGGAAAGATCATCAAAATCATGCTCTCCAGGCTATCCCGTCACGGTTCTGCATCGCATTGCTCACTTGTCTCACTTCTGTTCCACGCGCTCCTGCTTGCGGGCGCGACAGCGGCCCCTGAACATCTCGGCGATCTCGACGAAGACGGCGTGTTCACCGCCAACGACCTGGCCCGGCTGGTGGCTCACACGGCGGGCACGAGTCCGCTCAGCAAAACCCTGCAGCCGTTCGCCGACCTCACCGGGGACGGCGTGATCAACGACGGCGACCACGCGGCGCTAGTGAGCCTGATCCTGGAAACGGCCGCCCCGCAGGCCCTGCCACTGGCGTCCGTGCGCAGCACCTCCCCCGCGGCCGGCGAAGCCGACGTGGCGGTGACGCGTGAAACCGTGCTGCACTTCTCCATGCCGCTGGCCCTGGATGCCGCTCTGGACACCGAGCAGTTCCGTGCCGAGTTCGGCGGCCGCCGCATCCTCTCGCGCGTCGAGATTTCAGCCGACCGCCGCCGGGCGACGCTGTTTTACCTGGAGCCGCTGCCGTCCAACGCCCGCGTGCGGGTGACCTTCGCCCCTGTCGGTCTGACGGACCTGCTTGGCCGGCCGGTCGATCCGGACGGCGACGGCACCGGTGGCGGCAGCCATGAACTCAGCTTTGACACGCTGAGCGTCACCGCCATCGCCGGCACGGCGGTCCGCGGCCGCGTCCTGGCCAGCCACAAGGATGCCGGTGGCGCCGACGG
>CAYYJK010000519.1:1131-1559 GCA_964472185.1 uncultured Prosthecobacter sp.
GGCCGCTGCCCGGCGTGACCGTCACGGTGGACGGTGCCGAAGAGACCCTGCGCGCCGTCACCGACGCCCAGGGGGACTTCGTCCTGAGCCCCTGCCCCGCCGGCAGCTTTTTCGTCCATGTCGACGGCCGCACCAGCCCGCTGAGCAACTATCCCGAAGGCAGCTACTACCCGAGCGTCGGCAAGCGCTGGGAGGCGGCGGCCGGGCGCACCGACAACCTGTCCGGGAACCGTCAGGACACCGCCCGCGGCGTGATCTACCTGCCGCACATCCGGGCCGGCAGCCTGACGGGGGTCAGCCAGACGGAGGAGACCGAAGTCGACCTGCCGGAGGAGACGCTGGAGGAGTTTCCGGAAATGCAGGGGACGCGCCTGATCGTGCCGCCAAACTCGCTGTTCGCGGATGACGCCACCCGCGGCGGCCGCCTG
>CAYYJK010000520.1:0-1552 GCA_964472185.1 uncultured Prosthecobacter sp.
CTTTCGGCGGCGGCTTCCTGGCGGTCGCGGAAGTGCAGCTTGTCGAGCTTGGTGACGCCGTCCACCAGCTCGGCCACCGCCGGGCTGAATTCGCGTTCGATCTCGCTGCGCGGCAGCGGCGTGTCCTCGAGCGCGTCGTGCAGGATGGCGGCGCAGAGCGTTTCCGCGTCCAGGCGCAGTTCGGCCAGGATGCCGGCGACGGCGATCGGGTGGGTGATGTAGGGCTCGCCGCTCTTGCGCAGCTGGCCCTCGTGGGCGCGGGCGCCGACTTCGTAGGCGCGCCGGACCCGCTGGACCTGGTCGGCCGGCAGGTAGTCGCCGAGCTTGCGTTCGAGCACGGCCACGGCGTCCGGACAGGGGTCCGGGCAGGGCGATTCCGCCAGTCGTGGCTTGGAGAAGGAGGACATGCCCGCAGCCTACGCGGCCGCGGGAAACGCATCAATGCCGGGGGCGTTACAGGTCGTCGCCGCCCTTGGACAGGTCGTCGTCGACGACCTCGGCCGCGGCCCACTCCAGGGCCTCGCGCTCGGCGCGCTCGCGCTCGAGCTTCTCGACTTCCTCGATCATGGCCGAGTCGACCTTGCGGGCGGCGATTTCACGCAGGGCCAGCACGGTCGGCTTGTCCTGGTTCTCGCTGTTGTCCAGCGCCGGGTCCACGCCCTTGGCGAGCTGGCGGGCGCGCTTGGACGCCATCAGGACCAGTTCGAAGCGGTTGTCGACGACGGACAGGCAGTCTTCCACGGTGATGCGGGCCATGGGATCTCCTCGACCGCGGCTGCCCGGCCAGGGCATCCACGGAAAATCAATGGGTTACGCGAACCGCGTATTGTACGCCCGGCCCCGGGCCCGCGCAAATCCGGGCCGGATCAGGCCAGCAGGTCGCGGATCAGGCCGGCGTGGCGCTCGGCCTGGGCCGCCCGGCGCAGCCGGTGGGCCACGAAGATGGCCCGCAGCTCGGCCGCCGCGGCGTCGAAGTGCTCGTTGACGATCACGTAGTCGAACTCGTCGAAGTGCGACATCTCCTCCCGCGCCGCCGCCAGCCGCCGGGCGATGGTTTCCTCGCTGTCCTGGCCGCGGTTGCGCATGCGGGTCTCGAGCGCGTCCTTGGACGGCGGCAGGATGAACACGCTCACCGCCTCCGGCATCTTCTCGCGCACCTGGCGGGCGCCCTGCCAGTCGATTTCCAGCAGCACGTCCTTGCCGGCCGCCAGCTGCGGCTCCACCGACTGCCGGGCCGTGCCCTTGTAGTCGCCGTGCACCAGCGCGTGTTCGAAGAAATCGCCGGCCGCCACCATGCGCTCGAATTCCTCGCGGGACACGAAGTGGTAGTGCTGGGCGTGCCGCTCGCCCGGCCGCGGGCCGCGCGAGGTGAAGGAAATGGACAGGGCGATGCCCGGCTCGCGCGCCAGCACGGCGTTGACCAGGCTCGACTTGCCGGCGCCCGAGGGCGCGGCGACGATGAAGAGGGTGCCGCGGGCGGGAGCGTTCATTCGAGGTTCTGGACCTGTTCGCGCAGCTGTTCGATCAGCACCTTGAGCTCGACCGCGGCCTG
>CAYYJK010000521.1:0-1542 GCA_964472185.1 uncultured Prosthecobacter sp.
GCCCAAGCCGGCCCGCACCGGCACGCTGGCCGCCTTGGGCGCCGGCATCGTGCTGCTGGCCGCCGCCCTGCGCCTGCTGCTTCCCCGCCGCCCAACCTCCTGACCCGCATGACCCGCCGCCTCCTTGGCCTTCTGTTCCTCCTCGCCGCCGGCCTGCTGCTGGAGCGCGCCTGGCGTGCCGGCCGGAATGCCGCCCCCGCGGGCTTGACGGTGTACTGCGCGGCGGGCCTCAAGCAGCCCGTCGAGGCCCTCGCCCGCGCCTACGAGCAGGAGACCGGTGTGCCGGTGGCCCTGCAGTTCGGCGGCACCGGCACCCTGCTGACCCAGCTGCGCGTGGCGCGCCGCGGCGACCTGTTCATCGCCGCCGACGACGGTTCACTGGCCGATGCCGGCAAACTCGGCGTCATCCGGGAAGTCCTGCCGGTGGCCCTGCAGCACCCGGTCATCGCCGTCGCCCGGGGCAACCCCAAGCAGATCCGCAGCCTGACCGATCTCGAGCGCCCCGGCATCCGGCTGGCCCTGCCCAATCCCGAAGCCGCCAGCATCGGCAAAGTCGGCCAGAAACTGCTCGGCGCACGCTGGCAGCCGCTGGCCGGCAAAGCCGCGGTGATGAAACCCACCGTCACCGAAATCGCCGCCGACACCCGGCTCGGCGCGGTGGATGCCGCGCTGGTCTGGGACAGCACCGTCGCGCAGTTCGACGGGCTGGAGGCACTGCCGCTGCCCGAACTGTCGGGCCATGCGGAGAAGGCCAGCGCGACGGTGCTGACCTCCGCCGGCAACGCCGCCGAAGCGCTGAAATTCGCCCGCTACCTGGCCGCGCCGGAAAAGGGCGGCGCCCAGTTTGCCCGGAGCGGTTTCCAGCCGGCGGGCGGCGACGTCTGGATCGCCAAGCCCGAACTGGTGCTGTACAGCGGCGGCGTCAACCGGCCGGCGATCGAACAACTCGTCCAGGACTTCGCCAACCGCGAAGGCATCAGCGTCACCACCGTCTACAACGGCTGCGGCATCCTCTGCGCCGCCATGAAGACCATGGCCGACAGCCGCAGCCCGAAGTTTCCCGACGTCTACTATGCCTGCGACGTCTGTTTCGTGCCACCGGTGGCCAAACACTTTCCGGAGGCTGTTCTGCTCACCGAGACGGAGATCGTCATCGCCGTGCCCAAGGGCAACCCCAAGGGCATCCGGACCCTGGCGGACCTGGCGCGGCCCGGCCTGCGGGTCGGCCTCTGCAACGCTGAACAGTCCACTCTGGGCTTCATGACCCAGGGCATGCTGCAGTCCCTCAACCTGTGGGAAAGCGTGAGCAAGAACGCCTCCAGCCAGGTGCCGACCGGCGACTTCCTGGTCAACCAGCTGCGCACCGGCTCCCTGGACGCCGCCGTCGTGTACCGGATCAACCTGCAGCACCTGGGCGACCATTTCGAGGCCGTGCCGCTGCCGGCCGACAAGGCCCGCGCCGTGCAGCCCTTTGCCGTGCGCGTGGATTCCCCCAACCGCCAGCTCGGCCTGCGCCTGCTCGCCCATCTGCGCGCCCACCGC
>CAYYJK010000522.1:0-1506 GCA_964472185.1 uncultured Prosthecobacter sp.
GGTTCATAACCATTGTCACCGAAGCCTCGATGGGCGTCACCTGGCCGGAACTGCAATTCCGGGACATCTATGACAACGGCGGCACGGCCCGGATCGACTTTGCGGTCTACTGGCGCGAGGATAACGAGAACCCCGCGCTGCACCGCTTTTTCACGATGATCAACGAGCGTTATCCGGCCTGAACGCGTCTCGCTTTGGCAAAGGCGCGGTCGCTGGCGATGAATCGTTCCAGCATCGGCACGATCAGGCGTTCGACAGTCGGCGCACCCGCCGCAGCCCCGCCATTGACTGCCGCCGCATAGGCCAGCAGCTCGCGGTGCAGTCGCGCCGGCAGCTCGATCGTCAGCCGGACCGGTTTTTCGTCGGCAATGTCCGACAGCTTCAGGCGGGTCATTGGCCCTCTCCCAGAATAAGGTCGCGCGTCACCAGCACCCGCACCGGAAAGCCGGGCCGGATGGTCAGCGTCGGCCGGACGTTGAGTTCGCGGCTGACGATCTGCTCGCCGGCACGATTGATGCTGTTTTGCGTCCCGCGCCGGAAGGCACGGGCCAGATTGCCATCATTGCCGGAACCCAGTTCAGCGCCGGCGCCGAGCAGGGTCGAGACCAGCGCGGCCTTGAGTACCCCGCCCCAGTGGTAATCAGTGCCATCCTGCAACCCGGCAAAACCTTGCGTGTCGGCGGCAGGCTGCCGCTCGAGCACGACCGAGCGGCCATCAGGCAGGATCAGCCGGTTCCAGGCGAGCAGGACCCGGTTCTGGCCGAAGGCGACATCAGCGTCGTAGTCCCCGATCAGCCGCGCGCCTTGCGGGATCAGGAGTATCCGTCCCGTCGGACTGTCATAGACGTTCTGGGTCACCTGGGCCGTAACCAGCCCGGGCAGGTCCGAACGGATGCCGGTGATCAGGGCTGCCGGGATGACCGAGCCTGCCTGGAGGATGGCAGGGGCGGCAAGCCCCACAAGCCGTTCGCTCGAGACCGTCCGCCGGTCGCTGGCGCGCTCGAGAAAGGCCTGCCGGCGCGCGGCATCGGAAGAAGGGGCCGTAGCGGGCGCAGAGCTTGGCGGGTCGCCTCCTGCAGGCGGGCTGGCCAGGCTCCCGCCAACCGAGCCGGTTGTGCCACCTGCGAAGAACAGACGGCTACCGCGAGCCGCTTCGCGTTCCTGCTCTGCGCGCTGCCTAGCGGCTGCGGCTGCATCGGCAGCGGGATTTGGCGCAGGCCCGGAACCGACCGGCGGCAGGGCCGCCACATCGCCGCGCTTCTGGGCATCGAGGATCGGCTTGCCGAGGTCACCGGGGAGCGGAGGACCGAGCTTGGGCACCTGGCCATAGTCCTTGGGCGCGCCGGTGAGATTGTCGGCCACGGCGACACCATCGGTGTTGTAGAGTTCTTCGGCGCCTGTTCGGCCCTGGGGCTGGAGGGCATAGATCAGAACGCCGCCGACCAGCGCGAAGGCAGCAGCCGAGGCAAGTCCGATGGCCTTGCGCGACAGGCGCATGACGCGCGG